>JANPHJ010000185.1:0-3022 GCA_031424395.1 Chthoniobacter sp.
GCGAGCAGGGATGATCGCGCTTCTCGCGCACCGGCTCTCGACTTCCACACGCCCCGCCGCTATCTCCACCGCTCCGAAACTTCCATGACCACCGACCCCGCTCCCGCACCGTCCGACTTCATCCGCGACATCGTCGCCGCCGATCTCGCCAGCGGCGCGTGCCAGCGCATCGTCACCCGCTTTCCGCCGGAGCCGAATGGCTATCTGCACCTCGGCCACGCCAAAAGCATCTGCCTGAATTTCGGCATCGCCAAGGAGTTCGGCGGCATCTGCAACCTGCGGATGGACGACACGAATCCGGCGAAGGAGGAGGTGGAATACGTGGACTCCATCCTCGCGGATGTGCGCTGGCTCATCGCCGGGTGGGCCGACGATGTGCTGCGCATGAAAGCCGACCCCGAGCCGTTCTACGCGTCGGATTATTTCGAGAAAATCTACGGCTACGCCTGCGACCTCATCCGCGCCGGCCACGCCTTCGTCTGCGACCTCACCGCCGAGCAGACCGACGAGTATCGCGGCGCGCCCGACCGCCCCGGAAAACCCAGCCCGTTCCGCGACCGCACGCCCGAGGAAAGCCTCGCCCTTTTCGCCGAGATGAAAGCCGGCGCGCATCCCGATGGCGCGCGCACGCTGCGGGCGAAGATCGACTTTAACCACGCGAACGTCTGGCTGCGCGACCCGGTGCTCTACCGCATCCGCCACACCGCGCACCACCACACCGGCGACGCGTGGTGCATCTATCCGATGTATGACTTCGCGCACTGCCTCTCGGATTCCCTGGAAGGCATCACGCACTCCATTTGCACGCTCGAATTCGAGGTCCATCGGCCGCTCTACGACTGGATTCTCGACCACCTGCCCGTGCCACAGCCGCGTCCGCATCAGTACGAATTTGCGAAGCTCATCCCCAGCCACATCGTCATCTCGAAACGCAAGCTGCTGGCGTTTGTCACCGAGGGCATCGTCACCGGCTGGGACGACCCGCGCATGCCCACGCTCTCCGGCCTGCGCCGCCGCGGCGTCACCGCTGCCGCCCTGCGCGCCTTCGCCATCGGCGTGGGCGTGACGAAGTATAAAAGCCTCACCGACATCGCCGTCCTCGAACACCACATCCGCGAAGACCTCAACACGCGCGCCCATCGCCGGCTCGGCGTGTTGCGTCCGTTGAAAGTGGTCATCACCAACCTGCCGGAGGGTCACACCGAAAACGTGCAGGCCGCGAACAACCCCACCGACCCGACGAGCGGCACGCGCGCCGTTCCATTCTCGCGCGAGATCCTCATCGAGCAGGACGACTTCGCCGAAATCCCGCCGCCGAAATTTTTCCGCCTCAAACCGGGCGGCGAGGTGCGGCTGAAATACGCCTACATCATCAAGTGCGAGGAGGTCGTGAAAAACGCCGACGGCACCATCGCCGAACTGCGCTGCACCGCCGATCTCGACAGCAAAACGGGCGGCGCGACTTCGGGCCGCAAGATCAAAGGCACCATCCACTGGGTCAGCGCGCCCGACGCCCTCCGCGCCGACGTGCGCCTCTACGACCGCCTCTTCACCGAAGCCGAGCCCGAGGCCGACGGCCGCGATTTCCGCACCTGCCTCAATCCGCACTCACTCGAAACCATCTCCGCCTATCTCGAGCCCGCGCTCGCGCACGCTACGCCCACCGACCGCTACCAACTCGAACGCCTCGCCTACATCACCCTCGATCCCGTGGACACGCAGCGGGGCCGCCCCGTCTTCAACCGCGTCATCACGCTCAAGGACACCTGGGCGAAAGAGGCTGCGAAGTAGCAGCCAAAGTAGGCGGGACTTCCCAGTCCCGCGCGACACGACGGGCGCAGGCGGCGGGACGGCGCAGAGCGCTCCCCCTCGCTATGCTCGCCCGCGCGGGACTGGGAAGTCCCGCCTACTTTGGGCGTCCGCCGCGGCGTCTAAGAAACTCCCCGCGCCTTGGCTTGACGTGCCGCGGCGGCTGGCGCGAAGTAGCGCGCTCTGCCCCCAAACTTTATCCATTATGAAACTCCTCCCTCGTCTCGCCCTCCTCACCGCCCTCGCCATCTCGGCGGCGTCCGTCTTGGCCGCCGATGCGGCGAAAAAAAACATCCTCCTGCTCGCCGGCAAACCCTCGCACGGGCCGGGCGAGCACGAGCACAACGCCGGTGTGCTGCTGCTCAAAAAATGCCTCGATGAAAGCGGCCTCCCCGTCACCGCCACCGCGCATCTCAGCGCCGAATGGCCGAGCGCCGAGGAACTCGCGAAAGCCGACACCATTCTGTTTTACGCCGACGGCGGCGGCGGGCACTTCCTGCTCTCGGGCGACCATCTCGCGCAGGTCGAAAAAGAGGTGAAACGCGGCGCGGGCTTTGTCTGCCTGCACTACGCCGTTGAGTTTCCGGCGGACAAAGGCGGGCCGCAGGCGCTGGAATGGATGGGCGGATTTTTTGAGGCCAACTGGTCGGTGAATCCGCATTGGCAGGCGGACTTCAAGGAGCTGCCGAAGCACCCGATTAGCAATGGCGTGAAGCCCTTCTCGACCAATGACGAGTGGTATTTCCACATGCGTTTCGCCGACAGCGCGGGCAAGCTCACGCCCATCCTTTCCTCCATCGCGCCCGACAGCACGATGGACCGCAAAGACGGCCCGCACGAAGGCAATCCCGCCGTGCGCGCCGAAGTCGCGGCGAAGAAACCGCAGATGACTGCGTGGGCCTTTGAGCGGCCCGACGGCGGGCGCGGCTTTGGCTTCACCGGCGGGCATTATCACAAAGGCTGGGGCAACGACGACCAGCGGAAGCTCGTGCTCAACGCGATCGTCTGGACGTCCAAAGGCGAGATACCCGCGGGTGGCGTGATGTCGAAAGTGAGCGCGGAAGAGCTGGAGAAAAACCTCGACCCGAAAGGCCAGCCGAAGCCGAAACCCGCGGCGAGCAACAGCGGCGCGAAGCCCGTTTTCCAAAGCAAGACCGTGCATCTCGACCCGGTCGAAATCAAAGTGGACCTTAAGCGCGCGAAGGAAATTTTC
>JANPHJ010000186.1:0-20650 GCA_031424395.1 Chthoniobacter sp.
TCGAATTTTTCGCCGGAAATGAGCTGCCCGGCGACGGATGGAATCGGCTGCCCGCGCTCATTTTCGCGCCAGAGGCCCATCGCGTTGAAATTCTCAAACGCGAGGCCGAGCGGGTCCATGCGGTTGTGGCAGGAGGCGCAGAGCGGCTTCTCGCGATGCACCGCGAGGGCTTCGCGGAAGGTGAGCTCGCGGCCGCTGGCGTCCTTGCCGGATTCGTCGAGCGCAGCCACGTCAGGCGGCGGGGGAGGCGTGGGCGTGCCGAGGATGTTGTCGAGGATGAAGAGGCCGCGCTTCACCGGCGAGGTGCGCGTGGGATTGGAGGTCACGGCGAGTGTGGAGCCCATGGTGAGCACGCCGCCGCGCGGGCTGTCGGCGGGCAGCTTCACGAGGCGCATCTCGTGACCCTGCACGCCGGAGATGCCGTAGTGCTGGGCGAGCGGTTCGTTGAGGAAAGTGTAGTCGGCCTCGATGAGCTCGAGCGCGCTGCGGTCTTCGCGGAGGATGTGGCGGAAAAACATTTCCGCCTCGCGGCGCATGGCGGTGCGCAGCTCCGCGCTAAACTCGACGCGCTTGCCGCGGAAAAATTTCGTGCGCATTTCGGCCAGCTCTTTTTTCAACTCGGCCACGTGCGGCTCGTCGCCGGCTTGGCCCGCGAGGTCGATCTCCTCGTTGATTTTGCGGAAGCGCTCGAAGCGCTGCTTCCCCTCGGCCTCGGTGCCGGCGTCGCGCGCCTGCACCACGCGGGCGTCGATGCTCACACTCTCCACGTCGCGCGTTTGCAGCCACTGGCCGGCGAAGTTGCTCACGAGCTGTTCCGCGCGCGGGTCCGCGAGCAGGCGGCGGACTTGCGGGGCGAGGTTCGCGCGCAGTTCGCCGCGGGCGGCGAGGGCGAGCAGTTCCTCGTCGGGCATGGTGCTCCACAGGAAATACGCGAGGCGCGAGGCGAGCGCATATTCGTTGATGAACGGATGCCGGCCCGGCGTCGCGCCCGGCTGCGCTTCCTCGACGCGGAATAGGAAACGCGGCGAGGCGAGCACGGCGACCATGGCGCGCGTTACGCCCTGCTCGAAGGTCGTGCCCTTCACCGCCCACGCGTGCGCGGCGATGGCGGTGAGTTTCTCCACCCCCGAGCTGTCCGCCGGCCGGCGAAAGGCGCGGGCGGTGAAACGGCGCAGTACCTTGGTGGCGTAGGCAGGCCATTCGGCGCGTTCGGCAGGCGGGTCGGCGCGGGGAAAAAAGCGGTCGTAGCCCGGCGTGGCCGTCCAGTGCTCGCGCTCCAGCGGGCCTTCGATTTTCAGTCCGCCGAAATCCACGTTGGCATACAGCGCGGATTCACCCTGCGGTGGCGGGGGACGTTTTTCGAGGCTCAGGAGCGGCTCGATGGTGAAGCGCACGGTGTGCTCGCCCGGCGCGGATTTCAGCTCGGCGGTGATGGCCAGATCTTCCTTGTCGCGCCAGGCCACTTCGCGCTTCCAGCGTTCCGCACCGTCCACGAAAACCGTGGCGACCGCGCGCGCCGGATCGAACGCAAACGAGCCGCGCACCGTCGCCAGCACGGCGACGCGGTAGGTGCCCGTCGTTTCGACGCGGAAGGTGTGCGTGATGTCGGCCGCTTCGTAGAGCGAAAGCGGGAGCAAGTTTTCGCGGTTGGGTTTGACGCGCGTGCCGGTGAAATTTTCCGCCGCAATGGCCCGCTCGGCGACCACGCGGCTGACCAGCGGCACGGCCTGCGCGACGATGGTGTCCGCGGCCTGCATGTATTTTTCGAGCAGCAGCGGCGAGGTGGAGAGCACGTCGCCGATGTTGTCGAAACCGTAGCCGGCATCGTCCGCGGGAAACTCCGCGTCGGCGCGGAAGTCGATGCCCATGAGGTCGCGGATGGTGTTGCGATATTCCACGCGGTTGAGCCGGCGGAGGGTGACGTGGCCGGGATCGGGATTCGCGGGATCGAAGCCGAACGCGCCCGACTTGATCCAGCCTTCGAGGGCGTGCAGCGCGGGCGCGGGGAGGTGCGGTTCCTTGGCCGGGGGCATGAGGCCGGCGCGGATGTTTTTCAGCACGGCCAGCCAGAGGTCGGTCTGCTGCGCGAGTTCTTTGGTGGAAGCAAAACTGTCGAACGCGACTTTGCCCTTTTTCTCGCCGTCGCCGTGGCAGTCGTAGCAGTGCTCTTCCAAAATCGGACGCACCTCTTTCTCGAAAAGCGCGGCGGAGTCCACGGCAGCGGCGTGGCCGGCCAGCGCGAACGGCAGGAGAAAACGAAGGCGGGAGAGGGTCATGCGAAGGGCAAGCGTGGCGCGGGTTGGGGTGTTTGGCAAAGCGGCCCTAGGCGGAAATCGGCGTCGAGCATGGCGTCCAGCTCGCGCATGGCTTGGGTGATGTCGGCGCGGAGCGCGCTGGCGGCTGGATCGGCGGGCGGTTCGGCGAGGATTTTTTCGCAGCGTTTCGCGAGCGGGCGTTTCGCGTCGGTGGGGCCGGCCTGGGCGAGCAGGGCGGTGATGTTTTCCACCCGGCGCTGCACCTCGCGGATCTTCTCCAGCGCCGCGGCTTCGGAGATTGCGCCGGCGTGCACGCGCTGGAGCTGGCGGCACTCGAAGAGCCGGCAACGCTCGGGGCGCGCGGCGTAGATGGAGCACTGGCTGGCGCGAAAGGCGGGGCACGGCTGGAGGATGTAGTGCGCGCCCTTTTTCCGTTTCAGCTTGAGCCCGAGGGCGGCGAGCGCTTTGGCGGAATCGCCGGGCTGGAGCCGGACGGTGTGAAACATCACGCCATTGCAGCAGAGGCCGCAGGCCTGGCAGAGGCTCACGCGAGCAGGCGGGTGAGGTCCACGCCGACGAGGCACATGTCGTCGCCGAAAGCGCCGGTGGCGGCGAAGGCGTGAAGCTCGGCGATGAGCGTGTCGAAAAGCTGGGGCGTGGGCTCGGCGCGGTGGCGGGTGATGGCGTCGTGGAGCTGGCTCATTTCAAAAAGCGCGCCGTCCGCGCCGTCGATCTCGTAGAGGCCGTCGGTGAAAAGCATGAGCAGATCGCCGGCCTCGGCGGTGCGCTCGTGGGCGGTGTAGGCGGCGGTGTCGATGAGGCCGAGGGCGGGGCCGGGTTTTTCGGCGGGCTGGTGGAGCCGCTCGACGGTGCCAGCGGTGCGGCGGACGTGGAAGGGCGCGGGGTGGCCGGCATTGGCCCAGCGCAGGGTGCCGCTGGCGGAGTTCACCACGAGATAGACGGCGGTGGAAAAAAGCGGCGTCGTGGTCTGGCGCAGGATGGCACAGAGGCTGGCATTGAGCGCGGTCATAAAGAGGCCGGGGTCGGTGGCATCGTCGCGCAGCTCCTCCACGAGCCCGCGCACGATAGCGGTGACGAGGGCGGCGCGCACGCCGTGGCCCATGACGTCGCAGATGAGCACGCCGGCCACGGTGTCGGAGAGGGCGAGGATGTCGAAAAAATCGCCGCCCAGCTCGGTGCTGGTGGAGTAGCGGTGGCAGAAATGGAGGGCGCTGCGCTCGGGCGAGGCGGTGGCGGGAAAGACGGGGTAGTGGCGCGGGAGAAAGGCAGTCTGGAGTTCGCGGGCCATCTCGAGGTCGGCTTCCATCTGGGCGTTCTTTTCGCGGAGCAGCACGGCCTGCTCCTCGAGCTGCTCCTTGGCGAGGTTGAGCTCGATGTTTTTCTGCACCGCCGTCTCGTAGGTCGAGAGCAGCAGGTCGAGGGAATGGATGCGGTCGGTGGTGAGCTGATACTTTCGCCCGGCAAAAAAAATCTCCGACACATGGCTGCCGCCGGCTTGGCGGCGGAGTTCGAGATTGGCCAGCACGTACTGGATGCGGGTGAGCAGAAACTCGTCGTCGTATGGCTTCACGATGAAATTGTCGGCGCCACATTCGAGGCCGCGCAGGATGTCCTTGGGGTCGCCGAGTGAGGTGAGGAGGATGACGGGCAGATCGGTGAGGGAGGGGTTGTCCTTAATGCGGCGGCAGAGTTCGTAGCCGTCCATGCCGGGCATATTGATGTCGGTGATGACGAGGGTGGGCCGGTGCAGGGCGAGGGCGGCGAGCGCCTCGCGGCCGTCGCGCGCCGGCGGGTGGATCTGGTAGCCGTGCTGCTCGAGGACGTGCTGGAGCTTGAGGGTCTGGGTGGGGCTGTCCTCGACGATGAGGATGTCGCCATGGCCGGCGGGCACCGGGTCGTGGGTGTTCATATGGTTTTGAAAGTGAGGGTGACGGACGCGCCGCCGCCGGGCCGGTTGGCGATGCGGATGCGCCCGCGGTGCATGTCGGTTATTTTTTTGGCGACGGTGAGGCCGAGGCCCATGCCCTGGCCGGTGGGTTTGGTGCTGAAAAAAGGCTCGAACAATTTGTCCAGATGCTCGGGCGCGATGCCGGCGCCGGTGTCGGCGACCTCGATGTAAATGACGCGCTCGCCTTCGTGAAACTGCCCGCCCGCGCGGCTGCCGGGGTCGAAGACGGTCTCGGACGCCTCGACCGTGGTGAGGCCGGAGGCCACGGTGAGGGTGCCGCCGTCGGGCATGGCGTGGAGGGCGTTGGTGAGCAGATTGCTGAAGAGCTGGCTGATGCGCGCGGCATCCACGCGCGGCTCAGGCAGGCCGGTGGCGAGGCGGCGGACGACGGTGATGCGCTGGCGCGCGAAGTCTGCGGCCTGGGCGTCGAGCGCGGCTTCGAGCAGTGTGTTGAAGCTGGCTTCGCGCAGGCCGAGCTTGTCGGGCGCGCTTTCTTCCATGAGCCCGCTGATGACTTTGGCGGCGCGCTTCACGGCTTCCTTCATTTCCTGGAAAATGGCCTGGCCCGCGTCGTCGATGGGCTGGCTGGAAAGGTAGTCGATGCCCATTTCCAAAATGGACAGCGGGTTGCGCACCTCATGGGCCACGCCCGCGGCGAGGCGAGCAGTGGTGCGCAGTTTTTCGGCCTCGATGATGAGCGCCTGCGCGGCTTTCAGCTCCTCGTGAGCCTTGATGAGTTCGGCGTTGGTGCGCACCGCGGTCTCGTAGGTGGAAAGGAGCAGGTGGAGGATCTGGCGGCGACCGGCGGCGATCTCGTAGCGGTCGCCGGCGAAATGGATCGGGATGGGCGCTTCGGCGGACGCGGGGCCGAGGTCGCGGTTGGCGAGCACGCTGCGAATGCGGGCGAGGAGAAAATCGTCGTCATAAGGCTTGGTCACGAAATTGTCCGCGCCGCACTCCAGCCCACGAATGATGTCCTGCGGCGCGGAGAGCGAGGTGAGGAGGATGAGGGGGATGGCGCGCAGGGCCGGGTCGGCCTTGATGCGGCGGCAGAGTTCGTAGCCGTCCATCACGGGCATCTGAATGTCCGAGATGACAAGGGTGGGCCGCTGCTGCGCGAGGGCGTCGAGCGCGAGGCGGCCGTCGCGCGCGGCGGTCACGGAGAAGCCGTTTTTTTCCAGGGTGAGCTGGAGGCGGAGGGCCTGGGTGGGGCTGTCTTCGACGATGAGGATGGAATCGGGGATCATGGGCAGGGGAGCTGGGAGGGGGAAGTGAGCAGGGTGTGCAGCAGCGCGGCGAGGCGCTCGGGGCTGCCGGTGTGGCCGGCGGCGCCGAGGCGGATGGCTTCGCCCGGCATGCCGTGGATGATGGAGCTTTCCTGATCCTGCGCGAACGTGACGGCGCCCGCGTCGCGCATGAGCTTCAGCTCCGCCGCGCCGTCGCAGCCCATGCCGGTGAGGAGGACGCCGGCGGCGCGCGGGCCGAAATTTTGCGCGACGGCGCGGAACAGAAAGGAGACCGCGGGCCGCAGCCCGTGCTCCGCCGGGTCCAGTCCGCAAATGATGCGGCCTTCGCGGCTGACCGCCGTCTGGCAGCCGTCCGGCGCGAGCAGCGCGGTGCCCGCCGGGGCCAGTTCGCCGTGCTGCGCGAGGCGCGCGGGCATGCCGGTGCTCGCGGTGAGCCAGTCCGCGAGCCCCTGCACAAAGCCCGCGCTGATGTGCTGCACGATGACGACGGGCACGGGGCAGGGCCGTGGCAGGCCCGCGAGGAGGCGCTGGAGCGCCGGCGGACCGCCGGTGGAGGCGCCGATGACCACGAGGCGCAGCGGTTCTGGCGCGGTGGGGCGCGCCGCGGGGTCGGGCCGGAGTGCGCCACTGCGCCCGCGCGGCCAGCGCCGGATGACGCGGACTTCGGACATGGCCACCACCGTGTCGATAAGCCGCCGGGTGAGGAGCGCGTGCTGGGGATGGCCGGGGCCGGGCGGTTTCTCGACAGCGGCGACGGCGCCGGCCTCCAGCGCGCGAAACATCTTGGGCACATCGTCCCGGTCGAAGCTGGAGCTGACAATGACGATGGGCCGCGGGTGCGATTCCATGATGCGCCGCGTGGTCTCAAAGCCGTCGAGCCCCGGCATGTGGATGTCCATGGTGATCACGTCCGGCATTTGCTCCGCGGCCAAGGCAAAGGCCTCCTCGCCGTCGCGCGCGTAGCCGATGATCTCGATGCCCGGCTCGGAGGTGAGCATGTGCGCGAGCAACTCGCGGCTGATGCGGCAGTCGTCCACGATGAGCACGGTGATGCGGCGCGGCGGCGGTTTCATAGGAGCTGGCGGAGGATCTCGAGCAGGTTGCTCTGGTCAAAGCTGCCCTTCACGATATAGGCGTTGGCCCCCACGGCAACGCCGCGCTCCTGGTGCTCGCGCGAGCCGAGCGCGGTCACGAGGACCACGGGCAGGGCGGCGAGCTTGGGGTCGGCGCGCACCTTCGCCGTGAGGTCAAAGCCGTCGAGCCGCGGCATCTCCACGTCGCTCACCAGCAGGTCGAAGTCGCGCGCCTGGAGCGCGGCGAGCGCCTCCGCGC
Source organism: Chthoniobacter sp. (assembly GCA_031424395.1). Lineage (GTDB taxonomy): Bacteria > Verrucomicrobiota > Verrucomicrobiia > Chthoniobacterales > Chthoniobacteraceae > Chthoniobacter. Next base: position 6,804 of record JANPHJ010000186.1, read on the forward strand.
CGTCGGTCGCCACGGCCACTTGGTAGCCTGCGGATTCGAGGATGCTTTTCAAAAGCATGCGCGCGGTGATGGAGTCGTCCGCCACGAGGATGGCGCGCGTCCGCGCGAGCGTCGGCTCCGGGCGGGCGGGGCGCGGCGCGGCGGCGGCGCGCGCGGCGGTGTGGAGCAGCTCGCCGACATGGAGGATGAGGGCGGGGGAGCCAGCGCCGAGGAGGGTGGCGCCGGCGATGTGGCGCACGCGCCGCAGCAGCTTGCCGAGCCCTTTCACCAGCACCTCCTGCTCGCTTAAAACCGCGTCCACGGCAAAGGCGGTGCGCCCTTCCGCCGGGCCGAGCAGCAGCACCTCCACCGGCGCGCCCGTGCTGGCGCGCAGCGGCAGGCCGAGCACTTCGTCGAGCCACGCGAGCGGGACGGCCTGGCCTTCGTGCAGGATGGTTTCGCCGGCTTCCGTGGTGCGGATGTCGGCGCGCGCGAGGCGGCGAATGCGTTGGATTTTCGCCGTCGGGATGACCAGGGTCTGGCCGCCCGCGCTGACCAGCACGCCCTGAAAGGTGGCCAGCGTGACCGGCAGCACGATGCGAAAGGTGGTGCCGGCGCCGGGCACGGTCTCGATGGCGACGGTGCCGCCGAGCCGCTCCACCTTCTCGCGCACGATGGCCATGCCGAGGCCGCGCCCGGAGATTTCCGTGATGATGGGGCTGGTGGAAACGCCCGACGCAAAGATGAGCGCGAGCGCCGCCGGACCGTCCAGCGCGCGCGCCTGCGCCGCGCTGGCCGCGCCGGTGCGCACGGCGGAGGCCTTCACCTTTTCCACGTCGATGCCGCCGCCGTCGTCGGCGATGACGATCTCGACCTTGCTCCCGTCGAGCTGCGTGACGGTGATGGCGAGCTGGCCCGCAGGGGGCTTGTGCGCGGCGCGGCGGGCAGGGGGGAGTTCGAGGCCGTGGTCGATGGCGTTGCGGACGAGGTGGAGGAGCGGGTCCTTCATGTCGTGCAGGATGCGTTTGTCGATCTCGATGTCGCGCCCCTCGAGGTGCAGGGCGATGTCTTTGTCCTGCGCGCGGGCGAGGTCGCGCACGAGTTTGGGGAAGACATCAAGCAGCGTGGCAAAGGGCAGCATGACGAGGCGCTTGGCGTCGGCGAGGAGGTCGTCGATGAGCGTGCCGGTGACGCGCTCATCGCGCGCGGCGCTGGCGGCGAGAGCGGCGAGGCGCTGCTCCACGGTGTGCATGTAGCTCTGGTTCCATTCGAGGAAGTCGGCGAGCCGCGAGAGCGCGGCGGGGCTCTGGCCGGCGAGGCCGCCGTGCGCGAAGCCCCGCACTTTCGCCCACTCTTTGCGCCACGCGCCGAGCACGCCGCCGAGCGCGTGCAGCTCCGCGGCCTGGCGGCTGGTGGCGAGCTTCACGGCGAGCATCTCCTCGGCGCGGCGCAGCAGGGTGTCGAGCTTCACCATGCGCACGCGCACCGCGCCGCCGAGCTGCGGGGCTTCGGGCTCCGCGAGGGCGGGTGCCTCCGGCGCGTGGGCGGCGGGGGGCGCGGGGGCGGGTGCGGCAGGCGGCTCGGGGATGAAGCTGCCCGCGGGCGCGGGGGCGCTGGCGAGCTGGCGCCCCAGCTCGGTGATCTCGGCGCGCTCCGCCGCGCCGGTCGCGGTGTCCGGCAGGCGCAGGCGGCGCGCCAGGAGGTCGAGGGCGCGGTTGAGCAGGTCAAAGGTCTCCGCGGCCACGGGCCGGTCCTTTTGCTTCCACTGCGCAAAGATGCTTTCGAGCGCCTGGCACACGCTCTCGATGTCGCCGCGACTCACCGCGCGCGCCGCGCCTTTGAGGCTGTGCGCGTCGCGAAAGACCGTCTCGATGATTTCCCGCCGACGCGGCGCGGGCGGTTTTTGCTCCAGCTCCAGCAGCCCGGCGGTGACCGCCTGGAGATGCTCGTCCGCCTCGATGGCAAAGGCCTCGCGAAGCTTTTTGAGAAAGTCTTCGTCAGTCATGGCGGCGTGCCCCGGCTCACACTTTGAACTGCGCCACGAGCAGCTTCAGCTTTTCCCCAAGCTCCTGGAGCTGCCGCGCGGCACCCTCGACCTGCCGCGTGCTGGTCACTGTCTGCGCGCTCGCGGACTTGATGCTCTCCATCGCGATGGCCACCTGCTCCATACCCGCAAACTGCTGCCGGCTCGTGGCCGCGATCTGCGCCGCCGCCTGCGCCGCGCCCGCCACGCTCTCGGCCAGCGCCGCGATAGACTCGCCGGTGGCCGCCGACTGCCGGACGCCGGCCTCCACCGCCCTTCCACCCTGCTCCGCCGCGAGCACCGCGCTGCCCGTCGCCTTTTGGATGTCGCTCAAAATCGCCCGCACTTGCGTGGTCGCCTGCTTGGACTGTTCGGCCAGCGTTTTCACCTCCTGCGCCACCACGGAGAAACCGCGCCCCTCCTCGCCCGCCTTGGCCGCCTCGATGGCCGCATTGACCGAGAGCAGCTTCGATTGCGCGGCCAGGTCGTCCACGCTGGCGATGATCTCGCCGATGGTCTGGCTCTGCGCGCTGAGGCCGAGGATGCACTCCGCGATCACGCCCATCTGGTCGCGGATGCCGTTCATGCCTTCGATGGTTTGGTTCACGGACTGCCGGCCCGTGCTGGCGACCTCGGCGGCATTTTGCGCCTGGTCCGAGACAGACTTGGCCCGCTCGCTGGAGAGCTGCGAAGTCTGGCGCACCTCCTCGACCGTCGTGGTGGTCTGGCTCACGGCCGCCGCGGCGTCATTGGCGCTGGCCCCGAGCTCGCGCGTGGCGGCCACGATCTGGCTGGCCGAGACGGCCAGCACGCTGGCCGCCGCGGTCATCTCGGCGGCCTGATTGCGCAGCGACTCATTGGCGCGCTCGACCGCGCCGGTGCGCTCCTCGATGTCGCCGAGCATCTGGTTGAACGCCTCGGTCAGCGTGCCCAGCTCGTCCCCGCCGAGCTTGGTCGCGCGCGCCGTGTAGTCGCGCGTCTCGGTGATTTTCTGCGCCGTCTCGGTGAGGGCGAAAATGGGCCGCGTCAGCAGCCGCTGGAGCTTGCCCGCGAGGGCAAACGCCAGCAGCAGCGAGCCGAGCAGCACAGCGACGGACAGCTGCATCGAAGTGCGCAGCCGGGCCGTCAGCTCATTGAGATCGGCGCGCAGGGCCAGTGTGCCGAGGCGCTTGTCATTCAGGGTGACGGGCCGGGTCACCATGAGGTGATCCGGGCCGAAATGCGTGCCGTCTGCCTCCAGCGGCAGCGCGAGGGCCGGGCGGCCCTCGCGCGCATAGCTGCCCAGCGCGGTGCCGTCCGCATTGTAAAAGCACCCGGCCTCGACCGACGGGTCGGCCCCCAGCGCCTGGAGGTTCTCCTCAGCGGCCTCTTTGTCTTTGAAAAGGAACACCGCCGTGCTGTTGCGGGCGAGGGCGTCAGCCAGCACCTCGAGATTGCGCGCCATCGCATCGCGAAAAGTCGCGCGTTCATAGAACAGAAAGGTGGTGCGGCTCACGATCAGGACTAGGAACGCGGTGCCCATCATGGCGGCCGTCATCTTCCGCCGGATGGAAATGTCTCGAAAATGGGTCATGGGGGTGGGCAGTTTGCTCAGTTACCTACCCGGCTGGCCAGTTTCAACAGGCGCGAACTGATCTCCATTCCGGCGCGCTGGGCGGCCCCGTTGTTGATCTCAAAGCGCACCTTCTCCCCCCCGGAGCTAAAGCCAATGGCCCCGCCCTGTTTCACAAAGCCCTCGGTTTCACCCACCGTGAGGACATTGGCCCCCGTCAGGCTGGCCAGGATGCCGCCCACATTGGCCCGCTCGGAACCCGCGACGAAGACCACCTGGCAGCCCTTCAGGTCGTCCGCCTTGTGCGACCGTTTGATGGCCAGCTTGCGCCCGGCCACCGTTTCGCCCTTGATGATCTTGTCCAAGGCGCCGCCAAAGGGATCGTCGCCGAGGATGCCGATGAGCAACTGTCCGCCCGGTGCGGCCGGCCACTTCACAAACTGGACGAAGTTAAACAGAAAGGCCGCCTTGACCTCATACTCGTCATAGGCCGCGCTCTCCGCCCGCGCCTTTTCGCCTGCCAAGCCGCTCCCGACCGTGCCGAGCAGCAGCAGGCGCATAACGGTAGCGAGGGGCAGGTAGCTCCGCGGGCGGGATCGTCCGAACTTAATCAATGGCCTCATAGGTGTGGTGGGTTGCTTTCATTCAAAAGGACAGCCGCACGCCAAACACGCCGCTGAAGGTCTCCTGCGGGCTGGCGGCCGGGGTCAACTGAGTCAGGGCATTGTGGTTGTTGGTAATGTTGCGCAGATCGGCGTAGAACTGGAGGCATTCCTTCGGCGTGTAAAGAATGTGCAGGTTCGCCTCCCACGGATTCTCCAGTTCGCCCTGCAGAAAGCTAGGATCGACGTTCCGCGGGGTCGAGCGCGCCACCAGGCTCGGAGTGACAAAAAGGTGGGGCGTGATGGCCCAGGTCGCGCCGAGCCGGAAGTTATGCTGCGAGATGCCTTTCAAGCCGCTGGTCACCCCGGCGGTCATTTCCTCATAGCTCGTGTAAGAGTAGGAAAACCAAGTGCTGAAACTCCGGGTGAGCTTGGCCTTGCCGTAAACATCCACCCCGGCATTGCGGCTTTTGCCGCTGTTGACGGAGTTCACCAACTGGCGCGTCTGGGTGCCCTGCACATCGACATAGACCGGGTCCAGCAGGATGTTGGGTTGCAGCGCGCCGTCCGAGACCAGGATCAGGCTGCTCTGCACGCCGTAGTAAAGGCTGAGCCCGAAGTTCAGCGCGTCCTTGTTATAGGTCAGGTCGAACTCATGGGTCTTGGAGGTTTCCGGCTGCAGGCCGGGGTTGGACACGGCGAGGACATCGCCGCGGTCATAGGTAGCGTCGAAGTACGGGGCGGGGGAGATGTAGGCCCAAGAATAGGTGTACTTTGCCGTCAGCGCGTCGGTCAGATTGTAGATGAGCGAGCCACGCGGCGTGTATGAGGGGTCGGCAATGCGCGTGTCCTTGTCCACCCGCGCCCCAGCGATGACTTTCAACTTCGGAGTTATCTTCCATGAAAACTCGAGGTAAGCCCCATAGCGCTCGAACTCGGAATCCACCGCGCGCGGCACCAAGTGCAGCGAAGCCGGGTCGCCGGGCGTGGTGTAATAGCTGAAGTTCCCCGCCTGCCGCAGGATGTCATTGTGCCCGCCCGGCCGCGCCCCGCCGGGGACGGTGCTCTTGGGCAGGATGTCATAGTTGGTGTAAGTGCCGCCCATGAGTACCGAGAGGGCCGAGGTGAAATCGACCCGCATAGTTTCCTCCACCGCGATGCTGTGGCCGCTGGCATACTTGTAGTCGTTGAGAAAGAACTGCCGGTCATTCAGCGGAAAGACATAGCGGCTGCTGGGATCGACCTCATACCAGTTGTAAGTCACGGTCGAATCGAGCTTCACCCGGTCGGTGATCTGCCAGACATACTTCGCCTCAGTCACCCACGAGGAGTCCTCCCAGCGCGCCTCGGGCACCAAGGCCAGCACGGCATGCCCGTAGCCTTCGCCGCTGCTCCGCCGCGAATTCCGATACCAGGATTGCAGCGAAAACCCGCCGACTTCCAGCCGTGCAAAGGCATTCAGGCCAAAGTCCAGCCGGTCCGGCACCGGGTCGCGTCCGCGCGCCACCGCGGTCTCACGGAAGCCGCGCCAGTAGCGCGGGTATTCACGGTCCAGCCGTGTCAGGTCGGAGTCATGGTATTGCACATAGCCGTTGAAGAGGATGTTCCTCGCCTGATCAAAAACCTTGCCAAAGGATCCGTACAGGTTGCGCTCGAAGTTGAAGCCGGCGTCGCCGCCCAGCTCGACCTCTGCCTTCCCGGAAGCGGGCGGCTGCCGGGTGATGATGTTGATCACGGCATTGATCGCGTCCTGTCCATAGAGCGTGGAGCCGGCGCCATAGATGATTTCGATCTGTTCCGCGTTCCGCACGCTGAAGTCGCTGCGCAGGGGGAAGTATTCGCCGCCCGGCGGGTTGACGCGCATGCCATTGACCAGCACGACGGTTTTGTTATTCCCGGTGATGCCGCGCACCGCGACCTGGGTGCCGATCTCGCTGAAGAAGTTGTCCGCCAAATCCATCCCCGGCAGGTCGCGCAGCACATCCTTCAGCGTGGAGTAACCCCGCAGGCGGATGTCATTCTTGTCGATGACTATGACTGTCCCCGGAGCCGAGGTCGCCTTTTCTTCTTTCTTGGAAGCCGTGGTCACCGTCGCCACCTGGAGCTGCATCAGGTCTTCGATACTGAGCTTCTTGAGCTGCTGCGGCGCGAGGGTGCCGGGGCCCTGGGCCAACTCCGGCGGCGGCGCAACCGCCGCCGCATGGAGCGCACCGGCGGCGGCAATGCTGCCCGCGAGAATGAAGAACGCCGGGACGAAGGTGGCGCGTTGGCCCGCACTAAGCTGCGATGAGTATTGCATAGGATGGGTTGGGTTGCTTCCAGTCAGGTGTTTTATGTAGGTCTACCGGGTTGCTGCATCTCATCGGTGAGTTCCCCGCCTCGCGGTCGTCATGTTAAAAGCGCATATCCACCGTGAACACACCTTCGATCCCTCGTGGGCGGATCGTGTCGCCTTGAATCTGTGAGGCTACGGGGCTTCGATTATCGAGGAGATTATGGACGGACACCCGCAGGTCCAAGTCTTTGCCTCCGACATGATCCCACGTCAGTGCAGTGTCGAGATAGTAGCGATTACGAATGGTCCTGAACTCTGGGACCTCAGGGGCTGCGCGGAAGTCAACCGCAGCCTGCTCGGTAAAGTATCTCAGCGAGGGCGAGAACGTCAGGTGGTCCATGATCTTCCAGTCAAACCCCAGATTGGCTGTGTATTGTGCAGAGCCGATGATGCGGTTGTCCGGGTTCACGTTGGCATGGAAGCCCTCGGTTTTCCCACTCGGGGGTCCGAACGCCGCCGGATTAAACAAATGAAGCTCGGAATCATTCCATGAGCCGTTCGCCCAAATCGTCAAGCGGGAACCGAGCGGCGCCTGAATGTTAAGTTCCACGCCATTGCCGCGGAAATTGCCGCCGTTGCTATGGGGCGAGAACCAGGTGATGAAGTCTTCGAGTTCCTGGTGATAGATGGCCGCCCCGACGCGGGTGCGCCCGAGATAGAAAATTTCCTGCAATTCGAATGTCGAGAGGATCTCCGGTTCCTGGGGATTGGGTGAAAGCTGGGCGAAGGAGGGATTTCGCGGGTTGTTCAAATGGTTTCTCCCCCATACTTGGTTGAGTGCTTCGAGCGAGGACGGCATGCGCGCCGCCCGGTTGTAGATCAGCTTGGATATCCAGTTGGGGGTAGGCGCGATAATGATTGCCGAGCGTGCGCCGAGGAACCACTTGTCTCCATCAAGCCGGCCGTTTTCGTCAAGCCGCAGACCGCCGGTTAGCTTTAACCATTTGGTGACTTGGATCGTGTCGTCCAGATAGAACCCGAACGCCGCCGTGTCGCGATCAACGAGGGTGGTCCTGGGAATGTTCTCGGGCGGTTGGTGGTTATGAAAGGTGAAGAACGTATCGAAGTTATGATCGTATGAGATCTGGGCACCCGCCTGGATGAACTGATGGGCGAAGCCGGAATAGCGCATCCCGATTTCACCCTCGTAAGTCCACTGCTTCACGGATTGCTCGACTGAGTCGACCTGCTGTCCCCCTTCGTTCAGACGAGTTTGTTCTTTGAGGGCAACGTCAAACCGAACCACGCTTGTGAGCGCTTCGGTCCACGGGTGTTCGTCTTTCAGGAAGATCGAATAGAACTGCTCGGACATCACTCCGCGGTTGCCCGGGTCGGCATTCTCGATATGCAGTTCCGGCCAGGTGGAACGGTAGGCGATGGCCTGCGCCGTGACTTCTCCATACTGGCCGTTCAAGATGCCGAAGTAACTGGGCCCGTCGAGTTTCCCTGTCACTCTTCGCCCCGCGAGGCCGGGTTGAAAATCGCGGTTCCAGGCGTCGAAGCCCCGTTTAGCCTCCGTGGTAAAGGAGAAGTTCAGAAACCGGTCCGGAGCCCATTGGTGACCCGTCAGCAGCGTCGCGGAATACTTCAGGTCGTTCCCCGCGGCGGCAATTCCTTCGACGCCATTGATGTTTCTTGTGATGACATTGACAGTTCCCGTCAAGGTATCCGCCGGCTGGAAGAATGCGGACGGGCCGACCACCACCTCCACCCGCTCCACGTTGTCCAGATTGATCGGGCCATTGAGAAAGTCCTGCTCATGCAGTCCTAGCACGCGCTGTCCGTTCACCAGCAGGCTAATCTTGTCGTTGTCGTTGGCATTCAGGCCGCGGACGCCGACCACGAATTGGAGATCCCGGTGAAAAACCGTGAAACCAGGAACCGTTTGGAGCAGTTCACCCAAACTCCGATAGCCTCTCTCTTGGATAACACTCCGCGGATACACATAGACACTGCCGGGCGCCTCGTCGATCCGCTCGTTCACGCGCGACAAGGTGCTCTGGGTCGTTACCCGGGTCTGCATCAGGTCTTCGATGCTGAGCCTTTTTAGCAACTGGGGGGTGGCGGGGCCTGAGGCCACCTCCGGCGGCGGCGCGACCGCCAGCGCACCGCCGGCGGCGATGCTGCCCGTGAGAATGAAGAACGCCGGGACGAACGCGACGCGTCTTCCGGCACTTGGACGTGAGGTGAGTTGCATGGGGTTGTTTGGTGGCTCAGCAGGAGCGGTTATTGGTTAGCTGGTCGCGGGGAATTGGATTTTCCTGATAGACAGGCGCGGCTTAATTCAGCGAAGAGCTGGCAGTCTCGGGGAGCGTGGCGACCGATACAAACCCGTGAGCCTTGCCCCAGCCTCTGACGCTGCCTACGGGGCGGCGCGACCGTTTCCCGGAGGGCCTGCGTGTGGTGCTGCAGATGGGGGTGCATATGAGTTATCGCCTTACTTCATAACCGCTCTATACGACTGCGCCTGTTTCTGGCTGTCCCGGCGGAAAATGGGAAGCCTAAATATTTCACGCGCTGGTCAGGAATCTTCGCGGTCATCCACCAAGAGGCGCGGATCGGCGAGAAGGCGGGCGGCGTCGAGCAGGAGGAGCCCGTCGGCGGTGGCGCCGCGGAGATAGGGGGCGCGGGGATCAGCGGGCGCGCGCTGGAGGGCGGCGATGGGGAGGTGGCGGACGCCGCGAATGGCGTCGGCGAGGATGCCGACGGTGAGGTCATCGTGCTCGATGACGAGGAGCTGGTTGAGCTGGGTGAGGCTGGCGGCGGGCTGGCCGAAGAACCGCTGGAGATCGAGGACGGGGCGGATTTCGCCGCGCAGATTCACGATGCCGAGGAGGAAGGGCGGGGTGCCCGGTACTGGCGTGAGCGCATGCAGCAGGCTGACTTCGCGGACGGCCGTGAGGGGAAAGGCGTAGCGTTCGCCGGCGAGGTCGAATTCCACGGCCTCGAGGATGGCCCCCGCCGCAGCTTCGGCAGCGAGCGGTTCCGCGAGGGCCTGGGCGCGGGTGTGCAAAAGGCACCGTTCCTCCGCGGCGGTGAGGGTGCCGCTGGTCGCAGTGGGCGCGCGGAGGGCGCCGATGCGGCGGCGGATTTCCGACCAGTCGGCGGGTTCGTGGGGCTTCATGCGAGGGGCTCCTCGTGCGCGGCGAGCATGGTGAGCAGGCGGCCGGCGGTGAGGCCTTCCGACTCGGGCAGCACGGTCTCGGGCGGGCAGGCGCGCAGGAGGGTGCGGGCCTGGGAAAAACAGTGCGCGGCGTCCGCTGGACGGCCCTGGCCAAGCAGCAGATGGCCGAGGGTGAAATGGGCGAGGGTGAAGGCGGGATCGAGATCGAGCGCGCGGCGGAAGGCGGTGGCGGCGGAGTCGGGGGCGTTTTGCTCCTGCAGGATGACACCGCGCAGGTAGTGGAGGGCGGCGCGGAGTTTTTCCGCCGCGAGTGCGCGGTCGCAGGCGGCGAGCGCGGCGTCGAGCCGCCCTTCGTCCGCAAGCCGCCGCGCGTCGGCGGCGTGGTCGGGCGGCAGTTCCGGCGCGGGCGGCGCGGCGGGTGGTGGCAGGGACGGCGCAGCGGTCGCGGGGGCAGAGCGCGGCGGCGCGCTTTTGCGGTACAGGGCGACCCCCGGGACTTCGGCGAGCGCGAAGCCGGCCAGCATCTCGCGCGAGGCCTCGCTGGCGCTGACGAGAAGCCGCCCGCCGACGACCAGCGCGCGGTGCAAGCCGGCGACCACCTGCTGCGCGCGCTCCGGCGAAAAATACATCAGCACATTGCGGCAGAAGATGAGGTCCAGCGCGGTGGTCTGGGTGGCATGGGAAGGCCAGCCGGGCTCGGCCAGATTCAGGCTCGCGAAAGTGACCATCTGGCGGACGCGCGGTGCCACCTCGTGCCGCCCGTCCGGCAGCCGGCGGAACCACGCGCGGCGCGTCTCCTCCGGCACGCCGCGGAACGACCACTGCCCGTACGCGCCCGCTGCCGCCTGCGCGAGGAAATGCGGATTGAGGTCGGTCGCCAGGATCGTGATCTGCCACTCGTCGATGTCGGGCAGGGTCTCCTGCAGCGTGATGGCGATGGAGTAAGGCTCTTCGCCTGTGCAGCAGCCCGCACTCCAGATGCGCAGCCGCCGGGCGCGGCCCCGCTTTTCCTCCACGAGCGCAGGCAGGACCAGCGTCCGGAGGGTGGTGAAAGCCACCGGGTCGCGGAAAAAATATGTCTCGCCGATGGTGAGTTGCGCCGCCAGCGCGCGGGTTTCCGCGCTCGCCAGCGGGCCATGCACGACGGCGTGCGCATATTCCTCCGCGTCGTCATAGCCGAGTTCCGCCGCGGCGCTGCGCAGGCCGCGCTCGAGATCGGTCCAGCGCTCGGGTGGAAAGCAGAGCGCAAACCGGGCCTCCACGGTCTGGCTGACCGCGCCCAGCACTTCCGCATTGAGGGCGGGAGTCATGGCGGGGGAGAAAGTGCTGCGCGGTCGGCGCTGGCGAGAAAAAGCTCGAGGTCGGGGATCGGCTCCGGGCCGTCGCCGAGCCGCGGCCCCACGGACTCCACCGCCGCCACGAGCAGCGCCACGGTGCGCTGCGGCGTGCGCGCGAGGATGAGGTGGTCGCTCGCCCGCACCGGCTCGCCGGGGCGCGCGGTCAGGTCGAAGACCGGCACCATCCGTCCTTGCACATCGATGACCCCGCGCACCCCGCGCGGCGCGCCGGCCAGCGGCGTGATCTCGACCGCGGCCACCACCCTCTCGACCGCCGCTACGCCGAGGGCAAGGCGTTGTTCACCCATTTGGAAAATGAGCATCGAGTCGGAGGTGGAACTCGGCATGGCCCCAGCAGCATTCCTTTCCGCCGCGCGAAAGACAATCCTGCAATCGCCCGCGCGCCGCGGCGTTATTTGCTGCCCGGTTTCACCGCTGGCGTATTCGCGAGATCGGGCGGGAGCTGATCCGCGGCGAAGGTCTCCACCGCGAGCTGCGTGAGCGCGACAAATGGGCAGCCGAAGTCCGGCAGATGCCCGCCGCTGCGATCCACGAGCGTGGCGACCGCCGTCACGAGCCCGCCGTGCGCGCGCACGATGTCGATGGTCTCCTGCACCCGCCCGCCGCGCGTGACCACATCCTCCGCGACGATGAACCGCTGCCCCGCCTCGATCTTAAACCCGCGCCGCAGCACCAGCCGGCCCGCGTCGTCCTTCTCGACAAAGATGTGTGGCAGCTCCAGCGCGCGCGCGATTTCATGTCCGACGATAATCCCGCCCAGCGCCGGCGAAACGACGCATCCGGCTTCAATCCCGCGCAGCTTTTCCGCCAGTGCGCCGCAAACCCGCACCGCGATCGACGTGTGCTGGAGCAGCAGCGCGCATTGGAAAAACTGCCGCGAATGCAGCCCCGACCGCAGGACGAAATGGCCGTCGAGCAGCGCGTGGGTCTGGCGGAAGAGGTCGAGAATTTCCTGGGACATTTCAGAAAATAGTGGGCACGACTGCGCCCGAATCGACCCAATTTCTCCCGGCTGCGTCGTCGGCGGTGACGCTAGCCTTGGCGGAGGCGATCGCCGTCACTTCGATCTCCACCTGCGCGCCGCGCGGCAGGCCGGCGACCTGGATGGTCGAGCGGGCGGGGAAGGGGGCGGTGAAATACTTCGCATAGACCGCGTTCATAGCCGCAAAGCTGGCGAGGTCGGTGAGGAAGACGGTGGTCTTCACCACGTTGGCGAAAGTCATGTTGTTCGCTTTCAGCACGCCCGCGATGTTCTGGCACACGCGCTCGGCCTGCTCGGTCACGTCGGTGCCGATGAGTTCGCCGGTCGCCGGATCGAGGGGAATCTGCCCGGCGCAGAAAAGGAAATCGCCGGTGGCGATGGCTTGGGAATAAGGGCCGACGGCGGCGGGTGCTTCGGTGGTGGCGATGACGCGTTTCATAAAGGGCGCGGAGGGTATCAGCCGAGTTTGGGCTGTCAATCCGGGCTCACAACAGGTGCCCCATCTTCACCTTCTTCGTCTCGAGATACCGCGCGTTATGAGGGTTCGAGGGCGATTTGATGGGCACGACCTCGACGATCTTCAGCCCGTAGCCTTCGAGCCCGATGACCTTCTTCGGGTTGTTTGTGAGGAAGCGCATCTTGCGCACGCCGAGGTCGAAAAGAATCTGCGCGCCGAGGCCGTAGTCGCGCAGCTCGGCGGGGAAGCCGAGCCTTTCATTGGCCTCCACGGTATCCAGCCCTTCCTCTTGGAGTTTGTAGGCGTGGATTTTCGCCGGCAGTCCGATGCCGCGGCCCTCCTGCCGCATGTAGAGCAGCACGCCGTTTCCAGCCGCCTCGATCTGGCTGAGCGCGGTGTGAAGCTGGTTGCCGCAGTCGCAGCGCATGGAGCCAAAGACATCGCCGGTCAGGCACTCGCTATGCACGCGGACGAGGATGTTTTTTCTCGGCGAAATCTCGCCCTTCACCAGCGCGAGATGGTGCGCGCCATCGACCACCGAGCGGTACATGTGCAGGTCGAACTCCCCAAACGCCGTCGGCATTTTGATGACCTGCTCGCGCTCGACCAGCTTCTCCTGGCTGCGCCGGTAGGCGATCAGGTCGCGGATCGAGCACAACCGCAGCTTGTGCTTTTTGCGAAACTTCACCAGCTCAGCGAGCCGCGCCATCGTGCCGTCGGCGTTCAGGATTTCGCACAGCACGCCGGCCGGTGCGAGTCCGGCGAGCCGCGCGAGATCCACGCTCGCCTCGGTGTGCCCAGCGCGCCGCAGCACGCCGCCGCTTTTCGCGCGCAGCGGGAAAACGTGGCCGGGCTGGACGAGATCGAGCGGCTTCGTTTTCGGATCGACGAGAAGCTGGATCGTCCGCGCGCGGTCGTGCGCGCTGATGCCGGTGGTGACGCCGAGCGCGGCGTCGATGGAGACGGTGAAATCCGTGCGAAAGCTCTCGCGGTTTTCCAGCACCATGCGCTGCAAGCCGAGCTGCTCCGCGCGCTCTTCGGTGATCGGCGCGCAGATAAGCCCGCGCCCGTGCATGGCCATGAAGTTCACCGCCGCGGGCGTGATCTTTTCCGCGGCCATCACGAGGTCGCCCTCGTTTTCGCGATCCTCATCGTCCGTCACCACCACCATGCGCCCGGCGCGGATGTCTTTGATTACGTCTTCGATGGAGTCAAAATGCAGGGCGGCAGGCATGGCGGTGTTTGGCGAATCATTCACGCACCGTGTGGGAAGGGGAAGGAAAGATGCGAGCGGCAAGGGGACAGAGCAAAGTAGGCGGGACTTCCTAGTCCCGCGGCACGACGGGCGCAGGCGGGGGGATGGCTCGGTGCGCGCCGAGCCCACGGCCTCGCTGCGCTCGCCCTGCGGAACTAGGAAGTCCCGCCTCCTTTGCTC
>JANPHJ010000187.1:0-12221 GCA_031424395.1 Chthoniobacter sp.
TTATCCGCAGATCGAGGCGCTCGTCGGCGGGTTGCTCGGGCAGGGGCGCATCGTCTATGTCTGCACGAACGCCATGTTCATGCGGAAAAAGATGCGTGAATATCTCGCGGCGGAAACCCTCCGCGCACCGGCGGCGGTGGACGACCAGTTGCAGGTTTTGCTGAGCGAGGAGCTGATTTCACAAAAGGACGCGGAGGAAATCCGCAAGGGTCCGAAGGACGAGACCAAACCGGTGATCAAGCCGTCCGACTGGATGTATTGGAACGTCCATCTCGACGGCCTCGAACGGACGCACGACCTCATCGTCGAGCGCGAGGGCGTTTTCGTCGAAGCGGTGCTGGCGATGCGCATGGCGAAGATTCTCGGCTATCAAGTGGCGACCAACACGACGGTCTATAAAGAAACCGAAGTGCAGGAGATCGAGGACATGTTCGCCTTCCTCAGCTCGCTCGCCCTCGACGGCCACACCATCGCGCCCGGCTACGAATACGACGCCGCGAAAGTGGACATGGTGAAGCGCCTCGGCATTGAGCCGGAGACCTTTTTCCTCACGCGCAAGATGACCGTCGAAAAATTCGCCAAGGTCGAGGAGTGGGGCGCGAAGTATCCCATCTTCGGCACGCCGGTTTATCTCGAATTCCTCGCCGGCAAGCGCGACCTGACCTGCTCCGCGTGGGCCATCCCCACGCGCAACGTCCGCGGCTGGAAAGGCCCGTGCTACCTGATGACCGACGGCCATTACACCTCGTATAATGAGCTGCTCGAAAAGACCAACTGGGATGCGATCGGCGTGGTCGATGGCGTGGCCCGCGACCCGCGCTGCGAGAACTGCATGATGAACTGCGGCTACGAACCCACCGCCGCCCTCGGCCTGCACGCCAAGCCCGGCGACATGTGGAAAAACATCAAGTTCAACTTCGGCGCGCGGCCCAAAGGCTCGCCGAACGCCGAGATCGCAGCCTTCAACGGCGTGAGCGCCGGCAACGGCCACCTCACCGGCAAAAAAGACGCACCTGTGCAAACTCCGGTCACGGTTTAGTCTTCTTCCAAAGCCGTGTCTCACCACACGAAAAACGAAACCGATGCCCCGCAGTTCTTCGCCGCCGATGGCGCGGAGACCCTGAGCCAGAGCCGCTCCGCGCTCGCCCACGCGATTTCCAAAGCGCAGGAAAACCTCCTCCGCCTCCAGCACGACGACGGCTACTGGGTCGGCGAGCTGTTCGTCGATAGCACACTCTGCTCCGACTACGTGCTCTTCATGCACTGGGCCGATGAAGTCGATCCCGTCCTTCAGGAAAAGTGCGTCGCGCACATCCGCCGCCGCCAGCTCCCCGCCGGCGGCTGGAACATCTACGAAGGCGGCCCCAGCGAAGTGAACGCCTGCGTCAAAGCCTACTTCGCGCTCAAGCTCGCCGGCCACGCCCCCACCCAGCCGTGGATGCAGGAGGCCCGCGCCTGCGTCCTCCGCCTCGGCGGCATCCCGCAGATGAACACCTACTCGAAGCTCTACCTCGCGCTCCTCGGGCAGTTCCCGTGGAAGTATCTGCCCACCGTCCCAGTCGAGATGATCTTCATGCCGGAGTGGTTCTTTTTCTCGATCTACAAAATGTCATCGTGGAGCCGCGCCATGCTCATGCCGCTGGCGATCCTCAATCACCACAAGCCCACCCGCGCCCTCCCCGCCGACCAGCAGCTCCACGAGCTTTATCCCGTCGGCTCCGAGCAGGGTTTTCTCGGCCTGAGCCGCGAGGGCCGCCGCCTCTCTTGGCCGAACTTTTTCCTCGTCTGCGACGCCGTCCTCAAGCTCCTCCACAAGCTCCCGTGGAAACCCGGCCGCCAGACCGCGCTCGCCTCCGCCGAAGCCTGGATGACCGAGCGCATGGGCGAGGGCAGCGACGGTCTCGGCACCATTTTCCCCGCGATGCTCAACTCCCTCATCGCGCTCAAAGCCCTCGGCTACGCCAAAGACCACCCGCTTTACGTGAAGGCCAAGCGCGACTTCGAGGGCCTCTTTGTCGACGACCCCGGCGACTTCCGCATCCAGCCCTGCCTCTCGCCCGTCTGGGACACCGCCATCAATCTTATCGCGCTCCGCGAAAGCGGCGTGCCGGTGCAAAGCGAGCCCATCCAAAAAGCCGCGCGCTGGCTCGCCGTTAAGGAAGTCCGCATCTGCGGCGACTGGTTCGCCATGAACCGCCACCGCGAACCCAGCGGCTGGGCCTTCGAGTTCAACAACGTCTATTACCCCGACACCGACGACACCATGATGGTCCTCATGGCGCTCCGCCTCACCGGCCAGCGCGGCGACGCCGAGGCCCGCACCCGTTTCGAGCGCGCCCTCCGCTGGCTCCTCAGCTTTCAGTGCCGGGACGGTGGTTGGGCCGCCTTCGACAAAGACGTCACCCAGCGCTGGCTCGAAGACGTCCCCTTTGCAGACCACAACGCCATCCTCGACCCGACCTGCAGCGACCTCACCGGCCGCGTCCTCGAGCTCCTCGGCTACATCGGCTTTGATCGCGAAAGCGAAATTGTCCAACGCGCCATCACCTTCATCCGCGACACCCAGGAAGCCGACGGCTCCTGGTACGGCCGCTGGGGCGTGAACTACATCTACGGCACCTGGCAGGTGCTCCGCGGCCTCCGCGCCATCGGCGAAGACCTCCGCCAGCCCTGGATCATCCGCGCCCGCGACTGGCTTTCGTCCTGTCAAAACGAAGACGGCGGCTGGGGCGAAACCTGCGCCTCCTACGACGATCCCCACCTCAAAGGCAAAGGCGCCAGCACCCCCTCGCAAACCGCCTGGGCCCTCATGGGCCTCATCGCCGCCAGCGACCCCGCGCAGACCGCCACCCTCGACACCCGCGCCATCCGCCGCGGCCTCGCTTTCCTCCTCGCCCGCCAGTCCCCCGACGGCTCCTGGCCCGAGCCCGAAACCACCGGCACCGGCTTCCCCCGCGTCTTTTACCTGCGCTACGACATGTATCGCAACAACTGGCCCCTCCTCGCCCTCGCCACCTACCGCCAGTACCGCGCTGGCCTCCGCCACGAGCCCAGCTTCTACCGCTGCAACTAGGACGAAAGGTGCAGGCGGCGCGCGCGGCGGCGCGCATTTTCATGGCTGGAGAGTTCACTGCTTGCCACTGCTTCGCCCGCCCCGCTAGCGTCGCTTCCTATGGATCCATCAACTCCTCCTCCGCAGAAAAAAGGCTTCGGTCCGCTCGCCTGGGTCGGGATTGGCTGCGGCGGTATCGCGGTCCTAGGCGTCATCGCCCTCGTCGTCTTCAGCGTGATGTTCGCGCCGAAGTTCAAAAAACTCGCCGACGACATGCAGAAGAACCCGACCCGCGCAACGGCTGAACTCATGGCCAATGCCAGCGTCGGCACCATGGAGATCGTGGCCGAAGACGACCCCCACCTGCGCTACACCCTGAAGCAGAAGCAGAACGGCCAGCTGATCACGATCTACTGGAGCGAGAAGAGCAAAAAGCCCGAGACGGTCTCCGGCGACTTCTCCACGATCCCCGCCGATGCCGCGGCGCCCAGTGCGCCAGTGCCAAAGTAGCCGTCGCCAGCGGCGAAACATGGCCCTCAAAGCCACCATCTACAAGGCCAGCGTCCAGCTCTCCGACATCGACCGGGGCGTCTATGGGGACCACGCCGTAGTCATCGCCCGGCACCCCTCCGAGACCGACGAGCGCATGCTCATCCGCCTGCTGGCCTTCGCGCTGAACGTGCCCGCCGACCACGATCACGGTGCGCTGGAATTTGCCAAGGACATGTGGGATGCCGACGAACCCGGCCTTTGGCAGAAAGACCTCACCGGCCACATCGTGCACTGGATCGAGGTGGGCCAGCCCGACGAAAAGCGGCTGCTGCGCGCAACTTCCCGCGTCGGGCGGGTGAGCGTGTACAGCTTTAGCGCCAGCACGCTCGTTTGGTGGAAAGGCATCGAAACCAAGCTGACCCGAGCCCTCAACCTGGCGGTGTGGCAGATTCCTGCGGACCAGAGCCAGGCGCTGGCCGCGCTCGCCCAGCGGACCATGGAACTTCAGGTCACCGTGCAAGACGGCGCCATTTGGGTGGGTGACGGCAAACACTCGATCGAAGTCTCGCCCGTCCGGCTCCGTGGCTAGTCGGCCCTTTGGCCATGCGCGCCTCGTTGCGGCTAAGACCGGACCAAACTTGGGGATGTATCAGGCGATGAAACTCCCCACGTTGACCGTATTGGCCGGCCTGACGGTGGGCGCGTTGGGGCAGGAGCCGGCGGTGGGGCGGGCGGTGGATTTCGTGCGGGAGGTGCAGCCGATTTTTGAAAAGAACTGCGTGAAGTGTCATGGGCCGGAGAAGCAGAAGAGCGGCTACCGGCTGGATGTGCGGGCGGTGGCGCTGACGGGTGGCGAGGAGCACGCGCCGAATATCGTGCCGGGGAAAAGTGCGGAGAGTCCACTGATCCGGTTTGTGGCCGGGCTGGATGCAGACGTGAAGATGCCGCCGAAGGGCGATGTGCTGACGCCGGAGCAGGTGGCGCTGCTGCGGGCGTGGATAGATCAAGGCGCGGTGTGGCCGGAGGGTGCGGGGGTGAAGGTGGCGGGGGCGCTGGATTGGTGGAGCCTCAAGCCGCTGGGGAAAGCAGCGATGGCCGATGGCAAATCGCCAATGGCCAATTCCATCGACGCTTTCATTGGGGCGAAACTGGCGGAGCGCGGGATGAAGCCCTCGCCGGAAGCGGACCGCCGTACGCTGCTGCGGCGGGTGGCTTTCGACCTCACGGGGCTGCCGCCGACACCGGAGGAGGCGGATGCTTTCACCGCCGACCCCGACCCGCGCGCTTATGAAAAGCTCGTGGAGCGGCTGCTGGCGTCGCCGCGCTACGGGGAGCGGTGGGCGCGGCATTGGCTGGATGTGGCGCACTACGGCGACACGCACGGGTATGACAAAGACAAGCTGCGCCCGAACGCGTGGCCGTATCGCGACTACGTGATCCGGGCGCTGAACGGGGACAAGCCATACGGGCGTTTCGTGCAGGAGCAGCTCGCGGGCGATGCGCTTTTTCCGGGCACGGAGGATGGGATCGCGGCGCTGGGTTTCATCGCGGCAGGGCCGTGGGATTTCATCGGGCACGCGGAGCTGGAGGAGTCGAAGCTTGATGGCAAAATCGCGCGGCTGCTGGACCGCGACGACATGGTGACGAACACCATGAACACGTTCTGCGCGCTAACGGTGCAGTGCGCGCGGTGCCACAATCACAAGTTCGATCCGGTGACGCAGCGGGACTATTACCGGCTGCAGGCAGTCTTCTCGGCACTGGATCGGGCGGACAAATCCTTCGACGCCGACCCGGCGGTGGCGCGGCGGCGGGAGGCGCTGGAGGGGACGCTGAGCGGGATGCAAAAGCGGCAGCGCGTGCTGGCGGCGAAAGTCGGCGAGACGGCGGGCGCGCGAACGATCCTGCTGGAGAGAATGATCGCGGAATTGCGGCAGGGAACGGCGGCGGTGGAGCGTGTGGAGTTTGGCTACCACAGCCGCATCGAGGCGCGGCAGGATTTGACGAAGTGGGTGCAGGTCGATCTCGGCGCGGCGGCGGACATCGCGCGGGTCGTCATCGTTGGTTGCCACGATGATTTTAACGGCATCGGCGCGGGGTTTGGCTTTCCGCTGCGCTACAAAATGGAGGCATCGAATGATGCGGCGTTTGCGAGCGGCGTGGCTTTGCTCGAAGACCGCACGCAGGCCGATGTGCCGAATCCTGGGGTGACGCCGCGCAGCATCGCGGGCGGGACGACGGCGCGCTATGTGCGCATCACCGCGACGAAACTCGCGCCGCGGATGAACGACTACATTTTTGCCCTCGCGGAAGCGCAGGTGCTCGATGCCGCCGGGCGCAACGTGGCGATCGGCGCGGCGGTGACGGCGAGCGATTCCACGGACGCGCCACCGCGCTGGCAGCGGAAAAATCTCACGGATGGATATTTCTACGGGCATAAGGCGACGGCTTCGCTGGAGCGCATCGCTGCGCTGGAGAAAGAGCGCGATGAACTGCGGGCGAAGGACGCGCCAAATGCGGAGGCGGCGGAGCTGGCGCTGCTCGAGAAGCAACTCGCGGGGGTGAAGGCAGAGCTGGCGAAACTGCCGCGGTCGAAAGTCGTGTATGCGGGGACGGTGCATACGGGCATCGGCGCGTTTGCCGGTACGGGGGAGAATGGCGGAAAGCCGCGCCCCATTTTCATCCTGAAGCGCGGCGATGTGCGGCAGCCGATGGAGGAAGTGGGGCCGGGCACGGTGCCGATTTGCGCGGAGCTGCCCGCGACGTTTGACGTGCAGGGGCAGCCCGAAAGCGCGCCGCGGGTGGCGCTGGCGCAGTGGATCACCGACCCGCGCAATCCGCTGACGTGGCGGGTGATCGTGAACCGCGTGTGGCAATATCATTTCGGGCGCGGGCTCGTGGATTCGCCGAATGACTTTGGCCGCATGGGCCAGCAGCCGAGCCACCCGGAGCTGCTCGACTGGCTGGCCGCGGAGTTCCGCGACGGTGGGCAGTCGCTCAAGCAACTGCACCGCCTGATCGTGCTCAGCGCGACCTACCGGCAGTCGTCCGCCGACCACGCGGAGTACGCGAATGTGGACGGCAACAACGCGCTTCTCTGGCGCATGAACCGCCGCAAACTCGAGGCCGAGGCGATGCACGACAGCCTGCTCACCGTCGCGGGCACACTCGACCTCACGATGGGCGGGCCGGGCTACTTCGACTTCGTCATCGAGAAAGCCGACCACTCGCCGCACTACGAATACGCGCTGCACGACGCCGACGATCCGAAAGCGCACCGCCGCTCGATCTACCGCTGCATCGTCCGCTCGCAGCCGCAGCCTTTTCTCACCGCGCTCGACTGCGCCGATCCCTCCATGTCCGTGGACAAGCGCAACGAAACCGTCAACGCGCTCCAAGCCCTCGCCCTGCGCAACAACCAGCTCACCATCGCGATGGCCAAACACTTCGCCGCCCGCGTCGCGAAAATTTCCGCCGAACCCGAGCAGCAAATCGCCGCCGCGTACCGCCTAGCGCTCAGCCGCGCCCCGAGCGCGGAGGAAAGCCGTGCGCTCTCCGCTTTCGCCCGCGAGCAGGGACTCGTGAATGCCTGCCGCGTGATTTTGAATCTCAACGAATTCGCGTTTGTTGACTGACCATCGCCATGCCCAACGACTCGCCTTTTCATCGTCT
The DNA here is from genome assembly GCA_031424395.1 of Chthoniobacter sp. Lineage (GTDB taxonomy): Bacteria > Verrucomicrobiota > Verrucomicrobiia > Chthoniobacterales > Chthoniobacteraceae > Chthoniobacter. The sequence goes on from JANPHJ010000187.1 coordinate 7,217, forward strand.
CCGCGACACGCCGCCGCTCTCACGGCGTGAGTTTCTATTCCGCTCCGGCGGCGGACTTGGTGGGATCGCGCTGGCGAGCATGCTGGGTGGAGAGCGGTTGCTGGCGGCGGCGGGCGGTGCTCCGTCCATGCAGTTTCCGGCGAAGGCGAAGCGGGTGGTGCAGCTTTTCATGGCGGGCGCGGCGAGCCATGTGGACATGTGGGATCACAAACCAGAGCTGGCGAAGCGCAATGGCGAGAAGTGGGATCCGGGCGAGGCGGTCGAGCTTTTCCAAAGCAGCCCTGGTGCGTGCTTCGCGTCGCCGTGGAAATTCGCGCCGTACGGGCGGAGCGGGAAGATGCTGAGCGAGATTGTGGCGCCGCTTGGAGCGGTGGTGGATGACCTTGCGTTTGTCCACAATCTCGTGGGAAAGAGCGGCGTCCACAGCCAGGCGACGCTGCTCCAGACGACGGGGTTTGTGACGCCGGGCTTTCCCGGCATGGGCGCGTGGGTGAGCTACGGGCTGGGTTCGCTGAATGAGAATTTGCCGACGTTTGTCGTGCTGCCGGACTTGCGCGGCTTTCCGTCGAACGGGCAGAAAAACTGGGACGCGGCTTTTCTCCCCGGCCAGCACGCAGGCACCACGGTGCGCGTCGGTGCGGCGAATCTGATCGAGGATTTGTTTCCCGCGAAACAGGACTTCATCACGCCCGCAGGCGAGGCGGCGGGGCTCGATCTGCTCACGGCGCTGAACCGCGCGCACGCCGCCGGACGCGAGGGCGACGCGCGGCTGGAGGCGCGCATCCGCTCGTACGAACTCGCTGCGAAGATGCAGCTCGCCGCGCCTGAGGCGTTCGACCTTTCCAAAGAAAACGCCGCGACACTGGCGAGCTACGGCATCGACAACACAACGAAGAAATGGCCGGCGGAAATCAATGTGCGCGAGGAGACGGACATCATGGGCCGCAAGTGCCTGACCGCGCGGCGGCTGCTCGAACGGGGGGTGCGGTTCGTGCAAATCTGGAGCGGGTGCGACAACGGATTCCCGCGGCGGAACTGGGACTCGCACGAGGACATCGCGCGCGATCACGGACCGCTTTCGCTCGGCATGGCAGGGCCGGTCGCGGCGCTGATTGCGGATTTGAAACAGCGCGGGCTGCTCGATGAGACGGTGATTTTGTGGACGACGGAATTTGGCCGCATGCCGTGCGCGCAAGGCGGCAAGGGGCGCGATCACAATCCGTTTGTCTTCACCAACTGGCTGTGCGGCGCCGGCATCAAGGGCGGCGTCATTTCCGGCGAGAGCGATGTGTGGGGCTACAAGCCGGCGGGCGAAAGCGTGCAGGTCTATGACATCCACGCGACCATTCTGCGGCTGCTCGGCATCGACCACACGAAGCTGAGCTTCCGCCACAACGGCATCGACCGACGGCTCACGGACGTGCATGGGCACGTCATCGGGAAGCTGCTGGCGTGAGCTATTTTCTCCCGCGTCTGCTCCGCGGGAGGCGGAACTTTTCCCAACCGCTAGGCCTGAACCGCCCTGCGGCGGCGAAGGAGCAGGGTCAGCGCCGAAAGCGCCGCGAGGAGTCCGGTGGAGGGCTCGGGGACGGTGGTGGCGTTGATCGACGCGGGATCGACGGTGAAGGCGAAATTGGCCGTGAGCGTGAGCGTGTCGAGGGCGGGCAGGACCGGCGTGGTGCCGGAGCCCGCGGTGCCGTTCACGGTCGCGTTGAATGTGCCCGGGGTGATGTTGTTGTAGAGGTAGTTGACCGTATCGACGACGCCCCAGAAGGCGCTTGTGTAGGTGATGCTGCCGGTGAAGTCGGCGAAGCCCCCGGGCTGGACGGTTCCGTTGATGCTGAACGTGGGGAACTGGGTGGGCCCCGCCGCGAAGCCGAAAATGTCGGTTTGGAATTCGACCACAGCGTTGAACTGGAGGATGGCCGAGCCGGTGTTGCCAGTGGCCTGCTGGACCAAGGCGAGGGGAACGACGAGGTCGTAGGTGCCCGCGGTGAAGGCGGCAAAGATGTCCCCCTGAGCGTCGTCATTGGTCGTGATGTCGAGGGTGTAGGGGAGACTGTTGAGCCCGCCATTCCACGGGTTCGCCACCGGGGAGTTGTAGGTGCCGCCGTTGAGCGGACCGTTGTAGGAGTTGGCATCGCCGAAGCGGATGTTGGCGTTAGTCAGCGGAGTGGGATTGATGCCATTGAAGGCAGCGTTGGTGGCCGTGGAAAAGACCAAGGTCGCAGCGAGTGTGGCAAGGATCTTGGCGGAGGTTGGGCGGGTGATTTTCATGGGATGGATGAGTTCTGAGGGTTGCGGTTGGTTTTAGCACCGGCGGCGGCGCAGGAGGAGGGGCATGCCGGCGAGGAGGGCGAGGAGGGCGCTGCCGGGTTCGGGGGCGGAGATGGTGGTGGCGGAGATGGTGGCGGGATCGACGCGGAATTGGATGTTGGCGTCGAGGATCAGGTTCTCGAAGCCGGCGAGTGCGGGGATGGAGCCCGAGCCCGCGATGCCGGGAACGGAGACGTTGGTGAACGAGATGGGCGTGGTGCCGCCGTTGAGCCACAGCATGTTGTAAGTGACCGTGTCCTGGAGGACGGCGACGGCGCCGAGGACCTGGGAGTAGTAATCGATGGTGCCGGTGATGTGGGCGAAGCCGCCGGGTTGGACGGTGCCGGAGACGATGAAGGTGGGGAAGCGGGTGAAGCCGCCGCCGTAGCCGCCGAGGCCGGTGTTGAATTCGGCGAGGGCCAGGTAGTTGAGGTCGGCGAAGCCGGTGGCGGTGAGGTCCTGGGTGAGGGTGGTGATGGGGAAGAGGAGGTCGTAGGTGGTGGCGGTCCACGGGGCGTTGACCTGGCCTTCGGCCTGGTCATTGGTGGGGATGGAGGTGGTGAGGGGGAGGGCGTGGAGGAGGCCGCCCCAGGCCGGGTTGATGCTCGGGGTGAGGGTGCCAGCGGTCGGGTTGAAGGAGAGGGTGTCGTCAAAGATGATGCTGGCGCTGGAGGCGGCGGCATTGACGCCGGTGAACTGGGCGCGGGCGACGGTGCTGCCGAGGAGGAGAGCGAGGCCGGAGGTAGTGATGAGGGCGGTGGATTTCATGGGGGGGGCGGTTCGAGGTTAGGCGTAGCTGGTCAAGGTGGGTGCGTTTAAGCCCGACGCCGGCGCAGCAGCAGGGGCGCGGTGAGCAGTGCGAGGAGGGCCGAGGAGGGTTCGGGAACCATCACGGAACTGGCGGTGATCGTGGCCGGGTCCACCATGAAGGTCATGGTGCCGGAGAGGGTGAGGGTGGTATTGGGGATGAGCGCTGGCGTGGTGCCAAAACCGGGCCCGGCGGGCACCCCGGGGACGGGGACGGAGGTGAAGGTGGGGGTGGGAAATAAGGGGGGCGGGTTATTAAAGGACATGCCGTAACTGACGCTGTCGAGGTTGACGACCGGGCCGGCGGGGGCGATGACGCCGTCATAAGTGATGATGCCGCTGATCTGAGCCAGGCCGCCGGGTTGCACGATGCCGGTGACGGTGAAGACCGGGAAAAGCGTGGGCTGGCTGGGCAAGCCGAGGGCGCCGAGTTGGTATTCCACGGCAAAGCTGAAGATCAGGAGCGCGAAGCCTTTGGTGGAGCCGAGGGGTTGGGTGAGGGACACGTTGGCAAAGTTAATCGCGTAGCTGTTCCCGGCGAAGGTGGCATTGATGTCGCCCTGGCCGACATCGAAGGTATTGGGATCCGTGATGGGGCCGTAACTGCTTAAGGCGCCATTCCACGGGCTCACGGTCAGCGGGGCGTTCGTGATTCCATTCACGAAAAACTGATTGATGGAGTTGGTGTCGTCGAACTGGATCGAAGAGCAGGAGGAGGCTGCATTGATGCCGATGATCTGGGCCTGGGCGCAGATGCCGGTGAGCAGCGCGGCAGTGACCGCGGCAAGGCTGGAAGGGGCGAGATGGGTTTTCATTGTTCTGTTTTTTTTGGGGGGGGTTGGGCGAACCGGGCGATGGGGAGGAGAGCCTACCTTTTCCGCCGGCGCAGGAGGAGCGGCGCGGCCAGCAGCGCGAGCAGGGCTGAGGAGGGTTCGGGAACCATCACGGAATTGGCCTGGATGCTGGCTGGGTCCACGATGAAGGTGAAGACGCCGTCAAGGGTCAGGGTGCTATTGGGCCCGAGCGCGGCGGTGGTGCCGCCGCCGGGCACGCCGATGACGGCGGGGCTCGAAAAGGCACCGGGGGTGACGTAGCTGGCGTTGTAGGTGACGGTGTCCAGAAGGTTGGCGGTGCCGTCAGCGTTGAGGCCGTTGTAATTGATGAAGCCGCTGACGAGAGCGAAGCCGCCGGTCTGGACGGTGCCGGTGACGTTGAAAATCGGGTAGAGCGTGGGCTGCGACGGCAGGCCGGCGGCGTCGAGCTGATACTCGACGTTGAATTGAAAGACCAGCTTGGCGAAGCCGGTGTTGAGGAGGGACTGCTGGAGCAGAACGTTGGTGAAAGTAAGCGCGTAACTGTTTCCGGCGAAGCTAGCCATGATGTCGCCCTGGGCGGTGTCCAAGGTGGTGACGTCGGTGGTGAAGGGCAGCGAGAAAAGTGCGCCGTTCCACGGACTCACGTTCGGGGTGATATTGGTGGTGCCGGGTGGCGGGCTGAACGAATTGGTGTCGTCGAAATTGATCGAGGCGAGGGAGGTGCCGGGAGTATTGATGCCGGTGATCAAAGCATGCGCGCGGTCGCAAAGCGGCAGGGCAAGCGTGAGGGCGGTGAGGAGGAAACAACGGGGGGGCGTTTTCATAGGGCGTTTTGCGTATGAAGTTTTCGACGGATTGGCGAATAAAAACTTTTCTCCAAGGGCCGCCGGATCGCGAGCGCAGGAAGCGTTTGCACTTTTCCTCCTCCCTCCTACGCTCGCGGCCCTATGCGAAGTATGACCGGCTATGGCCGGGGACAATCCACCCACAATGGCGCGAAATTCAGCGTCGAACTCAACTCGGTGAACCGGAAGCAGAGCGATGTGGTGGTGACGCTGCCGCGGGAG
>JANPHJ010000188.1:0-11799 GCA_031424395.1 Chthoniobacter sp.
GTGGTGACGGTGAACGGCGGGGTTCCCGGGGCGATCTTCTTTGTGGATCTCCAGCCGAATGAGTCCTTCAGCCATCCGGTGACGCTGACCGGCGCCGCCGACCAAATGATCTTCGCCTCACCTTTCGCGCAGACCGTCTCCGGTCTCATCACTGGGCTTGGCTCGGTAAGTCAAAGCGACCTCGCCAACACCGGCGCGACGACCGTGACCAACACCGGCAACACTTACTCCGGCGGGACATTCATCCAAGGCGGCACGCTCAACATCAACTCCAACAGCGCCGCCGTGGGCGGTGGCACGCCCGCTGCCGGCCCGATCGGCACGGGCCCGCTGACGATCAACGGCGGCGGCATCGGCACGTCCTCGGCGGCTGGCGGCAACGACAACCATGCTATCGGCAATCTGGTGACGATCAACGGGGACTTCGCGGTTTCCCACATTCCCAATCCCGCGGGCACGCCGCTGCCGCCCGCACCTCCCGCCGGTGTGCCCAATGGTGCCGTCGGTATTCCGCAGGTCAATAGCATCGCTGGCGGGTTTGTCTCGGACGGTCTGACCTTTACCAATACGGTGACGCTGAACGGCCCGATCACGATGACGACGAACAGCGGTTTCCTCGATTTCACGGGAGCCATCGTTGGCACCGGCGGGCTGACTTTTGCGGGCAATACCTTTACCTACATCGGCAGCTCGGCCATCGGCGGCCTCGGCGCGACGCTGACCGCCGCGCAGATCGACGCGAATAACACTTACACCGGCCTGACGGTCGTTAATGGCACCGCGGGCGGCACGCTGCTGCTGCTCGGCAAAAACTCCGGCGCGACCGCCATCCCCGGCAACCTCCAGATTGATGCCGGTGCGACCGTGCGCTTTGACAGTGTTGCGCCCAATTTCATCGGCTTCGGCACGACGGCGAATCAGATCGCCACGACGGCGAACGTGCTGGTCAACGGCGCGCTCGATCTTTCCGGCATCAACCAGACGGTCAACGCGCTGACCGGCTCGGGCACGGTGGAACTCGACGACGCCAATGGCGCGGGCATTGGCGGGGTGGCGACGCTGACGGTCAACTCGGGCACCTTCACCGGGTCGATCTTTGACAATGGCTTCGGTGGCCAGCTCGTGAAGAACAGCCCCGGCACGCTGATTCTCTCGGGCAACAACCCCTACAAGGGCAACACGACGATCAATGGGGGCACTTTGCAGGTCGATGGGTTCATCGGCAGCGCCAATACCTTCGTGAACCTGCTCGGAACCCTGAGCGGCACGGGTGTCATCGGCGGGAATGTCTTCAACAGCGGCCTCGTGAGCCCCGGTCATTCGCCCGGCACTCTCACCGTGAAGGGCAATTACACGCAGACGCCCGCCGGGACCCTGCTCATCGAGGTGGCGGGCAAAAACGCCGGCCAGTTCGACGTGCTGGCAGTGGGCGGCAAGGCCAACCTCAACGGCACGCTGCGGATCCTGAACACCGGCAACGTGCATCTGAAGCGCAACCAGAAGCTGACTTTCCTGACGGCGGTCGGCGGAGTGAATGGGAAGTTTGCCAAAGAGACCGTCGCCGGCTTCAGCGGCGGACGGCTGCTGAAGGCGAAGGTGACCTACAACCCGAACTCGGTGCAGCTCACCACGAAACTGGGGTCGTTCTCCAACGACCTCGCCGGCCTCACGGAGAACCAAAGCGCCGTGGCCGGGCAGCTCGACAAACTGGGCAACGGCAACGGCAACAAGAAGCTCCTCGATTTCCTCGGCAACCGGCAGATCAGCAAACTGCCCGGCGATCTGGACAAGATCGCACCGGAAGAACTGACTTCGATCTTCAACATCGGCGTGTCGCTGGCCAATGTGCAAAGCGCGAATCTCGAACGGCGCATGGGGGACATCCAGGCGGGTGCGACAGGCTTTAGCTCCGGCGGCTACGGCGTGGGCACCTCCGGCCCCAGCTACAGCGGCGACGCCAGCTACAACAGCGGCGGAACCACCTACGGCGCGCGCGGCCCCGAAGGCAAAGGCGGCAAGGAAATGCGCGCCCCCATCGATAACCGGGTGGGCTTCTTTGTCACCGGCGTCGGCGAGTTCACCAACATCGGCAACACCGCCAATGCGCAGGGCTTTGACCTGACGACCGGCGGCCTGACCCTCGGCGTGGACTACAAGATCACGGAGCACTTCACCGTAGGCGTCAACTTCGGCTACGCCCGCACCAGGGCAGACCTGACCGGCGGCGGCCGGGTGACGGTGGACGGCGGCAAGGGCGGCATCTACGCGACGTACTTCACCGGCACGGGCTTCTACGTGGATGCGGCGGCCAACGGCGGCTACAACAGCTACGACACGCGGCGCGGCGGGCTCAAAGGCACGGCGCGCGGCAGTACGAACGGGGCGGAGTTCAACGCGCTGCTGGCGACGGGCTATGACTGGAAGATGGACAGCGGGCTGAGCATCGGGCCGGTGGCGAGCGTGCAATACACCAACGTGGGCATCAACAGCTTCCGCGAACGCGGCTCGCTGGCTCCGCTGAAGTTCAAGGATCAGAGCGAGGACAGCCTGCGCACCGCCCTTGGACTGAAGATGAGCTACGACATCCATCCGCTGGCGAGTGGCATCGTCATCCGCCCGGAAGTGCGCGCGGCCTGGCAGCATGAGTTTGCCGACAGCACTTACTCGCTCGACTCGCGCTTTGCCAATGGCGGCGGGAACAACTTCACCGTCAAGGGTCCGGAGATCGGCGACGACAGCCTGCTCGTCGGGGCCGGCGTGGCGGTGCTCTGGAACGAGCGCACCTCGACCTACGTCTATTATGACGGCGAACTGCTCCGCTCGAACTACATCTCCAACAACGTGAGCGGCGGCGTGCGCCTGAGCTTCTAAGCGCGCCCAACGCAGCGAATATCATCAAGCCCGCCGGCCCGCAAAGCCGGCGGGTTTTTTCGCGCGGCCATCCCGGTATCGCCAAAGCTGCAAACCCCGCTAACCTCCGCGCTCCCATGTCCGTCCGCCTGCACAACACCTACACCCGGCAGCTCGAAGATTTCACCCCGCTCGATTCCGCCGGACTGGCCGTAAAGATGTACACCTGCGGCCCCACGGTATATAACCACGCGCACATCGGAAACTTCCGCGCCTACGTCTTCGAGGATTTGCTCCAGCGGCATCTGGAGACGCGCGGCTTCGCCGTCGAGCGGGTGATGAATCTGACCGACGTGGATGACAAGACCATCCGCGGCGCGCGCGCGGCGGGGCGGCGGCTGGCCGACTTTACGCAGGTCTATAAGGACGCTTTTTTCCAGGACCTCGACACGCTGGGAATCAAGCGCGCCGGCCACTTTCCCGCCGCCACCGAGCCGCAGTACCTCGCGCGGATGATCGCCATGATCGCCCAGCTCCTGCGCGACGGGATCGCGTATCAGGCGGAGGATGGGAGCGTGTATTTCCGCCTCGCGAAATTCCCCGCCTACGGAAAGCTCGCGCACCTGAATCTCGACGAGCTGCGCCCGAGCGGGCGGGTGAACAGCGACGAGTACGAGAAGGAAAACATCGGCGACTTCGCGTTGTGGAAAGCGTGGGACGAGGCGGACGGCGAGGTGCGCTGGGACGCGCCGTGGGGTGCCGGCCGCCCCGGCTGGCACATCGAGTGCAGCGCCATGGCGACGGCGCTGCTCGGGCCGGAGCTGGATATTCATTGCGGCGGGGTGGACAATATTTTCCCGCATCACGAAGCAGAGATCGCGCAGAGCGAATGCTGCACGGGGAAGAAGTTCGTCCGCTACTGGATGCACTGCGCGCACCTCATGGTGGACGGGCAGAAGATGAGCAAGTCGCTCGGCAATTTTTACACCCTGCGCGATCTCATGGACAAAGGCTGGACGGGGCGTGAGGTGCGTTTCGCCTTACTCACGGTGAACTACCGCCTGCCGCTGAATTTCACCATGGACGGCCTCGCCGCCGCGCGGGCCGCGCTGGCCCGCATCGACGAGTGGGCCGCGCGCCTCGCCGACCATGCGGGCGCGGCCGCGCCGCTCGCCACGCCGCTTTCAGCGCACGCCGAAAAATTCTCCGTCGCGCTCGACGAAGACCTCAACATCTCCGCCGCGCTCGGCCATCTCTTCGACCTCATCCGCGAAAGCAACGCTGCGCTCGATCGCGACGAACTCCCCGCCGCGCAAGCGTCCGCCTTGCTCGCCGACTGGGAGGGCCTCGATGGCGTCCTCGCCTTTCAGCGCGCCAGCGCCGCCGTGCCTGCCGAAATCAGCGCCTTCGTCGAGCAGCGCCAGCGCGCGCGCGCCGGCAAGCAGTGGGCGGAGAGCGACCGCCTGCGCGCCGCCCTCGCCGCGCTCGGCTGGACCGTGAAGGACACCAAGGACGGCCCGAAGCTGACTCCGCGCTGAACCGCGCGGGCGGTTGGGGCGGGGCGGTAAAAAGTTGCCGAGTTCTATCGACATGATCACCAGTTTTCCCTATTTCACGGTTCCGGTCAGCCATTCCGGCTGACTTAACCCCAGACAGAATAATGAAAAACAACCTATTACCGCAGTCCTCCAGCGCGCCCTTCCGCGCTGCATCCGCCACGTTCGTCCTTACCGGCCTCATCGCTGCCTCGGCCTGCGTGGCCTTTTCGGCATCCGCCACCGCACAGATCAGCAACAACAATTTCAACCTCGACGGTCTGTTCAGCGGTCCACTAGGAGGGCCGGGTCCAGAATGGGCCGACGTCACTCCCTTCCGCTTCAATTCACTTCCCGGCGGAACGACCCCAGCCCCCACCGGTCCCTTCAACACCCTCCTCTACGCGGCGATCTCGCACAATATTGGCAGTTCCGGGAACGATCTCCAGTTGCACCTGATGTACGATTTCCTCCCGCGCACCATCCTGCCTTTGCCCGGTGAACTGGTTGCGAGCGTGACCTTTCCGGTGACCCTGCAGGGGCGCGCCAAGGACAACATCTCTGTGGTTCTCAAAGGCCACGGGTCCCTCTCTGGGATAGCCGCCCCGTTCTTCGACATCTTTGTGGATCTCGACGTCAATGACTCCAGCAGCCCGCTGTTTCCGCTGAATCCCACCCAGTTTCCGGGTTTGCAGGCCGTTGGAAATTTTGGCGATTCTTCGCTCTCGCGGACCAATCACCTGCTCGTGGAACTGGAGGTGCCGCTGCGCATTCCGGTTGGATTTGGCGACAACCGGCCGGGGGGGCTCCCCGGCGGCGGCATCAACCCCGCGACCGGCATGTATGATCCCGACCCGGTCTTCTGGGGCGCCGCCGCGGGCGGCGATGGCAACGGAACGGGTGTCCCCGTCGCGCTCAAGGGTGTGAGTTCGTTGGGGGGTGGGCTCCAGGATGCGACCTCGGCACTGATCGGGATCAATCCCAACGGCTCGCTGACCGTCACGCCGACCCCCGAGCCGACGTCGGCGGCTCTGCTGCTCGGCAGCCTCGGACTCCTCGGCGCACGCCGCCGCCGCCGGGCCTAAGCCAGCCACACCAAAGTTATTCGTGCGACTGCACGCGATGCCGCAGGGCGTCCGTGCAGTCGTTGCGTGTACAAGGCGGTTTCAGCCGAGAAAGTTTGTGCCTCGCCCCGCCGCCCGCTACAACGACGCGCCATGACCTTTGCCCCCGCCGACTACCTCGACCTGAACCACACGGAGCACCGGATGCTTTTTGAAAATTCCGCGAATGTATGGGACGCGCTGAAGCAGATTACCAGCTACCTGCAGTTCCGGCTGAAGCCGGCCATCAACGGGCGGCTGGTGGGCAAGCCGTTCATCAGCGGCGCGGTGTTTGTGGGGAAGGGGACGGTCATTGAGCAGGGCGCGATGATCAAAGGCCCGGCGTGGCTCGGCGAGGGGTGCGAAATTCGCAATGGCTGCTACATCCGCGAGAATGTGATCGTGGGTTCGGGCTGCGTGCTGGGCAACTCGTGCGAGTTCAAGAACTCGATCATCTTCGACGAGGCGCAGGTGCCGCATTTTAATTACGTGGGCGACTCCATCATCGGCTACCGCGGGCATCTCGGCGCGGGCGTGATCCTTTCCAATGTGAAGCTCGACCACAGTGAGATCACCATCCCGACGCCGGAGGGGTTGGTGCCCACGGGGCTGAAAAAATTCGGCGCAGTCATCGGCGACCGCGCAGAGATCGGCTGCAATTCGGTCATCAATCCCGGCTCGCTGATCGGGCGGCGCTCGATCCTGTACCCCGGCACCGTCTGGCGCGGGATCGTCCCGGCGGAGAGCATCGTGAAAACGACGCAGACGCACCGCGTCCTTGGGCGTCGGGACTGAGGGGGCGGCACGCGGGCGTTGGTTTTGTTCTTCAACGCAGAGGCGCAAAGACGCAGAGGTCGCTGAGAGGGAGAACGGAGGCAGCCGTGTGGCGCGAGGATATTTGGGGTGCGAAATCCCGGCGTGCTCTGCCTCCTCTGCGCCTCGGCGTTAAAAAATAGAATCGTCCGGACAGGATCACCCCGGCGGAAGCTACGGCACGCGCAGGCGGTAGAAGCGCTGAGGGCCGGCGGCGGGGTCGGGGACGTTGAGGGTCGGCCCGGCGGTCGTGCGCGGCTCGGTCACGGGCTGCCAGTTCGGGGGATTGAGCGCGTCGGTGAATTCGAGGACATGCCCGGCACCCGCCGCCGGCCAGGCGAGCAGCGGGGCGCTGGCGGCGAAAGTAAGGCCGAGCGGCGGCAGCGCTTCGTCGCCGTCGAGGATCGCGTTGCTATTGCGATCGATGGCGAGCCGCGGGCCGCAGGTGCGCGGCACACCCATGATCGTCGCGGTCGCGCCGGCCGCGATTTTTGCCTCGAGGGCGGCGCGCGTCACCGGCCCGGACGCGGCCTGGTCGCTGAGGTAGTCGTTCGTCGCCGGGCGATAGACGTAGCCGCGGCGCGCGCCATTTTCGAGCAGCCGCACAACGAGGTCGCAGTAGATTGCGGCGACCTGCGTTTCGAGCGCAGACCAGTCCCCCGTGCTGGCGGCGAGCGTGGCCGCGCGCACCGTGCGCGTGTGGCCGACGGCTGGCGCGGTGCCGGTGTCGAAGCATTGGATGAAAGCGCTGAGGTTGCGTTTGCGCGTGGTGTCCGTCGCAAACGTGTCGAATGCTGGGCGGGAGAGAAAGGCGACGATGTCGGGATCCGTGCCGTCGTGCATGAGGCCGAAGCCGCTCAGCGAAATCTCCGTCGCGCTGCGCTTGAAATGCAGCTTTTGATAGATGTTGCGCAAATGCGGCGCCTTGAAACTCTGGCCCGGGCCCGCCGGGTTGATCCCCGCCGCGACGATCGCGCGGTTGGAGCCGGACGGCAGCGAGTGGCAGGTGGTGCAGCGCTGGTTGGTCGTGAAATTCTCGTTCTCGAAGGTGCTCTTGCCGGCGTTCGGATCGCCCGCATTGGGATCACCCGGCGGAAAGAGCCCCGGCATGGTGCGGTCGAGGTTTTGATTCGGGTTTGGCTGGATGACGATGGTGTTGACGAAATCCCGGAAGGCGAGCATGTCCGCGGCACTGAGCTGCGCACCGCCGAGCAGTCCGGCGAAGGCGGGGTTGAAGGCGGTGAAATCCGCGCGGTCGCCGCGCCAGTGCAGCGGGAGCATGCTCGCTTGGGGAAAGGGGCCCGGGACCAGGTCCACGATCAAAAAACCGCGCAGCGTTTGCGTGGTCATGGGGCCTTTCATCGGGTGCATGGCAAAGGAACCGAAAGGCGTGCTGACCGTTTGCATGGAGCCGCCGGGATTGCCCAGATCCCATGCGAGGTCGTCGCGGTCCCCGTCGATGTGGCACGAGGCGCAGGACTGCGTGCCATTGCCGGAGAGCCGCGCGTCGTACAAAAATCCGCGCCCCTGCCGGATCGTCGTGGGCGTGGGGTCGAAGGTGCCGGTGGGGATTTCGCCGAGCACCGACTCGCTGCCCGTAGAGAGGATGGAGATGGTATTTGAGAGGCGGTTGAGCACGTAGAGCCGGCCGGTGGCGGCTTGCAAAGCCAGGCCGCGCGGGCCGCGTTTGTGGCGCGGGTCGGCGGCGGCGCCGGTGGTCGGCCCGGTTTCGATGCGAGTGACGACCGCGCCGGTGTCCGCGTCGATTTTTGCCACGCGATCCGTGCCGAAGCTCGCGAGCCAGCATGCCGTGCCGTCCGGCGTGAAGGCGAGCGCGGTCGGCTGCGCGAGCGCGGTGGCGAGCGCGGCGTTGTTGGGGAAAAGCAGGTAGTCGGTTCCGGGGTTGAGATCGAAAGGCGTGACCGTGCCCGCGCCGAACGTGTTCACCCGGGTCACGCGGTTGTCCACGCTGTGCCCTTTCTGCGCGGGCTCGAACTGCGTGAGGTTGCGCGCTTCGGTATTGGCGATCCACAGCTCCTCGCTCGCCGGGCGCACGGCCACGAAAAAATTCACGGTCCCGGTGCCGTGAAAATAGCGCGTGACAGTGAGCGCACCCGTGGCGATTTCGGCCACGTCATGATCCGGCAGATTCGGGGCCGGGCTCAGCCGCCCATCGTCCGCGCGCACGATGAGCCCGACCTGCGGCGGCGCGGGCAGGGCGGGATTGGTCGGCGGTGGCGGCGCGGGCGCGAGATTCGCCGGGAGCAGCGTGGTGCGGTTGCCGGAGAGTTTAAAAGCCGCGTACACCTTCGTGCCGTCGGCGCTCACCGCGAGGGAGCGCGGGTTCAGTCCTTCGAGCGGGATAGTGGCGGTCTGGGCGTGCGTCGTGCGATCGAAGACGCGCAGCAGATTGGATTGCGCGCAGGAGACAAAAGCCCGGCCGTTGGCGAAAGCCACATCCGCCGGCTCGTCCTTGCAGGCCAGCGTGTCCGTCACCATGCCCGCCGCCACGGAGACCACGCTCACCGAGTCGGAGAGCTCATTCACCACCCACGCCTCGTCGTTCGACAGCGCATTCACCGACACTGGCTCTAAGCCCACTGCGATCTCGCGAATCAGCACGGGCACTGGGTTCGCGGGATTCGACACATCGAAAACCGACAGCCGTCCGTCCGGCGTATTGACCGCGAAGAGCCGCGTGCCATCCGGCGAAAGGCAGATCGGGCGCGTCTGCTGCGCCTCGAAATTCACATACGCCGGGGACTGCGCGCGCAGCGCCGGAACCGCGCCGGCGCACCACAGCGCTATCGCGGCGGGCGCACATTTTTTCACGAGGAAAGAAACAGAGCGGAACATAGACGTGGGGGGATGCGAGCCGGGAAGGCTGCAAAACGGGCGGATGCTAAAGCACAAATCTCCGCTCCGCCACTGCCGCGTACGCGAACTGTGGCCGCGCCGACTTGCGGGCTTGCGCTCCCCCGGGGCCTTTGCCACTTTCCCCGCCCTATGCCCAGCCCCGCCGAGACTACGCCCGCTCCTGCCCCCGGATTCGATGCCGAGGTTTTCTGGATCGCTCATAAAAAGAAGATCCAGCTTTTCGTGCTGCTCTTCATCGTGGCGCTGGCGGCGTGGAGCCTGTCCGAGTGGTCGCGCCAGCAAACCCTGACCGGCGCGCAGGAGATGTTGGCGACGGCGAAGACGCCTGAGGATTTCCAACGGCTCATGGCGAAATACGCCGGCACCGCCGCGGCCGGCAATGCGCACCTGCTGCTCGCCGCGCAGCTTCGCGCGGACGGGAAGCTCGATGAGTCCTCCGCGCTGCTGCACAGCTTCGTGGAGAAGTATCCCGAGCACCCGCTGCTCAGCGGCGCATGGACGAGCCTCGCGGCGAATCTGGAGGCGCAGGACAAGACCGATGAGGCGCTGGCCATGTACCAGAAAGTCTCCACGAGCTATGCCACCAGCTTCTGCGTCCCCGTGGCGCTCATGGCGCAGGCGCGGCTTTTGAAAGTGAAGGGCAAGGCCGAGGAGGCCGGGAAAATCTATGAGCAGGTGATGACCCGCTACGCCGAGACGCCGCTGGCCCAGCAGGCGGCGCAGGAAAACAAACAGCTCAAGAAGTAACGCCTCCGCGATTAACTGACCGCGGCCCGCGGTCTAGCCGCCGCTGCCCACGTACTCGGCGGAGTAGGTGTCAAACTTCGCTGTCTGCCCGACCGCGGGCGGAGTTTCGATGTCATAGGCATCGGTGTTGGCCAGGGTCTCGGACTGCGTGTCCCAGATCATCACGGTTTTCTTGGCCCTGGGCGGAGCCTCCTTGCTGCGGACGGTATCGACGGCGATGTAGCGCACTTTCCTTTTCTTGAGAGCCACTTTTTTCTCCGGCGCGAGATGCGTGTAATAGGTCGTGGCGCGCACTTGGGCGACTTTGATCTGTTCTTTGGTCGCCTTGTGCCGGATGAGCATGGTCTGCGTCTGAATGATGCGTGCCAGATCCATGGCTCCGAGGGTGTCAGTGCTGCTGCCGAGCAAGGCGCAGCAGGCGAGCGCGGCGGTGAGTTGAAGGATGGGCGCTTTCATAAAGGACAAAGATTTCGCGACCTAGCCGCCGTTGCCGACGTATTCGGCGGAGTAGGTGTCAAACTTCGCGGTGGAACCGACGGACGGCGTGCTTTGCACGTCATAGACGCTGTTGCCCGCCACGCTTTCGGACTGGGTGTCCCACACCATGACGGCCTTTTTTGCCTTGGGCGAAGTGTGCTCGTCCTTCTCCGTATCGACGGCGATGTAGCGGACGTGCTTTTTCTTGAGCGCCACTTTTTTCTCTGGCGACAGGCGGCCGTAGTAAACGCGGGCGCGCTGCTCGGCGATCTTGCGCTGGCGTTCGGTGGCCTGGTGTTTGGCGATGATGTAGGCCGTCATGCCCACGACCGCGCCGGTGGCCGCGCCGATGGCGATGGACTCGCCGGTGCTCATGCCCGCCGCGCGGGCGAGGCCGCCGGCGAGGATGCCGGCGCCGCTGCCGAAGACGGCGGCATTTTCACCGGGGCTCATGTTTTCGCAGCCGGCAACGGCGAGGGCGAGGGAGGTGGTGAGGGCGATGATGGGAGTCGTGCGGGAGTTCATAATGAGTAGGCGTGATGTAGCGGCCGGCGGCGCCCACGGCAAGGAAATGTGCGGCCCCGCCGGAGAGCAGGCGCAATAAGTCCACAGCCACGCGCAAAAAATAAACCACTCCGGCGTATTCGTCGGCGAGGTGACCCGCGGCTGGGGTCAAAAAACCCCTTGCCAGACCCTCTTCCCCATCTACTTTGCGGCCCTCTTTCCCCCGACACTGGCGGCTCATCCGAGCAGCCCGGGAAGAAAGACCAACCGGAAACCCGAGGAACGTAATGAGCACATCAATGATTCAAATGCAGGAACTGATCGCGAAATCTCTTCGCGACTTCAAAGAGGGCAGCATCGTCAAAGGCCGTATCCTGGAGCTTCGCAACCGCGAAGTGCTGGTCGATATCGGCTATAAATCCGAAGGCGTCATACCCGCCAGTGAGTTCGATGACATCGACGACCTCCAGGTCGGCGACGAGGTGGAGGTTCTCCTCTGCCGTCTCGAAAACGACGAAGGCATGGTCATCCTCTCGAAAGAGAAGGCCGCCTACCGCCAGAACTGGGAAAAAATCGTCGCCGTCTTTCATGGCGACGGCCTCATCAAGGGCAAGGTCAAGTCCGTCGTCAAAGGCGGCCTCATCGTCAACATCGGCGTCGAAGCGTTTCTCCCCGGCTCGCAGATCGACATCGTCCCTCCCAAAGATCTCCAGCAGTTCGTCGGCAACACCTACGACTTCAAGATCGTCAAGATCAACGACGACCGGAAAAACGTCGTCCTTTCGCGCCGCGAACTCATCGAGCAGGAGCGCAGCGAAAAGCGCCAGCGCTTTCTCGACACCATCAAGATCGGCAGCACGGTCAAGGGCGTGGTCAAGAACCTCACCGACTTC
>JANPHJ010000189.1:0-14271 GCA_031424395.1 Chthoniobacter sp.
GGCGATGGCATTGGTGCTGGAGATATTCCCCGAGATGTCCAGCGTGCCGCCGGCGGCCTGCGTAAATCTCACCGTGGACGCCGCGGCTGCTCCCAGAACCAAGCTGAGACTAATGGCGTCAGTGCCAGACGTGTTCGTGCCATTGATCGCGCCCGTCGCGGCGTTGGTGCCGGTGTTCGTAAGGGTCAGCGCCGAAGTGCTGGCGCTCGCCAGCGTCCAACCACCGGCGACTGTGGAAAACGTCAGCCCCTGGATGGTGATCGGCGCGCTCAAATCGGGGTGGAATGTCGGGGTGGCGGCGTTGAAGGTCGCGTTGTCGCCGGTGCCGGCGATGCCGCCCGCCCCGGTGTGGCGGTCAGGCGCGGGTTTTCGGACGCTTGGCGGGCTTGGCGCCGTACCTCACGGGCTGGCGTTTGGGCTCGATTTTGGCAAGGCCGGTGCCGGCTTTGAGTTCGGCGATTTGGTCGCGGAGAAGGGCGGCTTTTTCGTACTCGAGGTTGGCGGAGGCGGTGAGCATTTCGGCTTCGAGTTCGCGGAGGGTTTCGCTGAGGGAGAAGTTGCCGCCGCCTTCGCGGATGACGCTCTCCTCGAGGTCGCGCGCCTTCAGCAGCGTGTGCAGGCTCTCCTGCACGGCGCGCTGGACGCTGCGGGGGGTGATGCCGTGCTTTTCATTGTAGGCGAGCTGACGCGAGCGCCGGTAGTCGGTGATCGAAAGCAGCGCCTGCATGCTTTTGGTAACGATGTCGGCGAAGAGATAGACTTCGCCGTTCACATGACGGGCGGCGCGGCCGGCGGTTTGGATGAGGGAGGTTTGCGAGCGGAGGTAGCCCTCTTTGTCGGCGTCGAGGATGCAGACGAGTGAGACTTCGGGGAGGTCGAGGCCCTCGCGCAAAAGGTTGATGCCGACGAGGACATCGAACTCGGCGGCGCGCAGGGCGCGCAAAATTTCGACGCGCTCGATGGTGTCGATATCGCTGTGGAGGTAGCGGACTTTGAGGCCGACGTCCTTGAGGTAATCGCTGAGGTCTTCGGCGGTGCGTTTGGTCAGCGTCGTAATGAGGACGCGCTCGTTTTTCTCGATGCGCTGGCGGCAGAGTTCGAGGGTGTCGTCGATCTGGTTTTTGAGCGGGAGGATGGTGATCTTCGGGTCGAGCAGGCCGGTGGGGCGGATGATTTGCTCGACGACGAGCGGGGCGCGGGGCGCGTGGACATCGAAGTCTGCAACGGGCGAGTCGGTGCGGGAAAGCTTGGCCGGCAGCGCGGGCGTGGCGGCGGCGCCGAGACGGTCGGCAATGGCGACGGCCGATTCGCCGGCCACAAGAGCGGGCACGTCCTCTTCCTGGCCGATGCGGTCGCGCTTGTGCGGGATGTAGCCGGTGTTGCCGACGGTGGAGTTGGCGATTTCAAACTCGGCGGGTGTGGCGCTGATGTAGAGGACCTGGCCCACGCGCTCCATGAATTCGGGGAAGCGCAGCGGCCGGTTGTCGAGCGCGCTGGGGAGGCGGAAGCCGTACTCGACAAGTGTGGTTTTGCGCGATTTGTCGCCCTCGTACATGCCGCCGATTTGCGGGATGGTGGCGTGGCTTTCATCGACCACGAGGAGGAAATCACGCGGAAAAAAGTCGAGCAGCGTGTAGGGCCGCGAGCCGGGCGGGCGTCCGCTGAGATGACGCGAGTAGTTTTCGATGCCGGAGCAGAAGCCCATCTCCTGCATCATCTCGAGGTCGTATTCCGTGCGCATTTTGATGCGCTGCGCCTCCAGCAGATGCCCGTGTTTTTCAAAATGGATGACCCGCTCCTCCATCTCGGCGCGGATGGTGCGCTGGGCTTGCTGGAGCTTTTCGTAAGGTGTGACGAACTGCTTCGCCGGGAAAAGCGTGAGGTGCGTGAGATGGTCCTGGGTGTGGCCGGTGAGCGGGTCGAAGCGGGTGATGCGCTCGATTTCGTCGCCGAAGAACTCGAGGCGGATGGCGATTTCATCGAGGTTGGCGGGCTGCACTTCCACCACGTCGCCGCGTACCCGGAAACGGCCGCGTTCGAAGGCGATGTCATTGCGCTCGTAGAGCATGTCCACCAACTTCGCCAGCACGCCTTCGCGGCTGATCTGCTGCCCGACTTTCACTGTGAGCAGCATTTTCAAATAGTCCTCCGGCGAGGCGAGGCCGTAGATGCACGAGACGCTGGCGATGACGATGACATCCTCGCGCGAAAGCAGCGACGAAGTGGTGGAAAGGCGCAGGCGCTCGATCTCCTCGTTGATCGACGAATCTTTCTCGATGTAGGTGTCCGAGCGCGGGATGTAAGCCTCCGGCTGGTAGTAGTCGAAATAGCTCACGAAATACTCGACGGCGTTGTTCGGGAAGAACTGCCGGAACTCCGAGTAGAGCTGCGCGGCGAGCGTCTTGTTGTGCGACATGACGAGTGTGGGTTTGCCCACGTTGCGCAGCACATTCGCGGCGGTGAAAGTCTTGCCCGAGCCGGTCACGCCAAGCAGCGTTTGGTGGCGATTCCCGGCGAGGATGGACTTGCTCAGCTTGGCAATAGCCTGCGCCTGGTCGCCCTGGGGGGAGTAGTCGGAGGCGAGTTCAAAGGGCATCCGGCAGATGTAACGGCGGTTCCGCCGTGGGGCAAATGGAGGGGCTTAAATCAGCGGTGCAAACACGCCCTACTGCGCCGCGAGGATCTCGGGTGCGGCGGGTTTGTTGAACGTCATCAGGTGGCGGATTTCGGGCGGGGTGAGGGCGCGGTCGGCGACGAAAAGCTCGTCGAGCGCGCCGCGGAAATGCGCGGCGGAGGCGCCGCCCGCGAGGCTGCGGCCGATCCAGAGCGCGTCTTCGGCGGAGCCGGTGAGGTCGGTGTTTTCGGTCTGGGTGCCGCGGGCGCGCTTGCCGCTGCGGCGGGTGAGGAGGCCTTCGAGGCGGCCATCGACGTACTGGCGGATTTGCGGGGCGGCGTCGGCTTTCGCCTTTGGTGAAAAGACGACCGCGAGATGATGCCAGCGGCCATCGCGGAGCGGCGTAGTGCCGGTGAGCGAATTGCGGGCGGCGCTGGTGCGCAGCGCGCCGAGGGTGCCGTCGAGCGGGTTGCGGTTCCAGCCGATCTCGAGGCCGCGGCCCGTGCTGCCGAGCGGCCAGCCGAGCATCGCGCCGGCGTCGGGCAGCGGGGCGTCGGCGGGGACATTGACCCAAAAGGCGACGGTGCGCGCGGCGCGTTTGCTGATGCCGGGGAAGGACGCTTTGGCAAAATATCTGCCGTCGAGCTGGAGGGCGCGCTGCCAGCGGCCCTCGGTGCGGGTGCCGGCGGAGAGGGCTTCGCTGGCGGGTTCGAGCTGCGCGGTGAAACCGTCGGGCGCGAGGGCCGGGCCGGCTTCCTCGTCGAAGGTCCAATGCACGTAATTCGCCGGGCGGGTGAAACGGTCGAGCGCGACCTTGCGCATGAACCTCGCCAGCTTCGCGTCGCGGTCACGCACGTCGGTGCCGCCGGCCTTGGCGAAGCGGCGCGACTGCGTCTCGTGCAGCACCACGGCGTCGCCGGCATTGCCCGCGGCGTCACGCGGCGCGGCCTCGACCGCGCCTTTTAAAACGAAGACCTCGGTCGCGCCGCTCTCGTCCGCGACCATGCTGAACTCGGTGCCGAGATCAGTGACTTCGACGCTGGGATTCGAGATGCGAAACCCGATGGCCTCCTGCGGCACATTCGCCTTCAGCGTGCCGCGCCGCAGCACGGCGTCCCACGCGGAGCTGAGGTCGAGAGAGGCCGGGCCTTCCAGCGTGACCTGCGCTCCGCAGTCGAAAGTGATCTCCGCGAAGCCGCTCGCCAGCTCGATCCGCTGGCCGCGCCGCAGTTCCGCGCCGGGTGAAAGTGCCGTGCCCAACCAGCGGCATTCCTTCGCGCCGGAGAGCCGCGCCACCGAATCGTCGCTTTCCTGCTCGGCGCTCGCGACCTCATTGGCCGGGTCACGTTTCGCCGCATCGCCAAGCCAGAGCGCGAGCACCACGCACGCGGCGGCGGCGAGCGAGCCGACCGTCCACACCCACGCAGGCACATGGACGACGCGCTTCGGCGCCCCTTCCGGCGCGTCGGCCTGCATCTCTCCGGCGTAGTCGAAAAGGCTCGCGGAGAGCGTCATCGCGCGGACGTAGAAACGGCGCGCGTCGCCGGATACGGCGAGCATTTTCTCCAGCCGCGTGCGCTCGGTCTCGGTGATCGCGCCGTCGATGAGCGCGTTGCAGAGGGCGTTGAGCTCGAGCAGTTCGTCGTCGGGCAGATTCATGTTGCGCCCTCCATGGAAAGTTGGTGGCTCACGCAATCGAGCAGCAGCTTGCGCAGCCGCGCGAGCGCCTTGTAGGCGGCCTCCAGCGAGCGGCCGGTGCGCTGCGCCGCGGCCTCTACGCCACTGCCCGGTTCGTAGCGCGTGAGCAGGAGTTCGCGGTCGCGCGGGTGGAGTTTTTGCAGGCACTTCGCCAGCGCCTCATGTCGCGCGCTCGTCTGCGGGGCCAGCTCCGCGGCGGTCTCCGAGATGGCATCCACGACCTCCTGATTGAAGACCACTTTGGCTCGCGCAAACTTTTGCCGCGCCCGCCGCACCTCCCAGTAAGCGATCTGGCACGCCCACGCGGCGAAGTCCGTGCCGGGCCGGAACTGCTCGAACTTCTCGCACACCACAAGGCTCGTCTCCTGGAGGATGTCCTCCGCGTCGGTGCGGTTCGGCACGAGCGTGTAGATGTAGCCGAAAATGCGGCGCTGGTGCTGCGTCATCAGCAGCATCAGTTGCTGGTTGCGGTCGAGGGGCTGGTCGGCGTCGCGGTTCATGGTATTGCGAAAAAGCTCACTGCCGGGCGGCAGCGCGCTGCCTGGAAGCGGTCAGCATTCCAGGCAGCCGTGCAGCTTAGACTGCTGCCTTCTTTTTCTTCCCGCCCTTGCCCGCTTTGCCATGCTTCGCGACTTTGATCGCCGCGATTTCGCTGTCGTCCAACGTGCCGTCAGCATTGCGGTCGGCGGCTCGGAGCGGGTCGGTTTTGAAAGCTTCCCGTAGCGCGGCCACTTCGTCGCCGGAGATCGTCCCGTCGCGGTTTTTGTCGTACTGCGCCATGGCGCGGGCTGCCTGGCGCGCGGCTTTTTTAGCGGGGTCGCCTTTGCCGGCACGAGCGGCTTTGCCTTTGCCCGCGAGGGCGACGGGCGAGGCGAGGGCGAGGAGGGCGGCGGCGAGCGGGAGGATGCGGGTCAGTTTCATATGGGTTATTGGATGGTTGGTTGTGAGTTGGAAATGAAGCGGGTTATTTTTCCAGCGGCTCGCCGGGCTTCGCGCCGTTGTGGGTCTTGGCCCAGATGCGCTCGTGGAGCTGGTTGATATCGCGTTTCAAATCCTTGCGCTCGCGCTTGCCCACCTTGTCGCTGCTGCGCTTGTAGGTTTCCTCCTCGCGCTCGAGGCGCGAAAGCTCGTGCTCGAGCGAGCTGGCTTCGCCCGCGGTGAGCTGGCCGGCCTTGATGCCTTGGACGATGAGCAGCCGCATTTTTTCGATGCGGCCGTCGATGCGCGGCGTGCGCAGCTCGGATGGCACGCCGGGGCCGTCCTTTTCTTGCACGGCTTCCTTGATGTCGGCTTTGGCGCCGGTGCCCTTGAGTTCGCCCGCCCGCACGAAGGCGGGCGCGGCGAGGACGAGAGCGGCGGTGAGGGTGAGGAGAGGTGTGGTTTTCATTTTGAGTCGGATTGTGAGGTTGGTCTTCACCGGATTAACAGCGGCGGCGCGGCGCATTGAGACAGGGAATCGGAAAAACTTCGCACGCAACCCCAGCCGGCGCGCAGGGTTGGAAAGACCATCATCCTCCTCGTGAAAACACTTACGCTGCTCGCTCTCACCATCGCGCTACTGCCGGCCGCCGCTGGCGCTGCGCTCAACGAACCCGCCCAGCCGCTCACCGCCGAGCAGCGCGATTTTTTTGAAAAGAAGATCCGGCCCGTGCTCGCGGAGAAGTGCTACAAATGCCACGCGGCTGACTCTGAAAAGATCAAAGGCGGGCTGGTGCTCGACACGCGCGAGGGCATCCGCCGCGGCGGCGACAGCGGGCCGGCGGTGGTGCCGGGCGATCTCAAGGAAAGCCTGCTGATCGAGGCGGTGCATTATGACAACAAGGACTTCGCCATGCCGCCGAAAAAGGCCGGCGGCAGGCTGCCGGACGACGTGATCAAGGACTTCGAGAAATGGGTGCAGATGGGTGCGCCCGATCCGCGCGACGGCGTGGCGAAGGTGGTGAAAAAATACAACTCCGAAAAGGCCAAGGAGTGGTGGTCGTATCAGCCGCCGAAGAAGGCCGCGCCGCCGGCTGTGAAGGACACGGCGTGGCCGAAGTCGGATCTCGACCGCTTCGTGCTCGCGGCGCTGGAGGCGAAGGGGCTGAAGCCGGTCGCGGATGCCGACAAAGGCACGCTCATCCGGCGCGTGTATTTCGACCTCATCGGCCTGCCGCCGCCGTTGGCGGACATCACGGCGTTCGTGCAGGACAAAGGGCCGGACGCCTTCGCCAAGGTTGTGGACCGGCTGCTCGCGTCGCCGCAGTTCGGCGAGCGCTGGGGCCGGCACTGGCTGGACGTAGCGCGCTTCGCGGAGTCGAGCGGCAAGGACTCGAACATCGCCTTTCCGCACGCGTGGCGGTATCGCGATTACGTCATCGCGGCGTTCAATGCGGACAAGTCGTACGACCAGTTTTTGCGCGAGCAAATCGCCGGCGATCTGCTGCCCGCGAAGAACGACCAGGAGCGCGCCGAGCACCAGATCGCGACGGGCTATCTCGCCCTCGGCGCGAAGTCGCTCAATGAGCAGAACCCGCGGCAGTTTGCGCTCGATGTGGCGGACGAGCAGATCGACGCGATCTCGCAGGGCATGCTCGGCATGACCATCGCCTGCGCGCGCTGTCACGATCACAAATTCGACCCGATCCCGCAGCGCGATTACTACGCGATGGCCGGCATCTTCCTCAGCACCGACACGCGCTACGGCACGGCGGCGGGTTTGCAAAACCGGCATCCCACGCAGCTCATCGAACTGCCGACGAGCGCGACCGTGGCGAAGATCGCGAAGACCATGACCAGCGACGAGCGCACGCGCAAAGAGGCGCAGCTTGCGACTTTGAAAAAGGAGCGCGACGAGCTGCTCGCCGAGCGGCAAAAGGAACGGCGCGCGGGCGGGCCCGGGAATCAAAACGCGCAGAATGGCATCCGCGTGCTGCAGCTCATCACGCAGGCGGGGGCGCTGGAGGCGGAGCTGAGTTCCTTCGACCCCGCCGGCCAGCCGAAGGCGCTCGCGATGGGCGTGATGGACCGCCCCGCGGCGGGCTCCGCAGCAGGCTTCGGCGGCATGTTTCGCGAGGGCATCCGCAGCCAGATCTATCGCGGTGCGCCGGCCTTTGGCGCGATCACGGACAGCCCGGTTTTTGCCCGCGGCGAGCCGGGCAAGCCGGGCGAGAAAGTGCCGCGCGGTTTCATCACCGCGCTCGGCGTCAGCGCCGCGCCCGCCATTCCCGCGCGCAGCAGCGGACGCCGCGAACTCGCCGACTGGATGACCGCCGCCGACCACCCGCTCACTACGCGCGTCATGGCGAACCGTGCGTGGCACTGGCTCTTTGGCCGCGGGCTCGTGGAGAGCGTGGACAATTTCGGCACCACCGGGCAGAAGCCCGCGAAACAGCCGCTGCTCGACGACCTCGCGCTGCGCCTGCGCGACGGCGGGTGGTCGGTGAAAAAACTCGTCCGCGAAATCGTGCTCAGCCGCACCTACCAGCTCGGCTCCGGCTTCGATGAAAAGGCCTTCGCCGCCGATCCCGAGAACACGCTCAACTGGCGCATGAGCAAGCGCCGCCTCGACGCCGAGTGTGTGCGCGACGCCATCCTGGCCACCAGCCAGCAGCTCCAGCTGGCACCGCCCACTGGCTCGCCCGTGGCGCTCGCCGGCGACGGCCCCACCGACCGCCCGCGCGGCAGCAACGCCGAGGTGATGGTCAATGCCGCGAGCAACGTGCGCTCCGTTTATCTCCCCATCGTGCGCGACCTTTTGCCCGACTCGCTCGCCGTCTTCGACTTCCCCGAGCCCTCGCTCGTCACCGGCGCGCGCGAGACGACGAACGTTCCGTCGCAAGCGCTCTATTTGCTGAACAGCCCGTTCGTCGCCTTGCAGGCGCAGCGGCTCGGCGAGCGCGTGGTCGCGTCGTATCCCGCCGGCCCGAATGGCGGCGCGAGCGCGAACCTCGACGAGCGCATCGCCTACGCCTACTGGCTCGTCTTTGGCCGCCCGCCGGACGCCGTCGAGCGCACGGCGGCGATGACCTTCTTCAGCAAATTCCCCGCCGCCTGGAGCAAAAGCGACAAGAGCACCCTCGGCCTGCGCAATGCCGAAGCCGCCACCGCCGCGTGGACCAGCTTCTGCCGCGCGCTCTTCGCCAGCGCGGAGTTTCGCTACGTGAACTAAGCGGGCTCGGACCGGCGCGGCCGTCACCCAGAGCGCGCTTTGGACAGCCGCAGGAGGCCTTGGAAAACCCATTGTGAGCGGCGCGGGTTTGCGTAGTGTCGCCGCCCTTTTTCCAAACATGAATCAACCACTGCCGGGACAACGATGGGTCAGCGACAGCGAGCCGGAGCTTGGGCTGGGGATCATTCTCAAGGCGGAGTTTGGCCGTGTGGAGGTGCTGTTTCCAGCGGCGAGCGAGCGGCGGCAGTATGCGCTGAAGTCCGCGCCGCTGCGGCGGGTGGAGTTCAAGGCGGGCGACCGCATCAAGCTGCACGACGGGCGGCAGGTGATGGTGGAAACGGTGGAGCCGCGGGCGGGGATGCTGATCTATGGCGGCGGCGGGCTGGAGATCACGGAGGCGGAGCTTTCGGACAAGATCAGCTTTTCCAAACCCGAAGATCGGCTGCTCGGCGGGCAGGTGGATGATCTGGCGGCTTTTGACCTGCGCGTGGAGGCGCTGCGGCGGCGGTGCGAGAACCGGCAGTCGCCGGTGCGCGGCTTTGTGGGCGGGCGCGTTTCGCTGATTCCGCATCAGATGTTCATTGCGGGCGAAGTCACTGCGCGTCTCGCGCCGCGGGTGCTGCTGGCGGACGAGGTCGGCTTGGGGAAGACGATCGAGGCGGGGTTGATTTTGCACCGGCTGCATCTCACGGGGCGGGCCGAGCGCGTGCTGATTCTGGTGCCGGAGCCGCTCATTCACCAGTGGTTCGTGGAGCTGCTGCGGCGGTTCAATTTGCTGTTCAGTATTTTCGACGAGGAGCGTTGCGCGGCGATTGAGAAGCTGGACGCGGAGGAGAATCCGTTCCTCGACAGTCAGCTCGTGCTGTGCAGCGTGGAGCTACTGGCGCAAAACCGCGGGCGGGCGGCGCAAGTGCTGGCGGCGGGGTGGGACTTGCTGGTGGTCGATGAGGCGCACCATCTGGAATGGAGCGCGGCGGAGCCGAGCCCGCAGTATCAGCTCGTGGCCGCGCTGGCCGCGGCGACGCCCGGCCTGCTGCTGCTCACGGCGACGCCGCAGCAGCTGGGCGTGGAAGGGCACTTCGCGCGGCTCCGGCTGCTCGATCCCGATCGCTATGCGGATCTCGGCGAGTTTTTGAAAGAGGCGGAGCACTACGAGGAGGTGGCGAAAGCAGTGGATCGTCTGCTCGCCGGCAAGGCGCTGAGCAAGGCGGAGTCGGCGCTTTTCGCCGCGAAGTCCCCGCGCATCCGCGCGCGTTGTGAGGCGCTGTCTGCCGGCGATGCCGGGGCGCAGGAAAGTCTCGTCGCCGATCTGCTCGACGCGTTCGGCACGGGACGCGTGATGTTTCGCAACACGCGGGCGGCGCTGTCCGGCTTTCCGCAGCGGCGTGCGCTGCTCGTGCCGCTCGCCGGCGGCGAGGAGGAGGCGAAAACGAAGTGGCTGGTGGAGCTGCTGAAAAAACTGGGCGAGGAAAAAGTCCTGCTCATTTGCAAGACACGGGCGCTCGCGGAACAAGTCAGCGCGGGCCTCCAGCGGCAGCTCAATGTGAAGTGCGCGGTCTTTCACGAAGGGCTGACGCTCCTCCAGCGGGATCGCCACGCGGCCTATTTTTCGGAAGCGGACGGGGCGCGCATGCTCATCTGCTCGGAGATCGGCAGCGAGGGACGAAACTTCCAGTTCGCGCATCATCTCGTGCTTTTCGATCTGCCGGAAAACCCGGAACTCGTGGAGCAGCGCATCGGGCGGCTCGACCGCATCGGCCAGACCGCGCTCATTCAAATCCATGTGCCGTATCTCACCGGCAGCGCCTCGGAAGTGCTGGCGCGGTGGTATCACGAGGGGCTGAATGCGTTTGAAAAAAACCTGCACGGTGCCGCCGAAATCGCGGGCACGCTCGGTGCGGAACTGACGCGGCTGATGCAAAGTTTCGACGCGCGCAAGCTGACGACGTTTCTCGAAAAGACGCGCGAATGCCGCGCCGGTGTCGCGCGGAAACTGGAGCGGGGGCACGACCGGCTGCTCGAACTGAACTCGTGCCGCGCGGAAAAAGCCGCTGTCGCGCTCGACGGCATCCGCGCGCTCGACGGCGACGGCGAGACCGAGGATTTCGTGCTCCGCATTTTCGAGCAGCTCGGCATGCACATCGAGGAGCTGGGCAGCCGCACGTATCTCTTCCGGCCCGACGCGCTACGTACGGACGCGCTGCCGTCGCTCCCGGCGGAAGGCCAGTCGATGACCTTTGACCGGACGCGCGCGCTCAGCCGCGAAGACCTGGGTTTTCTCACCTGGGATCATCCGCTCATCCGCGGCGCGCTCGACGGCCTCCTCGGCAGCGAAGCGGGCAACACGGCCTTCGGCGTCTGGCGCGACGGCGGGCGCGAAACGATCCTGCTGGAGACGTGCTTCGTCGCCGAATGTGTCGCCCCGGTCGCACTGCACGCGGACCGGTTTCTGCCGATGACGCCGGTGCGCGTGGTGGTGGACCACGCCTGCGCCGACATGAGCGACGATGCGGAAGTCGCCGCCGCTAAGCTGGAGAAAGGCGATGTCTTTCGCCTGCTCGACCGCGGCGCGGTGAAAAAGAAACTGCTCCCGGCAATGCTGGAAAAGGCCCGGCAGGTTGCGGCCGAGCGGCTCGAAAAAGTCGTGGTGGCAGCGGTGGCAAAAATGAGCGGCCAGTTGAGCCACGAGGTGCAGCGACTGCGCGATCTGGCGGAAATCAACGACCACGTCCGACCCGCGGAAATCGAGGCGACGGTGCAGCAGCAGACGGATTTGCAAACCGCGCTCGCGTCCGCGCACCTCCGGCTGGACGCCGTGCGGCTGATCCTGCGGATGCCGTAGGACTCCATCGGCCTGCGGAGGCTCGGGCGACGGTGGCATGCGAATAGCTAAACTTTGCGGGCATGACCTCGCTGCACTCTCTCAAAATCAAAATCTTCGCCGACGGTGCCGACAAGGCGGGGATGCTCGACCTTTACGCCAATCCGCTGATCCAGGGGATGACGACGAACCCGACGCTGATGAAGAAGGCGGGCATCTCGGACTACGAGGCCTTTGCCAAGGACGTGCTCCAGACCGTGAAGTCGAAGCCGATTTCTTTCGAGGTGTTCGCGGATGATTTCAAAGAAATGCGGCGGCAGGCGCTGCGGATGCGCGACTGGCAGGACAATGTGTACGTGAAAATCCCGGTGCTGAGCCCGGCGGGCGAGTCGGCGATGGAGCTGATCCGCGACCTCGCGGAGGACGGCGTGCGGCTGAATGTGACGGCGATTTTGTCCGAGCGGCAAATCGAGCAGGTGGCTCGGGCGCTGGTGGCAGAGGTGCCATCGGTGGTGTCGATTTTTGCGGGACGCATCGCGGATACCGGGCGCGATCCTATGCCGATCGTACGGGCGAGTCATGCGGTGCTGCGCGGACTGCCGAAGGCGGAAGTGCTGTGGGCGAGCGTGCGCGAGGTTTTCAATATCTTCCAAGCCGACGAGGCCGGGGCGCAGATCGTGACGGTGCCGCACGATATTTTGCACAAGGCGATTTCCATGAGCGGGCGAGATCTCGATGCGCTCTCGCTCGATACGGTGCAGATGTTTGATCGCGATGCGAAGGCGGCGGGCTTCTCGCTGGCTACTTCGCCAGCGGCTCCGGCCGAGGCGCAGCCGCTGCGGAAGGCGGCTTAGGCGGCGCGGCGATCCGCTCGCGCAGTTCGAGGAACTCCTTTTGCGCCGGACGCAGTTCGAGCGCCTTTTGGAGCGGCCCTTTGGCCTCGGCGGCTTTGCCCGCTTCAAAGCGGACACGGGCGAGGAGGTAGTAGGTCTTGGCGTCGTCGGGTTCGGCGTCGATGGAGCTGAGGAGGAATTTTTCCGACAAGTCCCAGCGTTTGTCCTCCATGGCGAGGACGCCGAGATTGTTGAGCGCGCTGGCGTGGCGGGGTTTGAGATTCAGGGTGCGAATGTAGAAATTGCGGGCGCGCACGCGGGCGTCGTCTTTGGCGCTGGCTTCGGTCGCACTGCTGCTTTTCGCGAGCCAGAGGTTGCCGAGGGCGAAGTTGATTTCGGAATTGTCGCGCACGTAGGCGTAGGCGGTTTCGAAGTTGCGCTGCGCGAGGTCGAGGTCGCCGGAGGCCAGGGAGCGGATGCCGGCGTTGTAGAAATCGAGCGACCACAGGCCCGGATCGGTGCGCGGGACGGAGACGAAAGTGGCCGCGCCCCCCGCGAGGACGAGATACGCGCCGACGCCGAGCCAGTGGCCGCGGATCAGGTTTACCCAAACCTGCCAGAGCCCGAGCGCGGCGAGAATCATGAGGCCCGGCGCGGCAGCGAGGCGGTAACGCTCGGTGACGAACACCGGCATCAGTGCGCACATATGCAGCATCACCGCGGCGGCGACCCAGCGGGAGCGGGGGAAAAGCAGGATCGCGGGTAGCAAGCCCGCAAGCCCGAGGGCGGCGATGAAACCAAAGCGGAGGCCGGGCGGGAGGATGCCGTCGTCGCTCAGACGTTTCATCGCGCCGACGTCATCGTATTGGTAGGCGTTCCAGAAGTTTTCGAATTTGGTAGCCATGAGGCGCAGCCAGACGGGGCGGTTTTCCCGGATGTAGGCGTTGGCTTTTGCCGACCAGAACTTTGACACTTCGGCGCGGGTAAGCTTTTTCCCAGATTCTTTTTCAGCGATGGTCAGCGAGTCTTTGAGCATGCCTTCCTGTGAGGCGCGGAGGCCCGGCGGCATCTTGGGGTAGCCGTTGGCGACGGGGTTGTTGCCGACCCAGAAATTGATGCCGCTGTGCGCGGTAAGCATGACGGGTTCGTGGGCGATGAAGTAATTGTGGATCCACGCGGGCGCAGTGCCCACATAGAGGCCGCCCACGAGGGCCAGCACGGCGGCGGCGATCTTCGGGAGCCGCATTCTCCAAGGCTTGCCGCGCTCCACGGAGAGAAAGATCGCAATTAGCAGCAGTGGCATGGCGAAGAAAATCGTAGCCACGAGCATGGCGATCACCCCGGCGAAAATCCCGAGCGCCAGCCAAGGCCGCCACCACGAAGAGCGCTGCGTTTTCACCGCCCACCAGACGCAGGTGTAGTAGGAGAGCACGAGCCAGATCGTGGGCATGAGGATCATGGAAAAGGCCTGCGCTGGCGTGAAGAACATCCACAGCAGCGCGGCGCCGACGCCGATGACGTGAGGTCGCGCGGCGGCCAGCGACGAGTCATTTTCCTCCGCCGTGGGCGCGAAGACGGCGCTCGCGATTTTGTAGAGCAGCGTGGCGATGCCCGCATCCATGAGCGCCTGCACCAGGCCCGCGGCAAAGGGATCGAGGCCGCCCGAGAGTTTGTAGATGGCCCCGAGACAGAAGGCGTAGCCCGGCAGGCCATAGAAGGCTTGGTGATCCGTCCACTGCCCGTGGGTGATGCGCAGCGCCCAATCGCTGTAAAACTTCATGTCATCGCCGTCGGGCAGGAAGTGCGGGGAGTTTGAAAAGCGGACGAGAACGAGCAGCCGAATCGCAAACGCGAGAAATAGAATCGCGAAAGCGGGCGCAGCGCGAAAGGCTTGAAGGAGACGGCTGGAGAACATGGAGGCAAAGACGATTGGGCGGACTCAGAGTAAAGGTGCGGAAAAAAGCGTGGCTTTGTGGAAATTATCACAAAAGCCAAAGTTCGTGGCATCACCGCTGCTAAAGAAGGTTCCAACAGTTGCGATGCAAA
The DNA here is from genome assembly GCA_031424395.1 of Chthoniobacter sp. GTDB lineage: Bacteria > Verrucomicrobiota > Verrucomicrobiia > Chthoniobacterales > Chthoniobacteraceae > Chthoniobacter. The sequence goes on from JANPHJ010000189.1 coordinate 14,163, forward strand.
TCGCAAATCACAACAAACAAAACCAAATAGAAATCATACATAATCCTATGTTGCAGAAACTGAACAAGAATCGCGGGGGCTTTACCCTCGTGGAAATCATGATCGTAGT
>JANPHJ010000190.1:0-15897 GCA_031424395.1 Chthoniobacter sp.
CGGAGGAGAATGCGGCGTCGCTGCGGGCGGGGCGGGATGGGGTGGCGGCGGTGACGCGCTTCGACGTGAGCCGGACGCGCTGCAAGACGGCGGGGCAGGTGGAGGAAAGGCGGAAGGCGCGGTTGCATCCGGCTTCGCAGATGATGATCGCGGCGGCGCGGGAGATGCAGGCGCAGGATGAGGCGTTTGTGCCGGAGCTTTTTGTCGTGGGCACGACGAGCGGCGGCATGAGTTTTGGGGAGCAGTTTTATCGGGCGCAGGTGGCGAAAAAAAAGCCGCGGGAGCGGGCGGGGTGGCTGGCGAATTATCTGCCGCAGAAGGCGGTGCTGGATGCGCTGGAGGCGGGCGGGTTTGCGTGCCCGAGCCAGATCATTGCGAATGCGTGCGCGTCGGGGACGAATGCGGTGGGGCATGCGTTCCGGCTGGTGCGGGCGGGGCTGCATGAGCGCGTGCTGTGCGGCGGTTACGATGTGCTTGCGGAGATGGTTTTTGCGGGCTTCGATTCGCTCCAGGCTTCGACGACGGAAAAGATCCGCCCTTTCGACAAGAACCGCGCGGGGCTCGTGCTCGGCGAGGGCGCGGCCATCCTGGCGCTGGAGGAAATGGAATCGGCGCGGCGGCGCGGGGCGACGATTCTCGCGGAGGTCACGGGCTACGGCATCTCGACGGACAACCATCACCTCACCCAGCCGCACCCGAGCGGCATCGGCCCGCGGCAGGCCATGGAGCGGGCGCTGGCCGATGCGCGGCGCACGCCGGCGGAGGTCGATTACATCAACGCGCACGGCACGGCCACGGCCTTCAACGACGCGACCGAGGGCACCGCCATCGCGCAGCTTTTCGGCGCGCGGGTGCCGGTCAGCTCCACGAAATCCATGATGGGCCACGCGCTCGGCGCAGCGGGCGCGATCGAGGCGGCGTTTTCGGTGCTGGCGCTGCGCGGGCAGTTTCTCCCGCCGAATATCAACTACGCGGAGCCCGATCCCGCGTGGGTGCTGGACATCGTGGCGAACAAGGCGCGCGAGGCGCGGGTGCGGTGCGTGGTTTCGAATTCGTTCGGGTTTGGGGGAACGAATGCGTCGGTGGTTTTAGAAAGGACTGACTCGTGAGCGCGCATCTCGCTGGCATGGGCTGGGTCACGCCGCTGGGTGCGGGGCTGGATGAAGTGTGGGCGCGGCTTTGCGCAGGCGAGACGGCGGAGGTGAAGACGATCGCGAATCCCGAGACGGGCCGCGCGCACGTTTATGCGCCGGTGCCGATGAAGCTGGTCGACACGCTCACGCGCAATCCGCGGCTGCGGCGGTCGAGCGCGATTTCGTATTTCGCCGTCGCCGCGGGGCTGGCGGCGCTGGCGGATGCGGGCATCGCGATGACGCCGGAGCTGGCGGCACGGACGGCGGTGGTTTTCGCGGCCTCGAACGGCGGGGTCATCTACACGCGCAAGTTCTACGAGCAGCTCGTGAAACAGGGCGCGAACGCGGCGAGCCCGCTGCTTTTTCCCGAGACCGTGTATAACGCGCCGGCCAGCCATCTCGCCGCGCTGCTCGGCATCGACGGCGCGAGCTACACGCTGGTCGGCGATGCGTCGGTCGGGCTCGCGGCGATGAAATTTGCGGAGCAACTGCTCGATACCAGCGACCTCGCGCAAGTCGTAGTCGTGGGCAGCGAGGAGCTGGACTGGGTGGTGTGCGAGGCGTACCGCGACTGGCGGCTGGCGCGCTCAACACCGGAAGGCCGCGGCGCGCTGCTCGCGGAAGGCGCGGCGGCGGTGGTGCTAGCGCGTGAGGGGCGGGTGAAGGTGACGGCGCAGCATGCCGGCGTGAGCGTCTTCCGGCGCAGTGCAGCGGCGGGCGCGGTGGATCGGGTGTTCGCGGATTTGGTGGGCGCGGGTGCGGTCGATGTCCTCGTCGGCAGTTCGAACGGCACTTCGGTGGATCGCGCGGAACGCGCAGCCATTGTGCGGCATTGTCCGGCGGCGGTGGCGTATTTTCCGAAGCGCGCCTTTGGCGAAGCCCTGGGCGCGAGCGCGCTGATGCAGGTCATCGTCGGGGCGCTGGCGCTGGAAAAGGGCGTGGGGTCGGGCCAGCGCGGTGCGGCATGGAAAATCGCGCTCATTTCCGTGCTCGGCTTCAATCAGCAGGCGGGCGGCTTGCTGCTGGAGCGAAGCTGAGCACGTTGCCGCGATGCGCTACGAAAAAGCGGGTCGGGAGGCGCTGTCGGTCATGCGGCTGAGGGCAGTTGGATGCGAGCGACGCGAACGATTTTGCCCTAGTACGCCGAAATGCGGTGACCGGCGGGCTTATATAAAGACAATGCGGCGCAAATCATCCCAGACAGCGGCCTGCTCACAACCAGACGGCCTCGTTAGAACCTTGAAAACCAAACACCTCATCCTCGCCAATCTCCTCACCCTAAGCGCCGGCTATTCCGCGCACGCATCACTGATCGTTCTCGATGTGGGGACGATGACTATCGCGCCCAATGGCAAGCTTAACATTCGGAACAACGCCGCCATCGTTCGCCTTTCGCCATTTGAGCAAATCTACGGATACGTGGTGACCGGCTGTAACGCTGGGACTTGGGATGGCTACGGAATTTGGAGCAGCGTGGCGGCTGCAGATTTGGCGCAAATTGCGGCCGTGGGTTGCATCAGCAATGCCGAGGCGGGCTATTCGAGCTTCTTCGGTCACACGACGCCGACGGGAGCCGAGACTTTCGTCTTGGGAACCTACTATGGCGATGCGAACCTCGACGGCTCGGTCGATGCCCTCGACTACGCGTTGATCACGCCGGGTGGGACGGACTGGTATCACGGCGACTTCAATTACGACGGGATCGTGAACGCGGCGGACACGGCGCTGATCGACCACACCGTCGCGATCCTCGGCGGTCCCGAGCCTTCCATCCCCGAGCCTGCCACGAGCGGCCTGTTAGGCTTCGGCACGCTGCTGCTAGCGGCCGGCCGCCGCCGGAGCGCGTAGGTTTTTTTAAGCGCTCACCTTTTCCGGCAGTCGCACCGGGACGCCGTGCTGGGCGAGATAGTGCTTCACGTCGGTGACGGTGTATTCGCCGAAGTGGAAGATGCTGGCCGCGAGCACGGCGTCGGCTTTGCCCTCGGCGAGCACGGCGGCCATGTGGTCGAGGGTGCCCGCGCCGCCGCTGGCCACCACGGGGACGCCCACGGCTTCGCTGATGCGACGGGTGATGACGAGGTCGTAGCCGGCCTTGGTGCCGTCGGCGTCGATGCTGTTTAGCACGATCTCGCCCGCGCCGAGTGCCACCGCGCGGGTGGCCCACTCGACGGCGTCGAGCCCGGTGGGTTTGCGCCCGCCTTGGACGAAGACCTCCCAGCGATCCGGCGCGGTCTTTTTCGCGTCGATGCTGACGACGATGCACTGGCTCCCAAAGCGCTCGGCCCCGGCGCCGATCAGCTCCGGCGTGGCGATGGCGCTGGAGTTGATGCTGATTTTGTCGGCCCCGCTTTTCAGCATCACGCTCATGTCCTCGACGGCGCGGATGCCGCCGCCGACGGTCAGCGGCATGAAGCAGTGCGCGGCCGTTCTTTCGATCACGTCGATCATCGAGCCGCGGCCATGGGCGCTGGCGGTGATGTCGAAAAACACCATCTCATCCGCGCCCTGATCGTTGTAGCGGCGCGCGAGTTCCACCGGGTCGCCGACCACGCGCAGGCCCCCTTCCTCGGCGCGGCCAAACTGGATGCCGCGGGTGACTTTGCCATCGTGGACATCGAGGCAGGGGATGACGCGTTTGGTGAGCATGGGTGAAAAAGAAAACCGGATTGACGTGGGCGGGCGAAATCCTTAATGGCGGTGCCCCGTCAGCAGCAAACCCGCAATTCAACTCAAACCGAAAACCCCATGCCCAAAGACGAATCCGCCACCAATTCCTCCCCCGGGCAGAACGTGAAATCTCACGCTTTCCACCTCGCGCAGGAGCCGGTGACGGGCGTCGAGACCGAGGGCGACGCGCACAAATACGACATCGCCGCCGAGCCTGCGCCGCCCGCGGAAACGCCGGCCTACGAAGACCTCGGCGAGCTGCCGGCGACGTATCAGCAGGACACGCTTTTCCTCACCGCGCGCGATCCGCGGTGGCTGTTCAGCTATTGGGACCTGGACTGGGCGAAGTATCCCGCCGCCTCCATGCGCGGCGGCGTCGCGCAGTTCTTCCTCAAGGTCAGCACCACGACGGGCATCGAGGAAGCGCTCGTGGAGATCAAGCCCGAGGCGCGCAACTGGTACGTGCCCGTCTCCCAGCCCGCCACCGTCTACATCGCCGAGCTGGGCTACTTTGAAAAAAGCGGCGAGTGGCTGGCCGTGGCCACCTCCAACGCCGCCGCCACCCCGCCCGACGGCGTGGCTGCGGATGCGCCCGCGGAATTTGCCACCGTGCCCGCGGACTTCAGCTACGAGCGGCTGCTCGAAATGATCCGCGAAAAAATGGAGGAGGGCGAAAGCCTCATCGCCGCCCTGGCGCGCATCGCCGGCGAGGGGCGCATCGAGTTTCACGCCGGTCGCGCGCCATCGTGGAGCGATGAGCAGAAGCGCCTGCTGGCCGCCCTGCTCGGCGAAGCGCTCACCGACCGCATCGGCCTCGGCTCCGCGGAAATCGACCAGATGCTGCGCAAAAAGCTCCACGAAAAACTGCACAGCGACACCGCCAGCGGCCTGTCGGGGCGCTATGCCGAGTCCCTCGTGCCCGGCCCCACGAGCCTCTTCAGCGGCATCGGCGCGAGCTGGAGCGCGCAGCCCTTTAGCGTGAAGCGCGAGCGCGGTTTCTACATGCACGTCAACGCTGAGATCATCTTCTACGGCGGCACCCATCCCGACGCGACGGTGTGGATCGACGGCAAAGAGATCCGCCTCGGCCCGGACGGCACCTTCCGCTACCACTTCACGCTGCCCGACGGCGACTTCGCGATCCCCGTCATTGCCCGTTCGCCGGACCGCGTGGAGGAACGCTCCGCCACGCTCAGCTTCGTCCGCGGCACCGGTCGCACCGGCGAAGTCGGCGCCACCGCGCAGCCCGCCGAGCTGAGCCCGCTCATCGGGAAAAAGTAGCGGTCCGCATCTGCCGCGCCCGCGGTTCCGGCGGCAGGTATTGTCATCTTCCAAGAGCTGCTGAAGGGGACGCCGGCGGCATCGTCGCTCGCCGGCGCGGCTTTGGCCCGCTACTTTCCCGCCATGACTGACGAAGAACTTTACGCCCGGATGAAAGGCTACGTGATGGGCTGGCAGGGAACCGGAGAGTATATCGAGGCCGAGCGGCGGGAGCGGGTGAGGGAGACGGAGACGCCGGCCCGCCTGCACGCTTTCGATGGGCTGGCGCTGTTTTCCCTACCTCGTTTTTCTCCTCCGCCAACTTCGGACTTGATCGAGCGGCAGCGGCTTTCCGCCAAACTCCGCACGGGCGCACGCGGCATGATCGTGCTGGTTCACGCGGCGGCTCAGCTCCAGCAGCATCGCGGATGAAAACCCCGAAGCGCGACCGGCTGGCCGAGGCCTTTTTCGAGGCGCTGGAGAACGAGCGGAATGTCTCGCCGCGGACGCTGGTGAATTACCGGCATGCGCTGGCCCGGTTCCGCGAGGCGATGCCGGAACCGGGGTGGCGGGAGCTGACCGCGGATGATTTCCGGCGGTATCTCTTTGCGTGCAGCAAGCGGGAGATGGCGCGGCCCACCATCCGGCTGCATTTCGCGGCGTTGCGGACGTTTTTCAAATACCTGACGCAGCGCCACGGGCTGAAGTCGAACCCGCTGGCGGACGTGCAGCTCCCGAAGCTGGAGAAGAAGCTGCCGCATTTCCTCAATGCGCAGCAGATCGCCGCGCTGCTGGCGGCACCGCTGCAAATGGAGCGGCAGAAGCAGGCGCCGGCGTGGATGCCGGCGCGCGACGCGGCGATCCTGGAACTATTCTACAGCAGCGGACTGCGGCTGGCGGAGCTGGTCTCGCTGGATGTGAAGGACGTGGACGTTTTCTCGGAGAGCGTGCGGGTGCTCGGCAAGGGGCGCAAAGAGCGGGTGGTGCCGGTGGGTGCGCCGGCGCTGGAGGCGATCCAACGCTACCGGCACGAGGCGCGGGTGGAGACGGGGCCGCTCTTCATCAGCAAGGTGCGGCGGCGGCTGCGGGCGACGAATGTGTGGCTGGTGGTGCAGCGCTATCTGGCGCACGCGGGTATCGCGGTGCGGGTGAGCCCGCATCAGCTCCGGCACAGCTTTGCCACGCATTTGCTGGATGCCGGGGCGGATTTGCGCAGCGTGCAGTCGCTGCTGGGGCACGCGAGTCTTTCGACCACGCAGATTTACACGCATGTGACCACGGAGCGGTTGAAAAAGGTGTACGATCAGGCGCATCCGCGGGCGTAGGGCGAAAGAAGTGAGCAGTAAGCAGTAGAGATGTAGCCGTCCTACTTCCCACTACTCACTGCTCACTGCTCACTGCTCAGTGCTCACGGTCGGCGCGGTGGTGAGAATCGCGCAGCGGCCCGGTCGGCTGGTGCTATTTGGGCATTACGGGCGGGTGGTAGCTGATGGGCGGGTGCGATTTTCCAGAGTAAAATGCGCGGGTTGAGCGCGTGGCATACCCGTTGCTAAGGGGACGCCTGACAAATCGCCGCCGGTTTTCGCCACGGGTTTTTGCTGAAGTGTTCACGCTTCGCCAATCGCCTCGCGAAGTCCGGCGGTCACACTGAAACCACCAAACCGACCCATATCCATACCCGCATGAAATTCACCCGCCACTTTACCGCGCTGCTCGCGGCGACTGCCCTGACCTGGGCCTCGCTCACCGGCAGCGTTTCCGCCCAGGATGCCGTTGCTCCCGTAGCCGCGCCCGCCTCGGCGACCACCCCGGCGGTCGCCGCGCCCGACGCCGCACCTGCCGCCGCGGCTCCCACACCGCCGACCGCCGAAGAAAAGGACGCCCTGCTTCGGGGGGCGATCGCCTACATCAACAACCTCGATCCCGGCGCGGCCTGGAACAAGGAAGCGCATCTCGTCACCGGCGTCGCCGGGCCCGGCCACAACGGGTTCATGATGGTCTGCGCGGCGCTGGTGCTCTTTATGACCCTGCCGGGCCTCGCCCTTTTCTACGGCGGCCTAGTGCGGCGCAAAAACGTGCTCAGCGTCTGCGCGCAGTGCCTCGGCTGCGCGGGGCTTGTGACCGTGCTGTGGTGGGCGTTTGGCTACTCGCTGGTCTTCGGCAAGAGCTACAACAACCCCTTCATCGGCGGCAGTGAGTTCTTCTTCCTCAAGGGTGTGACCAGCGCGCCCAATACGGACTACTCCTACTGGGTCTCGCAGAACGTCTTCGCCATGTATCAGCTCATGTTTGCCATCATCACCCCGGCGCTCATCGTCGGCGCGATCGCGGAGCGCATGAAGTTCATGGCCATCATGGGCTTCATCGCCATCTGGATGTTTGTCGTCTATTTCCCCATGGCCCACATGGTCTGGGGCATCACCGGCTTCATGAACGGCGTGTGGAATGGCGGCGGGCTCGACACCGGCGCGGCGGGCAAAAGTGTGGCCGCCTCGTTCAAGGCCATCGACTTCGCGGGCGGCACCGTGGTCCACATGACCTCGGGCTGGAGCGCGCTGATCCTGTGCCTCATCCTGGGCAAACGGAAGGGCTTTGGGAAAGAGAAGATGAGCCCGCACTCGATGGTCCTTTGTATGGTCGGCACCGGCATGCTCTGGGTCGGCTGGTACGGCTTTAATGCCGGCTCCGCGGTGGCCGCCGACGGCGTGGCGTCCAACGCCTTTATGACCACCACGCTCGCCGCGGCGACCGCGGGCTTTGTCTGGGGCATGATCGAACTCATCCACAAAGGCCACGCCTCGATCCTCGGCTTCTGCTCGGGCATCGTGGCCGGCCTCGTGGTCGTCACGCCGGCTTGCGGCTTCGTCGATGCGACGGGGGCGATGATCATCGGCCTGCTCGCGGCGGTGGTCCCGTATATTTTCGTCGTGTTTGTGAAAAACATGATCGGTTACGACGACGCGCTGGACACCTTTGGCGTCCACGCCGTCGGCGGCACCCTCGGCGCGATCCTCACCGGCGTGCTCGCCACGGCCGACGTGAACGGCAACCTCAACACCAACCTCAAGGAAATCGTGGGCCACACGCTGCTTATGGAGCAGCTCAAGGCCGTCGCCTTTACGCTGGTGCTGTCGGTGGTCGCCACGGCGGTCATCGCCACGGTAGTGAAAGTCATCATCGGACTGCGGCCGACGGTGGAGGCCGAAACGCAAGGGCTCGACATCACCGACCATCAGGAAGAAGGCTACATTCTTTGATCCGCACCCAACCCGCCACCCATCACTAAACAGCTATGAAAAAAATCGAAGCCATTATCAAACCCTTCAAACTGGAGGAAGTGAAAGAAGCCCTCGCCGAAATCGGCGTGGAAGGCATGACGGTGTCCGAAGTCAAAGGCTTCGGACGCCAGAAAGGCCACACGGAAATCTACCGCGGGAGCGAGTACACTGTGGACTTTCTGCCGAAGATCAAAATCGAGGTCGTGCTCACGGACGAACTCACCGACAAGGCCGTGGATGCCATCGTGAAAGCGGCCAAGACGGGCAAGATCGGAGACGGCAAGGTCTTCATCTCCCCAGTGTTGGAGGCCGTCCGCATCCGCACCGACGAAACCGGCGACAAGGCGGTCTAAACCGCACGCCCCAAACCGCAAAATCGAACCGCCGGCGGCCAGGAAACTGGCCGCCGGCTTTTTTTTTCGGGCTTGGGACCAATGGAACGGATGAGACCTATGGGTCGCCTAAGTCTCCTCTGTCCTATGGCGTGCCGCCGGACATTAAACCCTTCACTTTCACTCCTGCCCGCCTACCTTCCGCGCCCTATGCCACGTCCCGACGGTCGCGCGAGCGATCAAATCCGCCCGCTTTCTTTCACGCCGAATTTTGCCCCGCATGCCACTGGTTCGGTGCTGATCGCGAGTGGGGATACGCGGGTGATTTGCAGCGCGATGATCGAGGAAGGCGTGCCCGGCTGGATGAAGGCGCAGAAGGTGGCGGGCGGGTGGATCACGGCGGAATACTCGATGCTGCCGTACTCGACGCAGCCGCGGAAGGCGCGCGACAGCTCGAAGGGGAAGCTGGACGGGCGCAGTGTGGAGATCCAACGGCTGATCGGGCGCTCGCTGCGGGCGGTGATCGACCTGGATGCGCTGGGGGCGCGGACGCTGTGGGTGGATTGCGATGTCTTGCAGGCGGACGGGGGGACGCGGACGGCGTCGATCACGGGTGGGTGCGTGGCGGCGGCGCTGGCATGCCGGCGACTGCTGGCGGAGGGCGTGCTGAAGAAATCGCCGATCCGGCAGATGGTGGCGGCGGTGAGCGTGGGGATCGTGGGCGGGGAAGCGGCCCTCGATTTGAACTACGTGGAGGACAAGGATGCGACAGTGGACCTGAATGTGGTGATGACGGACGACGGGCAGTTTGTGGAGGTGCAGGGCGCGGGAGAGGAGAGCACGTTTTCGCATGAGCAGATGCTGGCGATGCTGGCGCTGGGGAAGAAAGGGATTGCCGATCTGCTGGCGGCTCAGCAAGAAGTCCTCGGGGTGCTGGCTTGACGGCTGCTTAGGCAACGCGCCCACCATTTTATGAAAAAAGCACTCATCACCGGCATCACCGGCCAGGACGGCTCGTATCTCGCGGACCTGCTGCTCGCCAAGGGCTACGAAGTCCACGGGATCATCCGCCGCGCGAGCACGTTCAATACGTCACGCATCGACCACCTGTACGCCGATCCGCATGTGAACGGCGTGCGGCTGCACCTGCACTACGGCGACCTCGCGGACTCGCTGAACCTCACGCGGCTGATCGACCGCACCGGGCCGGATGAGATCTACCATCTCGGCGCGCAGAGCCATGTGCGGGTGAGTTTCGACATCCCGGAGTACACGGGCGATGTCGTCGGACTGGGGACGATCCGGCTGCTCGAAGCGCTACGCGAGACCAAGGTGCCGGCGCGGTTTTACCAGGCCTCATCGAGCGAGATGTACGGCAAGGTGCAGGCGGTGCCGCAGACGGAGACGACGCCATTCTGGCCGCGCTCGCCCTACGCGGTGGCGAAAGTGTACGGCTACTGGGCGACGGTGAACTACCGCGAAAGCTACGGGCTGCACACGAGCAACGGCATCCTGTTCAACCACGAGAGCCCGCGGCGCGGGGAGACCTTCGTGACGCGGAAAATCACGCGTGCGGTGGCGGCGATCAAGCTGGGCAAACAGCAGGAACTCTATCTCGGCAACATGGATGCGAAGCGCGACTGGGGTTACGCGCCGGAATACGTGGAAGGCATGTGGCGCATGCTCCAGCAGCCGGAGGGCGACGATTACGTGCTGGCCACGAACGAAACGCACAGCGTGCGCGAGTTTGTGGAGGTGGCTTTTGCCCATGCCGGGCTGGACTGGCAGGAGCATGTGAAATACGACGCGCGCTACGAGCGACCGGCCGAGGTGGACCTGCTCATCGGCGACCCGGCGAAGGCCAAGGCGAAACTGGGCTGGGAGCCGCAGACGCGGTTCCGGGAGCTGGTGCAGATCATGGTCGATGCGGATTTGGCGACGCTGCGATAGGCGCGGAATTTCCCCTTGACCACCCCGGGGCACACCCCCATTGTCCCCGCCCCATTTAAGAAACCGAAAATTTTCCTATGAAACGTTGCAGCATCACCGACGCGCACCCCACCAAGGGCAGCAAAATCCACCGCCGCGGTCTCGCCAAGAAAAAGGGCGGCATCGGCCAGCACGTGACCAAGGTCGTCACGCGCACCTTTACGCCGAACCTCAAGACCAAGCGTATCTGGGTTAGCGAGCTGAAAAAGTTCGTCACCGTGAAGCTCACCGCGCGCGCGCTTAAAACCGTGACGAAAAACGGCGCGTATGCCACGCTGCGAACCGCTGGCGTCATCTAAAGGCGCTGGCGTTCACCTCAAAACCATCACCAACTCAAAAGCACCCACACCTATGGCCTTCAGCGTCGTCAGCAAAAAATCCGCGAAAACCTACTTTCTCCATCGCCGTCTTCAGGAACTGAAGGGCGGCCAGAAAGTCACCCTTTACTACTTTGGCGGCGAGGCCAAGGAAGGCGCGATCGACGCGCTCCCCGAAGGCTACGAAGTGTCCGAAAACACCAAGACCGGCCTGCCGCTCCTGAAGAAAAAGCGGTAGTCTCCGCACATTTTCGAACGTCGCTGGCGGCTTGGGGTTTTCCTCCGGGCCGCCAGTTTTTTTGCCGTGGAAAGTGCGCGCGCACCTGACACTTTCCATCTCTCACTCGTCACTTTTCCATGAAACCCGTCCCCGTCACCATCCTCACCGGCTTTCTCGGCGCCGGAAAAACTACCCTGCTGAACTACATCCTCAAGCAGCAGCACGGCTACAAGTTTGCCGTCATCGTCAATGAGGTCGGCAAGATCGGCATCGACGGCGCCCTGATCGAGAGCACGAAAGACGAAGTGCTGGAGATGAGCAACGGCTGCCTGTGCTGCACGGTGCGCAAGGATTTGGTGAAGGGCGTGCAGAACCTTTTGAAAAAGGGTGGCTTCGACTATCTGCTCATCGAGACCACGGGCATCGCCGATCCGGGGCCGGTGGCGCAGACGTTTTTGAACATCCCGCAGCTGCAGCAGTTCGTGCGCATGGACTCGATCATTACCGTCGTGGACGTGGAGCAGATCGAAAAGCAGATGGCCGACGCCGAGACCGCGCGCGAGCAGATCGCGATGGCCGATTTCCTCCTGCTCAACAAGACCGACCTCGTGGACGAGGCGCACCTCGCCCGCATCGAGGCCAAGGCCCGCGAGCTGAACCCGCACGCGCAGATGTTCCGCACGAACCACTCCGAGGTGAACCTCAGGGAGCTGCTCGACATGCACGCCTTCGACGTGGACCAGAAGCTCAGCGTCGATCCCGAGTTCCTCAATGAACTCAACACGCGGCATCATCACGACATCCAGTCGTTCAGCTTCGAGTTCGACCGCGCGTTCAACGTCGAGAAGTTCGAGTTCTTCGTGCAGCAGCTTTCCGAAAAGGAAAAGGTGTTCCGCAGCAAAGGCTTCCTCGCCATCGCCGGCAACCCGCGGCGCGCCATTTTTCACGGGGTGAACAACCGCTTCACGATCCTCTGGGACCGGCTGTGGGAAAAAGATGAGCAGCGCACCAGCCAGCTCGTCTTCATCGGCAAGGCGCTCGACGAAGCCCGCATCCGCGCGGAACTAGGCAAGTGCCTGGCCTGATTTTCTTCCCATGAACCTCCGTCCACTCGCCCTCCTCCTCGCCTTCACGCTCCCGGTTTTCGCCGACGACAAAGCGACCCCCGAAACCGCCGAAGCGCCCCCGGGCGAAAAGAAGCCCGAGGCCAAAGCCGACGCGAAGAAGGATGACAAACCGAAGGACGAAAAGGCCAAGGACGACAAGCCCAAGGAGCACGCGGGCAAGGTCACGCTTGGCGGCGTGGAAGTGAAGTACCTCGCGCAGACCGGGACCATTCCCGTGCTGAAGGATGACGGCGCGTCGAAGGCGGATGTTTTCTACGTCTATTACGCCGTCACCGATGCCGATGGGAAACGCCTCGCGGCCAAGGACGCGAGCACCCGGCCGATCACGTTTTGCTTCAACGGCGGCCCCGGCGCCTCGGCGGTCTGGCTGCACCTCGGCGGCCTCGGCCCGCGGCGGCTGGATCTGCCGGCGGAGGGCCTCACGCCGGCCACGGTTTCGCGCATCGTGGACAACCCGAACTCCATCCTCGACGCCACCGACCTCGTCTTTGTCGATCCCGTCTCCACCGGCCTGAGCCGCGCGGCGAAGGGCGAGAAGCCCGAGCAGTTCTTCGGCGTGGACGAGGACATCGCCGCTGTCGGCGAATTCGTCCGGCTTTTTACCACCCGCGAGCAGCGCTGGGCGTCGCCGAAATACCTGCTCGGCGAAAGCTACGGCGTCATGCGCGTGGCCGGGCTCGCGGGCTACCTCCAAGACAAGCACGGGCTGTACTGCGAAGGGCTCATGCTCATGTCGGGCATCGTCAATTTCCAGACGCTCAACTCCGCCATCGCCAATGACCTGCCCTACGCGCTCTTTCTGCCCACGCTCACGGCCACCGCGCATTACCACAAAAAACTCGCGCCGGACCTGCAGGCCGACCTTGAGAGAGCGGTCGCGGAATCCCGCGCCTTCGCCCAAGGCGAATACGCCACCGGGCTGCACAAAGGTGCGGCCCTCGCGCCGGAAGACCGGAAGCGCCTCGCGGAAAAACTCGCCCGCCTCACCGGCCTCAGCGCCGAGCAGATCGACGACCAGGACCTGCGCATCGACGCCTCCTTTTTCCGGGAAATGCTCCTGCGCAAAGAGGGCAAAATCCTCGGCCGCTTCGACGCCCGTGTGACCGGCGAGGACGGCGACCGCAGCGAGCAGCGCCCCGACTTCGACCCCTCCTTCTCCAACATCGTCGGCGGCTTTTCCTCCGCCATCAACGCCTACATCCGCGGCGAACTCGGCTACGAAAGCGACCACCCCTACCACGTCCTCAACGGCCTCCCCTGGAAGTGGTCCGCCTTCGAGGGCCGCTACGCCTCCAACGAAGCCCGGCTCGCCGAGGCGCTGAAAACCAACCCGCGCCTCCGGGTCCTCGTCCTCTCCGCCTACCGCGACCTCGCCTGCCCCGAGGACACCCTCGCCTACAGCCTCGCCCACCTCACCCTGCCCAAAAGCGCGCGCGCCAACATCTCGACCCAGCACTACCAGAGCGGGCACATGATGTATCTCTACCGCCCCGACGCGGAAAAGCTGCGCGCCGACGTGCTGCGGTTTTTGAAATAGCGGCGGTCGATCGGAGGGACGGGCGCACCGCCAGCCCGGCGGCTTCATCGTCTCCGCTGACATTTTCCAACAGAACCCTCATCCTCCGGGTTCTCCCGCTGCCAACCCTCCCGCCCATGAAAACACTCCTCGTCCTCGCCGCTCTCGCTTTCACCACGCTCGCCCACGCCGGGCCTCCGCCGCCCGTCGGCAAAACCACGCCGCTCTTCGACGGCAAAACGCTCGACGGCTGGGAGGGCGACCCGAAGCTGTGGCGCGTGGAGGATGGCTGCCTCACCGGCGGCGCGCTCGACGCGCAGATGCCGCGCAACGAATTTCTCGCGGGCAAAAAGGACTACGGCGACTTCATCGTGCGTTTCAAAATCAAGCTCACGGGCACGGCGGGCTTCATCAATTCCGGCTTCCAAATCCGCAGCCAGCGCGTGCCGAATAACAGCGAGATGGCCGGCTACCAGTGCGACTACGGCGAGCCGTCGTGGTATGGCTGCGTCTATGACGAATCGCGCCGCAACAAGCTCATGGCGCAGTCCGACATGAAGGCGCTCGACCCCGTCATCAAGCGGCAGGACTGGAACGAATACGTCATCCGCGCGCAGGGGCCGCGCATCGAGACGTGGATCAATGGCGTGCAAGGCTGCGACTACACCGAGGCCGACGCGGCCATCGTGCAGACGGGCAAACTCGGCATCCAGGTCCACGGCGGCGGCAAGGCGATGGTGCAGGTAAAAGACCTCACCATCGAGGAATTGCCACCGACGGAGAAAGTCATCGGCGCACCCGAGCCGGGCAAAGCCGCGAAGGTATCGCCGCTTTCACCGGAGGACGAGCGCGCGAGTTTCACGCTGCCGCCGGGTTTTGAAATCCAACTCGTCGCCAGCGAGGACCTCGCCAATGGCATTGGGAAATTTGTCCCCATTGCCTTCGATCAAAAGGGCGCGCTCTGGACCACGACCGCGCTCGAATACCCAGTCGATGGCAACGAAAACCCCGCCGCCGCCGATGCGCTTTACGCGAGCAAGGCGAAAGACAAGGTGCTCGTCTTCGACCGCGATCCAAAATCGCCCACCGGCCTCGCGAGCAAGCCGCGCGTCTTCGCCGAGGGCCTCGCCCTCCCGCTTGGCGTGTTGCCTTACAAGAACGGCTGCTACGTCCAGCACGGCCACGACATCGCCTTTCTCGAAGACACTGACGGCGATGGCAAAGCCGACAAGCGCACCGTGATCCTCACCGGCTTCGGCGTGCAGGACTCGCATCTCTTCCCGCATCAATTCACCCGCGCACCCGGCGGCTGGATCTGGATGGCGCAGGGCGCGTTCAACTACAGCAAAGTCTCGCGCCCCGGCGACGAGAAGAACGCCGTGCAGTTCGACCAGACGCGCATGGCGAAGTTTCGCCCCGATGGCTCCGGCTTCGACATCACGAGCAACGGCCCGTGCAACATCTGGGGCCTCGTGCTCAATGGCGAAGGCGAGGCCTTCATCCAGGAGGCCAATGACTTCGGCTACCCCGTGATGCCCTTCCACGAATACGCGAACTATCCCGGCTGCTCCGACCGCCAGTGGAAAAGCTACGCGCCCGAGTTTCCCGGCACGCCCGGCATCCCGATGGGCGGCACCGGCCTGAGCGGCCTCGCGCTCACGGACAAATGGACGGGGGAGGCCTCCGCGGCATCCAATAAACCAAAGACTCAGACTTCCGGCGCGGCTCCCTCAGCCGCCGGGACGGTTAGCATTAGCTCGCTGACCACCGGCCAGGTGGCTCCCTCGACTTTTCCCGAGCAGTGGTGCGACACCATGCTCATCGCCAACCCCATCACGCGCCGCATCAATGCCCTGAAAATGCACCGCGACGGCCCGCGCTGGTCGTTGGAAAAGCGGCCGGATTTCTTGGCTTCGGGCGACGAATGGTTCCGGCCCGTCGCCATCACCACCGGCCCCGACGGCTGCCTCTACATCGTCGATTGGTACAACAAGATCATCTCCCACAACGAGGTCCCGCGGAACCACCCCGAGCGCGACAAAACCCGCGGCCGCATCT
>JANPHJ010000191.1:0-34369 GCA_031424395.1 Chthoniobacter sp.
GGCATCCCGCCCGTGGTCAAGGAGTTCGGCCACCTGCGCGGCGGGCTCGTGCTCGTCACCGGCCCGACCGGCTCGGGCAAATCGACGACGCTGGCGGCGCTCATCGACTACATCAACGAGAACTTCACGCGGCACATCGTGACCGTCGAGGAGCCCATCGAATTCGTGCATAACAACAAGCGCTCGATCATCACCCAGCGCGAAGTGCCCGAGAACACCACGAGCTTTCCGCAGGGCCTGAAAGCGGCGCTGCGCGAGGATTCGGACATCGTCCTGGTCGGCGAAATGCGCGACCTCGAGACCATTCAGCTCGCGCTCACTGCCGCCGAGACCGGCCTGCTCGTCTTCGGCACGCTGCACACGAACAATGCGCGCAAGACCGTAGATCGTATGATCGACGTTTTCCCAAGCGACCAGCAGTCGCAGGTCCGCACCATGCTCGCCAGCTCCCTGCGCGGCGTCGTGGCGCAGTTGCTTTTGAAAAAGACGCCGGAGGTCGGCGGCGGACGCATCGCGATCAATGAGATCCTCGTCGTCAACAACGCGGCGTCCGCGATCATCCGCGAAGGCGCGACGCAGAAGCTGCAGGACGTCATCGTCGGCGGCAAAGGCCAGGGCATGCAGTTCATGGACGACGCCATCTGGAATGTCATGCAGCAGGGCATCGTCTCGCCGCACGAGGCCTACATGAAGGCCATCGACAAGAACCGCTTCCGCGTCTTCCTGCCCGCCGAAGACCAAGGGCTGTAAAGGCCCGGCGTCTCAGCAAACCGTCGCGATGCGGCGCTCGGTGGCGGGGCGTCCGAAGGAGATGAGGTCGCCTTGCCGGCGACCGAGCAGTTGCTGGCCGAGCGGCGACTGGGGTGTGATGACGAGGATGTCGCGGCGCGCGTGCCGCACCTCCGTGCCGCCGCCGCGCGGGGCGAGGAAGTAGAGCGGCTGCGGTTCACCGGTGCGGGCCGGGCTTTCGAGCGCGATGAGGGCGGTGAGGTCGATCGGATCCAGCGGGCCAAAATCGCGGGGCACGAGTGCGCGGAACTGCGCAATGGCGGCCTCGGCCTCGGCGATCTGGCGGCCCTGGCCGGCGGCCAGATAGGAAAGTTCCAGGCCGCGCGTGTCGTACTTGTTCTCGGATTTGTTTTGCTCGTCGGTAGCCCCGGCAGCCGCATGACGGGCCGCCTGGAGACTCAGGGAGAGTTCGCCGCTGAGGCGGGCGATGACGGCTTTGATGAGCGCCGTTTTTTTCATGAGGATCGCCGCACACGTGCGGGGCGGATGGCGGTCTGCGTAAGATTGCGGTTGGGGTGCATGCGCCACCTTCGTAGCAAACCGTCCGGCCGCCAGCCAGTGCTGCCCTGCCCAGTCAGCGCGAGACTTCCGTCCCCTCGAACGGAAGCTTCGTCTTCTCCACATCGAGCAGCGGGCCGAGTTCATACACGTTCGTGTAGCCGTAGCTTCCGAGCGCGATTTAGGTCGAGATGTTCAGCGAGGCCGGCGCGCTTTTCGCCGCGAGCGATACCGGGCTGCCGCGGAAGTTGTTATTGCAGTAGATCAAGATGCGACCGTTTTTCTGGCGGATTACCCCGTCCAACGACTCCTTCGTGAAATCCGTGAATGGCAGATTCACCGCGCCGCACAGGTGCCGCAGGGCATACTTGTCAGCACTCCGCGCATCCAGGACAACGGTGCCCGGATCCCCGGCCATCGCCATGAACTTCTCCTCCGTCACCCGGCGTTTCTCCCGCAACGGCCCGGACTTTTGCGCGATCTGCATAAAGGCTGGGTAGTCAATCCGCTCATTAGGAATCGGGTCTTTGGCGAGCAGCAGCGGCGTGAGGCAGGCAAGAGTGGCAAGGGCGGCTTTCATACCCATACGCTACCCCGCCCAGCCGCGCCCGGTGTCAGACCCACGTTCGAGTTTTGTCAAAAAACTGCGACACGACATCTGTCTCCGCACCAGAAATAGAAGATGCTTTGCCTTGCATCCGATGCGCGCAATTCACAGAATCGCAACGTCAGACGCGCCTTACCAACCCAACCAAGACTCTATGCAAGCACCACTCGCCTCCTGCATCGCTATCACGCTCGGTCTCATCGCCCTGCTGACCCCGGGTTCCAGCCAGGCCGGCCAGCCGTTCTACGGCCCCACCGGAAAAGAAGCCATACCCATCCTCGTCGAGGAACCGCAGTTTCAACTCGAACCCATCATCACCCGCCACGCCCGCATTTCGGAGAAAATCACGGTCAGCACGACGATTCGCGGTTCGCGCGATGTAGAAGTGCAGGAGGCGGAGAACTTCGACTCGTGGGGCGTCGATGCCGCCCTTGTGGTCCCCTTTTTCAAGCGGTTCCAACTCCGCCTGAACGTGCCCCTTTATACCAACGGCCACGCCTATCTCCTGCCCACCCCCGTCACGGGCGGCAGCGGCGTCGCCACCACTCAGAAAAAGGACGACATCCGGTTCCACGGCAAAGGCGGCGTATTCGACTTCGCCTCGATTCAGTTGGAAGGACAGTTCCTCACTCAGGAGCAACATGGCATCAATATGACCGCCAGCCTCGGCTTTGCCAAAATGCTCGACTGGCTCAAGACTAACTCCGTGGGGCGCTACAACCATGCCGGGGAATACTACATCGGGCAGATTCGCGCGGATCGGAAGATGAATGACTGGCTCACCCTCGTCGGCCATCTCGGCGTCCGTTACTACTACATCTCCGACGACCTGAACCCCGCCGGCCAGAGCGACGGCGATGTCTTTACCCACTACGAAGCCTTCATGGCCGGCGTCTTCGACCCATGGAAAGCCAATGTCTTTCCCGTGCTCGAAGTCGCCTTCACCGGCGACCTGCACAAGTATAACTCCGTGCTCGTAGTCCCGGAGGTCATCTGGGCCGTGAATACCCACCTCGAACTCAAAGCCGGCGTCACCTTGGGCCTGCCCGACGACGGCGAGCGCATCGGCTTCCGGGTGCAGGGCGTGCTGAGATTCTAACCAAAGGCCCAAGTCCAAGCACTTGGGCAGCTATTCCCCCGCGGGATGAACCCAATCCCCCGCCCTCTCCTGAGAATCCTCCCCCTGGCGCTGCTGCTTGTGCTGTCCGCGACCCTGCATGCGGAATACCGGGTGGTGGCGTATGTGCCAAACTGGGTGGATCTGAAGGCCTTGGCCGACAGCATTGACTACTCCCGTCTTACGCACATCAACATTGCGTTTGAGAACCCGGTGAATGACGGCGGCGATCTGTCTTTCAGCAGCAAAAACGATGGACTGATCGCCAAGGCGCAGGCCCGGCAGGTGAAGGTGCTGGTGTCGATTGGCGGCGGGACCGCTTCGGAGGACAAGGCGCTGCTGAACCGGTATTTCAATCTGCTGACGGATGCCCGGCGGGCGGGGTTCGTGGCGAAGCTGGCGGACTATGTTTCGAGCCACCATTTCGACGGGCTGGACGTGGACCTCGAGGGGCCGTCGATCAGGAAGGACTATGGGGCGTTCATTGCGGACCTCGGCACGGCTTTGAAAGCCAAGGGCAAGCTGCTGACGGCGGCGCTCTCGAAAGGCTATGGCGGGGACAAGGTGCCGGGCGCGGTTTTCGCGTCCTTCGATTTCGTCAACATCATGGCCTACGACGGAGCGGGGCCGTGGCAGCCCAAGGCCCCGGGGCAGCACTCGTCGCTGGCGTTTGCCAAAGGCAATGTGACTTACTGGCTGGGCCGCGGGCTGCCCAAGGCCAAGGCGGTGCTGGGGGTGCCGTTCTATGGCTATGGGTTTGGCGAGGCCTTCCGCAAACGGGACTACCCGTACTCGGAAGTCGTCGCCACTTACCCCGGCGCGGAGAACACGGACGAGGCGGGTAACACGATCTGGTACAACGGCCTGCCGACGATCAAAGCCAAGGCGCAGTATGTGGTCGAGCAGCAGCTCGGCGGGATCATGATCTGGTCGCTCGACTACGATGTGCCGGGCGAACGCTCGCTGCTCTCTGCCCTCGCGGACACCCTGAATCCCACGCCGGCGAAACCCTGACTACGAAGCCAAAGCCACCGCCGGGAACCAGACGTAGAGCATAAGATAGACGAGCACGCCGGTGACAGATACGTAAAGCCAGACGGGAAAGGTAACCTTGGCCATGCGGCGATGTTTGTCGTAACGGGCGCGAAAGGCCGGGATGATGGTGAGGATGACGAGGGGCAAAGTCAGGGCGGCGAGCGGGACGTGGGTGGCCAGGACGAAGTAATAGACCGTCTTTGGCCAGCCGGGGTAGGTGAACTTGGTGACCACACCTTGCTTTAGGCAGTGATAGGTCACGTAGCTGGCCAGAAAGATGGTGGAAGTAACCAGCGCGCCCAGCATCGAAACGATGTGCGCCTGCTTCATGTCCTTTTTGATGAAGGTGATGCCGGCGATGATGAAGACGGTGCTGAGGCTGTTGAGGCAGGCATTGAGCAGCGGCAGGTCGGAGACAGTCATGGCTTTTCTTCGAGCAGTTTGCGGCTGTCGCGGATGAGGTCGCGCACGGCGGATTCACTCGCGGCCTCATAGAAGCCGCGGACGGTGCCGGCGCGGTCAATCAGGATGAGGCGGGTGCTGTGGATGATCTGTGCGCCGGGGCTGGCGGGCTCGGCGATGGGGAGTTTGAAGCCGTCGCGCGCGAGGGTGTAGATGTCGGCTTTCGCGCCGGTGAGGAAGAGCCAGCGGTCGGTGGCTTTGAACCGCTCGGCGTAGAGCTTCAGCACTTCGGGCGTGTCTTTTTCCGGGTCGGTAGAGATGGAGACGAGACGGAGGTCGGGCTCGGAGCTGAGTTCCTTTTGCACGTCGCTGAGACGGCTGCTGAGCATGGGGCACGGGCCGGGGCAGGTGGTGTAGAAGAAATCCGCGACCCATACTTTCCCGGCTAAGTCCGCGAGTTTCACGCTTTGACCGCTGCGCTCGGTGAGGGTGAAGTCAGGGACGGTCCAGTATTTTTGCAAGGCAACCGGCGCGGCGGGCGGCTGCATCATTTCAAAGGCCGCGTCCTCTTTTTTGCAGCCGCTGAATAACAGCACGCAAATCAGCACAGCGGTTGTAAGAGACTGTGCAAAAAATATCTCACGCAAAGGCGCAAAGGCGCAAAGGTGGAGGCTCGCACTGGCATCTTTGCGCCTTTGCGCCTTTGCGTGTGACTTGCCGGGGCTTTTTTCACCGACTCCAAGGCAGTCGCTCATGCTTTCGTGAAGATCATCAGACCCTGGATGAGCGGGAGGTAGAAGATAGAGGCGAAGAAGAGCTGGCGGGCGATGGGGCGGGTGCGGTCGAAGAGGAAGCGGAGGGCGCAGACGAGCATGACGCTGTCGAGCAGGAGGGCGAGGACGAGGTAGAGGCTGCTGTTCAGACCGGCGAAAAACGGGATCGCGGTGATGACTATCAACGCGAGGGTGTAGAGCAGGCTTTGCGTGGCGGTGTGGGCTCCGGTGAGGTCGTCGCGGCGGATCATGACGAAGCCGGCCTGGGAGTATTCGTCGCGATACATCCAGGCGATGGCGAGGAAGTGCGGCATCTGCCAGGTGAAAAGGATGCCGAAGAGCACCCACGCGCCGAGGTCGAAGGACGGGCGCACAGCGGTCCAGCCGATGACCGGAGGAATCGCGCCGGAGACTGCGCCGACGATGGTGCAAAGGGACGTGCGCCTTTTCAGCGGAGTGTAAAACGCGATGTAGGTGACGATGGTGGCGGCGGCGAGACTGGCGGCCAGGGTGTTCGTGGTGAGCCAGAGCCAGGCGGTGCCGGCGGTGCCGAGCACGAGGCCGAGCGCGAGGGCGGTGGCAGGCTGCATGCGTCCGGCGGGAAGCGGACGGTGGCGGGTGCGCTCCATGAGGCGATCGACGTTGGTCTCGAGGCGCTGGTTCAGCACGGCGGCGGCGGCGGCGGCGAGGGTGGTGCCGCCGACGGCGTGGAAAAGCTGGAGCCAGTCGAGGTGCGCGCCCGAGGCCATGCAAAAGCCGACGAAGGTGGTGATGATGACGAGCAGGCTGAGGCGCGCTTTGGTGAGCGTCATCAGGTCGGTGAGCAGGCCGGGCTCGGCGAGGTCGGGCGCGGCTGCGAGGACGGCGGCATCGGGCGTCGCGCGGCTCATGCTCGCACCTCTTTCGCGAAGCGACCCGCGCGCAAGGCGAGCAGCAGGCTGAGCGCGAGGACGGCCGCGCCGTTGAGGACGTGGATGGTGGTGAGCGTGATCGGTTTCACGTACCAGATGACATAGACGCCGAGCGACACCTGCACGAGCACCAAGCCGAGCAGCCCGATGGCCGGGCTGGTGAGGCGCACTTCGCCACGCGCGCGGCGGAGCACGAGCAGCGCGAGGGTGAGGATGAGCAAAGTAACAAAGCCCGCGCCGATGCGAGTGTGGGTGAAATTGAGATCGGTGAAGATGTTATGCACCGCGGGCAGGTAGCCGCCGTCGGCGTTGGCCTCGGGGAAGGTGGGGATGGCGAGGCCGGCACCTTTGTGGCGCATGGCCGCGCCGACGATGAGCTGGCCATAGATCGCGGCGACCACGACCCACGCGAGCCGGCGGATGGCGGAAAATTTTGCGCCAGCCGATGTCCACACGCCCGTGAGCCAGCCGCGCGAAAGGAGCGTGGCGATGGCGACGAGCAGGCAGAGTTCCGCCTGCGCCACGCAGGCGTGGACGATGCGCAGACGCAGGGCGAGGTGCGGGTTGCCGCCGGTCTCGATGGTCACGCGCAAGCCGCCCAAGACGCCCTGCACGATGACGCCGACCAACGCCATGAGCGTCAGCACGCGCAGCGCCCGCGGGTGCTTGCCGCCGAACCACACCCAGCAAAAAAGGATGGTCACGAGCAGGCCGACCCCGCTGGCAAAAAGCCGGTGCCCGTGTTCGAGACGAACGGGAATGTTTCCCCACCAGCCTTCGGGATTCAGCGAGCCGAAGCTGAGCGGCCAGTCGGGCACGGCCATGCCCGCGTTATTGGATGTGACTAGGCCGCCGATGAAGATCAGGACGAAGGTCGCCGCCACGACGCACTTCGCATAGCGCGCGAGGGCGGGGCTGAAGGCGATGTTAGTCGTGGCGTTCAAAGTGCGCCCGCGCGCCGGCAAGGTTACTTCGCGGGTTCCGCGGGCGCCGCCGCTGCGGGCACGGCGGGCGCGGCCGGCGGATGCTGGAGGTCGGACTGCTCTTTCGCCCACGCGTCAAACTCGGCTTTCGTCTCCACTTTCATGATGGAGCGCATGGCGTAATGGCCCGCGCCGCAGAGCTGGGCGCAGACTATTTCATACTCGCCCGCGCGGATGGGCCGGAACCACATCGGGATGCGCGAACCGGGAATGGCGTCCTGACACATGCGCATGTGCTGGAGCGAAAAGCTGTGGATCACGTCTTTTGAACTGATCTCGATAACGGTGGGTTTCCCGTTGATGAGGTGCATTTCGTTCTTGGAAACGATGTCGTCATGGCCGGCGGGATCGCCTGGATCGATGCCGAGGGGATTGCTGCTGCTGAGGAAGCCCGCGTTCTGTTTGCCAAAGAGCCCGTCCGGGCCGGGGTAGTGGAAATTCCACGCGAACTGTTCGCCGACGGCGTGGACGCGCACGGCCTCGGCGTTTTCGGGGAACTGGTCGCCGGTCACGCGTTTGCCCCACAGCGGGAGGCCGAAGCCGAGGAGCAGCACCGCCTCGACGAGCACGACGCTGAACTCGAGGTGCGCGGAGGCTTTGCTCTGCACGCCGTGGTAGTCGGCCCGAGGGTGGCGCGACTTGTGAAAGCGGCAAATGGTGTAGAAGAAGTAGCAGGTCCAGCCGACGAACAGGGCGGCCATGAACCAGTGGCAGACTTCGAGGAGGTGATCGACGGCGCGGCCATGCTCGGAGGCGTTGGGGAGGAGGCCCAGGGCTTTGTTGATGCTGAACATAGTGAGTTAGGTATGGGCTCCGGAGTCGGAGTCGTGGTGCGAAAATTCCGCGTGCGGCGGGAGCGGGGCGGCGGCGCGGCGCATGAGCGAGATGGCAAACGCAACGACCATGCCGAGAGCGACGGCGAGGAAGCCGAGGAGGAGAAAGACCGCGTTGTTGATCGCGCCGGCGGACTTGGAATTGACGTCGCCCATGCACGCTGCGCAGGCGGCGGCGGTGGATGGGAGCGCGGTAAGCACGGCGCTGGTCGCGAAGGCAAAAAGGCGAGAGCAGGCGGAGCGCGTCATAAGATGAGCTTGCGCGACTTTTTCAAGAACCAGACACCATAGATCAACAGGGCCCCGGCGAGTCCCGCGCAGGTCAGGCTGAACGTGAGCGCCATGCCATTGGCAAAACCCCACGCAGCACAACCCGCGGCGAGGAGGATCGCCACGACGATGAAGAAGATATGGAACGCCTTGAGCGACATTTAGTGGTTGTTGTGCGAGGTGCCGAAAATCGGGTCGGCGTAGTGCAGCCAGGTCAGCATGAAAAGCCCGGTGGCGAAGAACATGGTGAAGAGCAGAAACTTCCAGATGGTCCATTTCTCGCCTTTCAAGTGCATGAAGATCGCCGCGACGAAGCCAACTTTGATCGTGGCGACCATCATGCCGACCATGATGTTGGCATTACGGCTGCCGAAGTCTTGGTACGACAAATAAACGGTGAAGGCAGTGGCTAGGAGCAGGCCGCCACCCACGCCCCAGTATAGACCGAGGAGCATGTTGTGATGGGCATCGTGGCCGAGTTCGGTTGGTGCGGCAGAGTCATGCGGGGCCGCAGGGGCGGCGGATTTTCCGTGGTCGTGGGAGTCGCTCATGGGGTGTTAGAGGAGGTAGAAAATCGGAAAGACGAAGATCCAGACGAGATCAACAAAGTGCCAGAACAGGCCAACGACTTCGACGCGGTTGGCCAGGTGCTCCGGGTTGCGCTTGAACATATTGGCCCCGCCCTCAATCGGCAGCCAGAAGTAGAGCATGATGAGCACGCCCGCGAGAACGTGCAGGCCATGCAGGCCGGTAATGGTGAAATAGACGGCGAAGTAAGGGCTGTGCTTCGGCACAAACGCGCTCCATGACTCCACATCCTCGGCTTCGATCTTGCCGATTTTTTCCGTCGCACCCTTGTACCAGAAGTGCGGCTTGTCGCTCTCGGCGTCGTCAGGCGCAGCGTTCACGGGATCAAGGGCAAGTTGAAAGGCGACGAGCCTCACGCCGGGCAGCTTGGACAAATCTTCGGCCACGCCGGGCGTGAGATGTTTGCCCTCAATGACCTGCAGCTTGGCGTCGTGCTCTTCGGCTTTAGCTTCGAGTTCGTGCCGGTGCAAAAAGGCTTCGAGTTTCTCCTTCTCGGCGGGGTCAGCGGTGATTTCGACCTCATGCAAATGCCCCGAAATTTCCACGCGCGGATCAATCTTGGTATGACCGGGCTTCTTATTCTCCTCCTCGACGTGGCGGTTGCCGAGCATTGGCTCGTACTTGGCGAGCGCATCCTGTTTGATAAAGGCGCCGAAGTGCTCGAACTTCTGCGGCCACTCGTAGGCGAGCTTCACGATCAGGAAGATCGCGCCGCAGAGGATTGAGATGCCCATCCACAGTTTGTAGGCTGCAAACTTTCGCATCTTCAGCGAGGCCCACGCGAGCACCACGGTGACGGACGACAGAATGAGGATGGCGGTGTTCATCGCGCCCACGGGGACGTTCAGCAGGCCATGCGGCCAGTAGCCTTCCTCCGCCCCCATGCGGAGGAAGATATAGCCGGAGAACAGGCCGCCAAAGAGCATGACTTCCGAGGCGAGGAAGAGCCAGATGCCGAGCTTGGCATTATAGAGCCCGGTGTCGGGGCGGGCGGTGACTTCGTGCGGGATTTGCATGGGCGAAACTTAGTGGGGGTGGGTGGCGATGGGTCCGGCAACGCCAACCCCCGGCGGCCGGTCGGACTTCGGTGCTTCGGTCTGCGGGGTGAAGTCCTTGTCCGCGCCGGGCACGCTGTATTCGTAGGGCCCGCGGTGGACGGAGATATCTTTGATGAAATTGCCATGCGGCGGCGGCGTGGGGGTGTCCCATTCCACGGTCGTAGCGTCCCAAGGATTGTCACTCGCCTTGCGGCCCGCCACGAGGCTCCAGAAGAAATTCACGATGAAAGGAAGCTGCGCCGCACCGAGCAGGAAGGCGGAGACGGACATGAAGTTATTCCAATGGATGACAGGAGTGATGAGTTGCTCGTAGGTCGCGCCGCCGTCATACCAGCGGCGATGGACGCCAGCCATGCCTTGCAGGAACATGGGGAAAAAGACGCCGTTGATGAAGATCAGCGAGAGCCAGAAGTGCATCTTTCCCAGGAACTCATTGAGCATGCGGCCCGTGGCTTTGGGATACCAGTGATACACGCCCGCGAAGATGGCGAAGATGGTGCCCGGCGCGACAACGTAATGGAAGTGGCCGATGATGTAATAGGTGTCGTGCAGGTAGAGATCGACGGCATTGAAGGCCAGCGGAATGCCGGTGAGTCCGCCGATGCCAAACATCGGCAGAAACGCCGTGGCGAAAAGCATCGGCACGGTAAAGCGGATCGACCCGCCCCAGAGTGAGAGCATCAGCGCGGTCACTAGAATGACCGAAGGCACCGAGATCATGATGGTGGTGACTTGGAAGAAGCCCGCCACTTTCGCCCCCATGCCGGTCATATACATGTGGTGCGCCCAGACGATGAAGGAGAGGAAGCCGAGGACCAGAATTGCGCCGACCATCGCCTTGTAACCGTAGAGCGGCTTGCGCGTGTTATTGGCGATGACTTCCGCGACCATGCCGATGCCGGGCAGGATGAGCACATACACCTCCGGGTGCGCGAGGAACCAGAAAAGGTGCTGCCACAAAATGGGGCTGCCGCCGCCCGACCAGTGCGCGGGATGCCCGCCAACCACCAGGCCCGTGGGCATGAAGAAGCTGCTGCCGAACGCGCGATCCATGATCTGCATGACCGCGGCGGATTCGAGCGGTGGAAAGGCGAGAAGCAGCAGAAAAGCGGTAACGAACTGCGCCCACACAAAGAAGGGCAGGCGCATCCACGTCATGCCAGGGGCCCGGAGCTGGATGATGGTGGCGATGAAATTCACCGAGCCGAGGAGCGAGGCGGTGATGTTGAAAACCATGCCGAGGCCCCAGAGCGTCTGGCCGTTCATGATGAAGTGATTCAGCGGGCCGGCATCGGCCATGATCGAAAGCGGCGGGTAGGCGGTCCAGCCGCTCTTCATCGCGCCGCCCGGCACAAAGAAGGACACTACCATGAAGATGCAACTGATGAAGAAGCACCAGAAGCTCGCCATGTTAATCTTCGGAAAGGTCATGTCGATCGCGCCGATTTGCAGCGGCACGACAAAGTTGCCAAACGCCGCAAAGGCCACGGGCACGATGCCGAAGAAGACCATGATCGTGCCGTGCATCGCGCCAAAGGCATTGTAGCCGTCGGCGGTGAGCATGCCGGCGTGGCCATGGGCATCCGTCTGAAACGCCGCCGAGCCGAAGATTGCCTGAAGCAGTCCGCCGATGACCGGCACCGCGTCTCCGGGATGCGCAAGCTGCCAGCGCATGATCATCATCAAACAGAAGCCGGCGAAGAGAAACGCCAGTCCGGTGGTGCCGTACTGGATGCCGATCATTTTATGATCGGTGGAGAAAACCCACTTCCGCCAAAAGCCGGGATCGTAGTGATGATCGTCGTGGGCGTGCGCGTGGTCGTCGGGCGCGTGCGTGGTGGCGGCGGTGGACATTTTTCGGGAATTTCTATTGGTGAAAAGCTAGCGGGCGGCGGCTCTTTTGCAGCAGCGGATGGGCAATAAAGCTACGGTGCAAGGCGCGGTGCGGATACGGGGAAAACGCCGCATGGGCTTACTTCGCCTCGTCCTTCCAGGCATCGAGTTCGGCCTGCGTCCACGGCGTCTTGCGGTCGGTGAATTTCTTGCGCGCGGCGGCGACCACCGCGGCAGTCACGGGGCCGCTGGTGTTGCCAAAGCTCGCGCGGACGAAGGTCATGACGGCAGCGATTTTTTCGTCGGTGAGCATCGCTTCCTGGCCGGGCATGATCTGGTTGAAAGGCTTGCCATCGACGGTGAACGGGCCGGCATTGCCCTTGAGAATGATGGACGCAAAACGTTCCGGCGAGCCGTTGACGTAGGGCGATTTGGTGAGCGGCGGGAAAACCGAAGGCAACCCCAGGCCTGTCGGCTGATGGCAGGCGATGCAGATCATCATGTAATTCTTTTTGCCCTCGGCGACCTGATCCGCAGCGGCGTCCTGAGCGCGGGTAATAGCGGGGAGCGCGAGCGCGGCACAAAAAAGGGCGAGTGATTTTTTGGTCATAGGAATGGTGGCGGTGGTTTGAGGATTTGGCTGGCGTAGTTATTTGGCGTCGGCGTCTTTCCACGCGTCGAGTTCGGCCTGCGTCCAAGGCGTCGTGCGGTCGGCGAATTTCTTTCGCGCCCCGGTGACGACATCGGGCGTCACGGAGCCGCCGGTATTGCCAAAATTCGCGCGGACGAAAGTCATCACGGCGGCGATTTTCTCGTCGGTCAGCATGCCTTCCTGGCCGGGCATGATCTGGTTGAAGGGCTTGCCAACGACGGTGAACGGGCCGCCGTTGCCTTTGAGGATAATGGCCGCAAAACGCTCTGGCGAACCGCTGACGTACGGCGATTTGGTGAGCGGCGGGAAGACGCCGGGCAGGCCCGTGCCAGTCGGTTGGTGGCAGGCCACGCAGATTATCATGTAGTTTTTTTTCCCTTCAGCGAGCAGGTCTGGGCTGCCGGCTGCGGGCACCGGAGCAGCCTTGGCCGCGGGTGCGGCTCCGGCAGCCGGCGCGGCCGCGCCAGCGGCGTCGGGCAGGGTGGCGTCCTCGGGAATCTGGAGCAGTTCGGCTTCCGTCCACTGGGCTTTTTGGCCGGCAAACTCCTTGCGCGCGGCAGCCACTTTCACCTCGGAAATCTCCGGCGCACCGTTGCTCCATTGCGAGCGGACATAGCTGGCGACCGCGGCAATCTTTTTGTCCGAAAGCGTGCTCTCCCACGGAACCATGTTGCCGCTATAGGTATTTTTCGCGCCGAGCACAGTGATGGGCCCTTGCAGACCCTTGAGCAAAATGGCGACCAACCGCTTCTCGGAACCCACCACCCATTCGGATTTCACGAGCGGTGGGAACTGCCCGGGCACCCCCATGCCGCCCGCCTGATGGCACGCGGCGCACTGGCCATAGACACCCTTGCCCATCTGCGCGAGCGACTGCGGAGCCTCGGTCGCGGCACCTTTGCCGCCGGCCTTGGGCGGCAGCGGGAAAAGCACGGCGGGCGTGCTTTCGTACTCGTTATAGACACTGGCGCTGAGGCCGCCGTGGAAGACGCCAAAATAAGTGCCAGCCCAGACCATCGCACCGGCGCAGACGCCGGTGAGCCAGAGCGGCATCGGCGTGGTGTCGGCGGAAGGCTCGGGCTTTTCGCGCTGGACGGACGCGTGGACTTCCGTGATATCCGCGCTTTCGCGGTAGTCGATGCGGTCGGGGCCTTGGTTCATGGACGTGGGATCGTTGGGGTTGCTCACTTGGCGGCGACCTCCGGCGCGGAACCCTTCACCTCTTTGAGCGGATGGCTTTTGTCGAGTGACAGGAGGTAGGCCACGAGCGCTTTTGCCTCGGGTTTCGGCACGACTTCGTAGCCGGGCTTCGGCGCATCCGTGCCGGTCAAGGCGAGAGCGTCATCGGAGCGCTGACCACCGGTTTTGCGCGTCTCGAAAAGGTAGCGGTAAGGCGGCATGTTCGAGATTTTGATCACAGTCTTGGGCGCGTAGAGGTGGAGTAACTGCCACGCGGCGTCGCGCTTCGCGGGCTTGTATTTCGGATCTTCGTTTTCCGGCTCGTTACGCCATTTGGCGGAACCGACATTCGCGAGGTCGGGGCCGAGGCGCATGCTGCCGAGGTAGGGTTTCTTTTCAAAAAGATAGTCGCGCGCCACGGTGCGCCGTGCGCCCCAGCCGCGCTCGAGGTCGGTGCCGTTCTGCTCGTCGCGCACCTGCTGCGAGTGACAGTAGAAGCAGCCTTCGGATGCATATACGGCGCGGCCCTTCTCCACGGATACGTTTTTGATGGGGTAAATTTCGGTGATCTTCCCCTCGTCCTCGACGGTCTGCGGCTGGAGCCCGCCGAGCTGGCACTGCGGCACGAGCACCAGCGCGGAGCACGACAGGGCGAACGACCCGATGATGGCGGCGAACAAATAGAGCGAGCGGTTCATTTAGTGTTTCTCCTCTCCGAGAGGCGCGAAGAGCGTAGGCTCGCCACCGGGCTGACCGATGCGGAGCAGCATGAGCAGAAAGTGCAGCGCGAAGACCAGATGGCCGATGCAGATCATCCCCCACGCGATGGAGCCGGCGATGTAATAGACCGCGCCGTCCTGGATGACCTGCGAGAAGATGGCCTCCGGGGCGGCCAACGCCGAGCCAAAGGCGATGCCGCCGACAGCTAACATCACGATCAGCATGCCGCCGCCATAAGCGGAGCCCCAGAAATGCAGGCTGATCATGGAGGACGAAAGCCATTCGCAGCCGACGAGGCGCGGCAGGATGTAATAAATCGCGCCAAACATCACCATGCTGAAGAAGGCGTAAAGCAGCAGGTGGGTCTGGGCGGTTTGGAAGAAAGTGAAGTGCAACACACGGTCCACGGAGCGCAGCGAGGAAAGCAGCCCGGTGACGCTGGCGATAGTGAAGGCAATCGCACCGAAGAAGGTGAAGCGGATGGTCGGCGAGTGATAGACCATGTGGTATTCGCCGCGCATGGTGAGGATGAGATTCGTCGAGACGGTGACGATTTGGACGAGGAGGAGGATCGTGGCCGCGATGCTGAGCGTAACCAGCCAGACCGGCACCGGCCCGCCGCTCAGCCGCACCGCGCCGGTAAGCCCCGCGAAAAGGATGAACGCCCAGAAGCCAGTGGAGGCGAGGTGGTAGCTATGGATGGGTCGGTTGATGACTTTCGGAATGAGATAGTAAGCCGCCGCCAGACCGATGGCGGTGATGAAGACGTTCAGGAAATTCTGCATGGCCCACGCGGCGACCAGGCTCTGCACCACACCCTGCACCGAGGGCAGCGCCAGCGCGACGTGCGCGACGGCAAACGTCCACGGAAACCAAAACAGCGCGGCCACGAGATACCACACGGAAATATAAGCCGGCGCCTGGCGGCGATAACCAAACAGCAGCGCGCCCCACAGACCTATAAGCAAGTAACCGAATAACATCAGCACGGCGGCGCTGCCGGGAATCTCCAGCCCTTCCACACCCGTCGTTTTGCCCGCGAGAATCTGGACGATCCCAATAGTCAGACCGACCTGCCAGAAGATCGCGCCGGTGACGAGCACTCCGGGCAGTTTGATCTGCACGCGGCAAAGGCGCGCGAGCAGCCAGATCGCCACACCCATGCCGGAGAGCGTGGCCCAGCCGTAGCTGAGCGCGTTGTTGTAGGCGGGCAGGACACGTCCGTAGGTGAGAAAGGGAATGTCCGCGAGAAACCCGGGGCTGTGGAGCTGGATGGACGAGATGAAGCCCAGCGCGGTGGTCAGCAGAAGCCAGAGGATGGCGTTGCCGAAAAAGAAGAGCACCGGGCCGGACGCGGAGGCGTCGATGGCGGCGCGCTCGGCGGCGAGGGACTGCGCGGCGCTGGGTGCGGCGTGAGCCGGAGCAGCAGTCGTCGGAGTGGGAGCGAGGGCGGCGGCGGTCATTTCGTGGGCGCGGGATTTTCAGTCGGGTTGGCGGGGGCGGCGGGCGCGGGATCGGCGGGTTTTTCCGGGGCGGGCGCGGGCGGTGCGGGTTTCTCAGGGGCCGGGGCTGGAGAGACGGGCGGCGCCGCAGGTGCGGGAGCGGCAGGTGCCAGCGGGGCGGCTGGCTTTTCGGCAGCCGGGGCAGGTGCGGCCGGTACCTGAACGGGCGCGGCTTCCGCGGGCGCGGGCGGGGTGAAACGGACGGTGTCGGCTCCTTGCGGGGCGGATGGGAGGGCGGCGGGCGGCGGTTCGTTCGAAGCAGGATCAGCCGCGGGCATGGGCAGCGGAGCTTCGACTTTTACCGAGGAAGGCGCGGGCTTTTTTGCCATCAACTCAGCGACGATCATAGTCATGGCGTCGGCAATCGGCACGTGCACGGTGCCCTTGGCCTTGTCCACCCAGCCCGTGGAGTTGAGCTTTTCCAGCGCCTCGGCATCGAGCTTCGCGCGGGTCTCGTAGCGCTGCGCCGCCCGCTTATTCTCGACCTCGTTGCCAGTCTTTTTCCAGGACAATGCGCCGATAAAAATCGCGGCGACGATGACGAACGCGGCGGCGCTGCCGAGGAAGACGACGATGCCGTTGGGCGAGCGGTTGGAAGATTCGGACGCCATATCAGTTACTAAGTTTGATCGAGCCGAGCAGGCGCGGGTCGCGCATCGGGAAAAGGTTCGATTTGACGATGTTCCTCAAGAACAGCCAGCCAAGGATGCCGCCGATGCCAACCAGCGAACACGCGCTAAAGAAGATGTCGCTGAACTGCACGCCTGCCGGGTGCAGCGCGGGCAGCACGATGACGAAGACATCGAGCAACTGCATGAGCAAAATCCAGACGGCGACGTAGTTGATATACTTCGTCTTCTTCGTCATCTGCATGAGCAGCACCGGGAAGGGCAGGAAGAAGCGCCCGATGACCAGAAACTGCGAAAAATACCACCACGTTTCGGTGTTGCGGACGCGGAAGTAGATCGTCTCCTCCGGGATATTCGCATACCAGATGAGCATATATTGCGAGAAGCCGATGTAGGCCCAGAAAATGACGAAGGCCAGCATGAACTTACCCATGATGTGGTAATGCTCATTGTTCACCGCCTTGAGGTAGCCCTTCGACTTCAGCGCGGTGATGAGCAGCACAAGCAGAGACATGGAACTGCCCGCCGCGCCGGCGAAAATATAGACGCCCCACATGGTCGAAAACCACTTGTAGTCGAGACCCATCAGCCAGTCAAAACCGGCGAACGAAATCGACAGCGCAACGACGACGATGCCGCCAATGCCAAACTTCCGCATGGTGAAGGTGTGCTTCGCCGCGCCGTCCGCGTCCTGCGCGGTGGAACTCTTGTAAAGCGTGGTGGAAACCCAGGCGAGAAAACCGAAGTAACCAATCGCGCGCACCCAGAAGAAGGTGTGGTTGAGGTAGCCGGCCTTGGCGTCAAGGAGCACGTCATCGCCGGGCGCAAGATCCCACCATTTCCAAAGCAGCGGCGCACAGAACAGGATGAGCGGCAGGAAGAACAGCCCGAAGTAAGGCAGGAGCTTGGCGATGTTTTCCATCTGTCGGCGCACGAGCACCGACCATTCGGAATCCGTGGCGTGCTGGAGGCTGGTCCAGAAAAGCGCGCCGCAGCAGATGGTGAAGAAATAGGAAAAGGCGAAGAGCCAGGAAAAGGCGAACAGCTGCCGCGAGATGAAGAACCCAATCAGGCTCGCGGCGATGCCGGCCACGCCCGCGCCAAGCAGGATGTTCGGCAGCCCGACGACGTGCTTGAGGTCGAACCTCTCCGGTTCCGGCGGCGTGATTTCGTGGGAGTGGTCGCTCATGGCTTCGCTTGGAGTTCCTTTTGTTGCGCCTCGGGCAGTTCCGCCAGCTTCACGCTCTGGCTTTTCTGCAACGCGCGGATGTAGGCGACGATGGCCCAGCGGTCATCAATGGCGATCTGCGGGCCATAAGCGCCCATGGTGTTTTTGCCGTTGGTGATGGTGGAGAAAAGCTGCCCGTCGGGCATCTGGCGGATGCGGTCATCCTGGAGGTTGGCGATGGCCGCGACGCCGTACTGGCTGACCACGCCATTGGCGAGGCCGGCTTTCCCATGGCAGACCGCGCAGTTGATATTGAAGCGTTCCTGCCCGCGCGCGAGGAGCGTGGCCGTGACCTCGACGGGGAAGCCGTCGCCATAGCTGTCGCCAAACTTTCCGGTGTTGTAATAGTCCGGCTGATTGGCAAAGCCCGCTGGCTCAAACGCGCCGTTTTTCGCGCCAGCCTGGAGATACGAACCGTGCAGCGCGTAGCCCAGCGGCACGGTGCCATCCACCGGCTTCCGCGCAGAACGGCCGTCGGCAAAAAAGCCGCTCGGATGCTGCGGCTGGAACTTTGATTGATGATCCATGTCCGGGAAAATTTCGATCGGCGGCAGCGCGCTCTTTCCGCCGCGGAAACCGGCGAGCGAAACGACCGCGACCATGACCAGAAGGAAGGCGATGAAAAAGTAACGCAGCATGGTCAGTCGTGGATAAGAGTTACGTGGCTGCCGCCGATTTCTTCGAGCAGCGCGCGGGTCTTGGTCTCGGAAAATTTCGCGTCACGCGCCTCGATGACGACGAAGAACCCATCGTCCGTCACACGCGAGAAACGCTCCCAATTGAAGACTGGATGATACCATTTCGGAAGCTGGTTCATGATGAGCAGCGCGAAGACCGTGGTGAAGGCGGAAAAGAGCACGGTCAGCTCAAAGATGATCGGGAAAAACGCCGGCAGCGTGGCCCAGTTCATGGGCTTGCCATGCACGATCAATGGGTAGATGCCAAACGACGGAATGCAGGTCAGCAGAATCGCCGTGAGTGAGCCTGTCGCGCCGCCGATGAGCACCGGCGCGCTGAGCCATGACTTGCCGAGACCCATCGCCTTGTCCATGCCATGCACGGGGAACGGCGTATGCACGTCCCATTTCGAAAACCCCGCGTCGCGGATTTTTTCCGCCGCCTGCATCAGCGCTGTGGGGTTTTCAAACTGCGCACCTAGTCCGTAGATTTTGCGGTATTCAGCCATATCAGTGCTGGCCCTCCTTTTTAGGATGGTGGTGATGCGGGTCGGCTTCCGGCGTAACGAGTTTCACCTCAAACATGCAGATCATCGGCAGGAAACGCATGAACAGCAGGAACAGCGAAAGGAAGATGCCAAAGGTGCCTACGAACGTCCAAATCTCGACCCATGACGGATGGTAGTGATGCCACGAGGAAGGCAGGAAATCCTGCGCCAGCGAGGTCACGATGATGACGAAGCGCTCAAACCACATGCCGACGTTCACAAACATGCAGACGATGAAGACGGCGATATAGTTGGTCCGCATCGACTTGATCCAGAAAAGCTGGGGCGAGATGACGTTGCAGAACATCATGCAGTAGTAGGCCCAGGAGTACCAGCCCGAGTTGTGGATACCCATACGGGCGCTGAAGAAGGTGAACTTCTCATACTGGTTCGCGCCGTAGTAGGCGATGAACAGCTCGGTAAGGTAGGCGTAGCCGACAATGGAGCCGGTGAGCAGGATGATCTTCGCCATCTTGTCCACGTGCTGCCGCGTCACGAGGTCGTCGAGCTGCGGATAAAGCAGGCGCGACGGCAGCATGATGGTCAGCACCATGGCGAAGCCGCCGAAGATCGCGCCGGCCACGAAGTAGGGCGGGAAGATGGTAGTGTGCCAGCCGGGCACGATGGACGTCGCGAAGTCGAAGGAGACGACCGAGTGAACCGAGAGCACCAGCGGCGTGGAGAGGCCGGCGAGTAGCAGGTAGGCCATTTCGTAATGCCGCCACTGGCGGTTCGAGCCGCGCCAGCCGAGAGCGAAAATGCCGTAGAGATATTTGGCGACGCGTGACTTCGCGCGATCCCGCAGCGTGGCCAGGTCGGGCACGAGGCCAGTGAACCAGAACAGCACCGAGACAGTGAAATAAGTCGAGACGGCGAACACGTCCCAGAGCAGCGGCGAACGGAAGTTAGGCCAGATGCCGTTGGCGTTCGGGATTGGCGCGAGGAACCACGCCATCCACACACGACCGACGTGGATGCCGGGGAAAATACCGGCGCAAATAACGGCGAAGAGGGTCATCGCTTCGGCGGCGCGGTTGATGGATGTGCGCCACTTTTGCCGCGTGAGGAAAAGGATCGCCGAGATGAGCGTGCCGGCGTGGCCGATACCGATCCAGAAGACGAAGTTAGTAATGTCCCACGCCCAGCCGACGGTCTTGTTTTCTCCCCACACCCCAACGCCGTTTGAAATCTGGTACCCGATGCAAAGCAGGCCGATGAGCGCAATGAACGCGCATGGGATGAACGTCAGCCACCACCACAATGGCGTGGGCGACTCGACGATGTTGGATACCTTGTCCGATATCCAAGTGAACTTGCGCTCGTTGGACACGAGCGGCACGCGCACGAGTTCCGGCGGCGTGGTGAGGGTGACGGCGGACTCAGTCATTAGTGCTGCCCTCCGGTTTCATGTTCGGTGTGCTTGTGGCCGTGCGCTGATTTCATGGCTGCTCCGATCTTCTCCGCGCCGGGCATCTTGGTGTTGGGGTTGCGGATGCGCGCGAGGTAAGTAACGCGCGAATGGATGTTGAGGTATTCGAGGAGACGATAGCCGCGTTCGCTCGCCTTGAGCTTCGAGACGGCGCTGTCGGGGTTGTTGATGTCGCCGAAAGTGATCGCGTCCGCCGGGCAGGCCTGCGCGCAAGCCGTCTTGAAGGCGTCCGCCGGGATGCGCACGTCGCCGGAGTCGCGCACCGCCACTTTGGTCGCGATCTTCGCCTCCTGGATGCGCTGCACGCAGAAGGTGCATTTCTCCATGACGCCGCGCATGCGGACGGTGACGTTCGGGTTCTTCGAAAGCTTGATGGTATCCTCCGTGCCTTTCGGCGCGGTGAGGTTCCACGCGTGGAGTCCGGTGAAAGGGTGGCCTTTCACATGGCCGAGCACGTCACGCTGATTGTAGTCGAAAAAGTTAAACCGGCGCACCTTGAACGGGCAGTTGTTCGCGCAGTAGCGGGTGCCGATGCAACGGTTGTACGCCATGACATTCAGGCCGTCCTCGCTATGCACGGTGGCGTTGACGGGGCAGACGGTTTCGCACGGCGCATTCTCGCAGTGCTGGCACATCATGGGTTGCGAAACCATCTCGGGATCGGCGTCGTTTTCGTCTGTGCTGGCGAAGTAACGGTCAGTGCGAATCCAGTGCATCTCGCGGCCTTCCATGACCTGCTCCTTGCCGACGATCGGGATGTTATTCTCCGACTGGCACGCCACCATGCATGCCGAGCAGCCAATGCACGTATTGAGATCGACGACCATGCCCCACGCATGCGGGTCGAGGCTGGCGGCCGAGTTCAGCGGCGGATTGGTGTAAAGCGAGACGTTCGCCGGGATGTGGGCGTCCATGCCCATGGTCTTGGCAAAATCGGGGTCGGCTTTGTATTCGTTGAGCGTGGCCTCGCGGGTGAGGTCGCCACCGCGGCCTTCAAGCGCCCAATGCTCCTGGGTAAGCGCGAGCGGGTAGGAATCGCCGGTGGCCTTCGCCGTCGCGCCGGTCACGAAGTAAAGCTGGGCGGTCGTACGCAGCGGATAGGCGTCGAAGCCGGTGCCCTTGCCGACGCGGCCAACGACCGTGCGGCCATACCCGAGCGCGATGGAAATCGAGCCATCCGCATGACCGGGCGCTTTGATCACCGCTACCTTCAGAGAGCGTTTTTCGACGGTGATTTCTATGATGTCATTATCCTCGACGCCGAGCTTCTTCGCCGTCGCGGGGCTGATCATCGCCGCGTTGTCCCACGTTATTTTCGTGATCGGGTCGGGGATCTCCTGGAGCCAGCCATTGTTGTTGAAACGGCCGTCATCGACCTTTGCGCAGCCGGTGAAGACGACTTCATAAGCGTCCTCGGCCAGCGCGGGAAAGGCGGATTTGTCGGCGACAAACGTTCCTGCTGCTCCGCCATTAAAGGCGAGCGCCACGGATTGGGCCGCACTGTCGGCGAGAAAGCCGTCGTGCAAAAACTTCGCCCACGCCACGGTGAAGTCCTGCGGCTTGGCCACCGCCTTGAACGTCTCCTGCACCAGCTCCGGGCCCGCCGGCTTGGGTTGACCGGCGATTTTGGCGAGCAGGTCGAGTTCGCTCCACCCGCCGAAGAGCGGGAGGATCATCGGCTGCACGGACATGTAGCTGCCGTCCGCCGCGAGCCCGTCGCCCCAGCTTTCGAGGTAGTGCGCGAGCGGGGCGTTCCAATGGGAAAGGTGGGAGGTTTCGTCCTCGCCATGACCGAGACGGATGACTGTCGGCACGGACTTTTGCAGCTCCGGCCAGTTCAAATCGGAAGGCGCGTTATAGACCGGGTTGCCACCGACGATGACCAGCGTTTTCACCTTCTTGTCGGTGATGTCCTTCGCCAGTTCCGCAATCGTCTGTGCCGGCTTCGCGCTCAGCTTGCGGCCCACGATGGTCTTCCCGATATTACCCAGCGCCGCATTGATCGCCGCCACGAGCACCTGCACCGCCGCCGGCTGCCGCGAGCCGGCGAGCACGAGGCTCGCACCCTTGCTCGCCACTAGATCTTCCGCCGAATACTTGATCCACTCGGCGCTGAACTTCACCGCCGGAGCGCCGAACGTCTTCACCGCTTCGCCGAGCACCGCGTCCTTCGCCGTCACCGCGATTTCCGCGGCCAGCGCGAGCGCAAACGCGCCGATCTGACTGACTGGGATACGCACCCGATGATCGGCGATGCCCCCCGTGATCGTGTAGCGGTTTTCCGCCACGTAGAGCCGGTTCATCTTCGACTCAGGTCCGCTCACTTTACGCCGCGCGGAAAACTCGCGAATCGTGTTCACGTCGCCCTCGATCCCGAGAAAATCGCAGTCCAACGACAGGATCACGTCGGCTTTGTCGATCAGCGCCACCGCTTCCACACCTTCCCCAAACGCCACCGCCACCGCCTGCTCGGCCAGTTCTGTGCCCAGCGGCTCATAGACCGCCCACGTCGCTTTCGGAAACTTCTTCGCGATCTCCCCGCGCAGCCGCTCCCGGGTTGGCGAACTGTCCTTCTCCAGCAAAAGCGCCAGCCCATCGCCATCGCCGCTCCCTTGCAAAATCTCATCCAGCGCCTTCTCGAACGCCGCGCCGTCAGACTGCTTTCCGTCCTTCACGAAATACCGCGCCCGCTCCGGGTCGTAGAGGTCCAGCACCGACGACTGCGCAAACAGATCCGTGGTCCCCTTGCTCACCGGATGCAGCGGATTGCCCTCGATCTTCGTCGGCCGTCCGTCGTGCGTCGTCGCCACCAATGGCGCGTAGCCCCGGCGCGTCGGGCGCGACGTGGTGTAAAACAGCGGCTTGCCCGGGATCGACCACTCCACCCCGCGCGTGAACGGCACCAGATGCTTCTCCGGCCGCCGACAGCCGGCGAAACTCAACCCTGCAAGCGCCATCGACGCCCCCATCAGCTGCAGAAAATTGCGGCGCGAAACCTCCCCGCCAGTCATCTCGGCCGCGCCTTGCGGAAACTCCCGCGTCAGCCAGCCGCGAAACTCCGGCGTGTCGCCGAGTTGCCCGAGCGAGCGCCAGTATTTGCGGCCCGTCGCGGGCTCCGTGGGGTGTTGGAAAATTCTTTTCATCGATGGCAGCCTGCGCAATTCTTATCCGGCGGATTGATGTGCCACTTGGCCTTGAGCGTCTTGCCGACCTGCTCCTGACTCAATGCCTTCAGCTTGGTAAAGTCGGTATTCTCCTCCTTGGGCGGCTTACCGTTTTTGCCGATGAAAGCCTGCACATCGAGATCAGCCGGCCGGTAGTTCAGATCGGTGATTTTTTCCAAAGGCCGCAGCGCATTCTCCGGCGCGCGATGGCAGTCCAGGCACCACGACATCGAGTGCGGCTCGGCGTGATACACCACCGCCATCTTGTCCACCCGCCCGTGGCAGCTCACGCACGACACCCCCCGGTTCACATGCGCCGAATGGTTAAAGTACACGTAGTCCGGCGTCTTGTGGATCTGCACCCACTCCACCGGCTTCCCCGCCCGCCACGACTCGTGCAGCGGCGCGAGCTTTGGGTTGTCCTTTTGCACCGATTGGTGGCAGTTAATGCACACCTGCGTCGTCGGCACATTCGAGTGCGCGGCCACCTCCACAAAGCTGTGGCAGTAACGGCAGTCCATTCCAAGCTGAGCCACATGCACATCGTGCGGAAACGGAATCGGCTGGGCCGGCTGATAGCCCACCCGCGTGTATTTCGGGGTGAAATAGTACGGCACTGCCAGCGACACCGCCCCGCCCGCCACGGCGGCACAGAGGAGAATCTTGAGAGGGAGAATATTGCTCCCGCGGGGAAAGATATTCGCCATTTCCTAGTGAGTGTCGGGGCTTCGGGAGTTCAAAGTGTGCGGACGTTGCCGCGTCCGCCGCGCCGTTGCAAGAATCTTTGTGAAAAAATTCACAAGCCCCCGGCGGGCGGGGCGGATTCTTTCCAGCGGCAGGGTGCGGGGCGAAAGCGGGGAGCCGACTTTTCGATTCCACAGCGCCCGTGGCAAGGCCAAAAACCACCCGCTCCCTTTCCATGGTCAACGATTTCTCGCCCCGCGTGGCGACGGCATCTATAGAACCCGCGCCAATGCGCCACCTTCCCGCACCCTGTTTCGCCGTCCGCATGCCTGTGCTCGCCGCCTCCATTGCCTGCGCCTTGCTCGCGCGGGCGGCGGAGGTGCCGTTCACGGCCCGCGCCGGGCATGTCGTGCTCATTGTCTGGGACGGCATGCGGCCCGATTTCATCCGCGCGGAGACCACGCCCGCGCTGCACGCGCTGGCCGAGCGGGGCACGTTCTTCGCCAATAACCATTCAGTCTATGTCACCTCCACCGAAGTCAACGGCGCCGCCCTTGCCACCGGCTGCTACCCCGAGCACACCGGCATCGTGGCGAATCTCGAATACCGGCCCGACTTCAACCTCATCCGGCCCCTCGCCACCGAAAACCTCCTCACCTGCCGCCTCGGCGACATCCTCCGCGCGGGCCGCTACCTCGGCGCGCCCACCCTCGCCGAACTTGTCCAGCGCGGCGGCCAGCGCACTGCCGTCGCCGGCACCAAGCCCGTCGCCCTGCTCCACGACCGCGCCTTTGACCGCACTGCCACGCCCGGCTCCGTCATCCTTTTCGCGGGGAAAACCTACCCGCCATCCGCACTCACCCAGCTCACGGCGAAACTCGGCGTTTTCCCCGACTACCCCTCCGCCGAAATCCTCGCGCCCAATACCGCGCAAAACGCCTGGACCACCCGCGCCCTCACCGAGGGCCTCTGGCGCGACGGCGTCCCACGCTTCAGCACCCTCTGGCTCGGCGACCCCGACTACAGCCAGCACCTCACCGAGCCTGGCTCCGCGACGGCGCTCGCGTCGCTGCGCGATTGCGACACCCATCTCGCCCTTGTTCTCGCCGCGCTGCAGGCCAAAGGCGTCCTCGCAAAAACCGACCTCTTCATCGTCTCCGACCACGGCTTCTCCACCGTGGACCGCGCCGTTGACCTCACCGCCATTTTGCAAAAGGCCGGCTTCCCCACCGTCCGCAGTTCCGTCAAAACGCCGCGCCCTGGCGAAATCCTCTACGTCCCTCTCGGCGGCAGCGCGCAGTTCTACGTGTCCGGCCACGACCCCGCGCTCGTGCAGCGGCTCGCCGCCTTCCTCCAGACCACCGACTTCGCCGGTCCCATCTTCACGCGCGAGGCCCTGCCTGGCACCTTCGCCCTCCGCACCGTCCGCCTCGAAACTCCCGACTCCCCCGACCTACTTTTCTCCTACCGCTGGAGCGACGGCCAAAACCTCAGCGGCGTCCCCGGCCTCCTCGCCGCCGACGCCCGCCGACCCGGCTACGGCACCCACGCCTCCCTCAGCCGCTACGACATTCACAACACCCTCGTCGCGGCCGGCCCCGACATCCGCGCGCACTTCCGCGACACCCTCCCCACGGCCAACGTCGATGTCGCCCCTACCATCGCGCACCTCCTCGGCCTCGACGCAGCGGAGAAAATGGACGGTCGCATCCTGCTCGAAGCCCTCGCCGCCGTGGACTACGACGCGCGAAAACCCGAGACCAAAACCCTCGAAACCAACACCGGCGCCTGGCGGCAGTGGTTGAAAATCACGACCCTCGGCGACCACACCTACCTCGACGAAGGTAACGCCGGCCCGAAAAAATGAGCACCATTGCCAAACTCCATCAGCCGTCCAAACTCCTCCCTACCATGATCCGCTCTGCCCTTTACTCGCTCATCACCCTCGCCGCGCTGGTCGGCCTGTGCTCCGGCCTCAGCATGGCGGGACCGCATCTGCTCGACCGGCTGGATGGCAACTGGTCGCTCGACAGCACGGGGTTTGAGACGGTTTTTCGCGGCGTCGTGATTTTTTTCCTCTCGGCCATCGTGCTAATTCTGGTGCATCTGGCGCACCGTCTCGCCCGCGCCTTTGACCTGCCGGCAAAGACCGCTGCCCACGAACGCCCCGTCTCCGATACCGCCGGCACGCCTTGGGAAAAAGACCCCGGCTTTACCGAACGCTGACTACCGCGCGCTACTCGATGACGACTCGCCGCCAGCGCCACTCGCGCGCCGCGAGCAGGCCGCTTTCGAGTTTGCGGGCGCGGGCCGGGAGGGGAAAATTTCCGCTCACCGTGAGCCGCGGCAGCGCGGTGAGGTAGCGGGCGTGGGCGGGGAAAAGATTCGCACCGCGGGTGGTCGTGGCGGTGGCAAAGCCGCACTCCTGCGCGAGGCGGAATTCGCGCGCGCCCACCGCATTCGCGCCGCCGTAGGGGAATGCCAGATGCCGCACCCGCCCGCCGAGCTGCGCTTCGAGCTGCCGTCGCGAATCCGCCATTTCCGCCCGCGCCTCGTCATCGCCGAGCAGCCGCAGCGCAGGATGCGTGACGCTGTGCGCGCCGATGGTCACGAGCGGCTCCGCCGCCAGCGCGCGCACCTCGGCCCACGTCATCATCAGCCGCCTTTGCAGCGCCGCCGCGTCCAGCCCCGCTGCGCCGCAAACCGCCGCCACCACTTCCTCCCGCGCCGCGTGCGGCTCCTGGCGGAGCATTTTTGCCAAAGCCGAAAACGCCGTCTCCACCGCGCCCGACGAACGCAGCGCCCAGCCAAACCTTTCACCGCGCCACGCTATCTCCAGCCGGTCCCGCCGCGCCAGTGCGTCGGCAATTTGGTACCACCACACGCTCGCCGTGCCGTCGATCAGACCGGGACTCACGTGCACGGCGAAGGGCATCCCCGCCGCGCGGAAAATCGGCAGCGCCAGCGTGAGGTTGTCGCGGTAGCCGTCGTCGAAAGTGAAACACGCGAACTTTCTTCCCCGCGGCCGCGCCAGCCGCTCCGGCACTTGATCCAGCGCGATCACCTCCAGCCCGCGCGCCGCCACCCACGCCAGCATCGCCCGCAAATCCTCCGGGCAGATTTCCAACGCCCGGTTGTCCGGCAGCGCCGCGCGCTCCGCCGCCGGCACGATGCGGTGCAGGCAGAAAATCGCGCCCACCCCGCCGTAGATTGGGCGGGCCAGCAGCATGGCAAACGCTTCGGCGGCAGGGCGGAGAGACATGAGCCCGTAAAGTTGACAGCCCCCCGCGCCGCCAGCAATAAGCAACGCCCCATGACCGCCCTCCTCACCGCCATCGAATACCATCTCGGCGAGCGGATCGAAACCAACGCCGCCCTCGCCACCGAGCATCCCGAGTGGGACATGGCCCGCCTCGTCGCCAAGCTCGGCGTGCGCCAGCGCTGCCTCGCCCAGCCCGGCGAAACCGCCGCCGACCTCGCCGTCCGCGCCGCGGAAAAACTCTTCGCCACCCGCGCCTGCGCGCCCGCCGAAATCGACTTTCTCCTTTTCTGCACCCAGACGCCCGACCACCTCATCCCCACCACCGCGTGCCGCCTCCAGACCCGGCTCGGCATCCCCACCACCGCCGGCGCGCTCGATTTCAATCTCGGCTGCTCCGGCTACATCTACGGCCTCAGCCTGGCCAAAGGGCTCGTCGAATCCGGCCAGGCCCGCACCGTCCTCCTCCTCACCGGCGACACCTACAGCCGCTTCATCCACCCCGCCGACCGCAACGTCCGCCTCGTCTTCGGCGACGGGGCCTCCGCCTCGCTCATCCGCGCCTCTGCATCCGGCGTCGCTGGCGCAAAAATGAGCGCCTTCACCTTCGGCACCGACGGCACCGGCGCGGAAAATCTCATCGTCCGCAACAGCGGCCTCCGCGCCCGCGGCTGCCCCGCACCCGGCGGCGACTTCCTCGAAATGAACGGCGGCGAAATCTTCAACTTCACCCTCCGCGTCGTCGCCCCGCTTGTGGAGGAAATCCTCCGCCGCGCCGCGCTCACGCTCAGCGATCTAGATGCCGTCGTCCCGCATCAGGCCAATGCCTACATGCTCGAACACCTCCGCGACAAACTCGGCGTGCCCGCGGAGAAATTCGCCGTCACCCTCGCCGACTGCGGCAACACCGTTTCCTCCTCCATCCCTGCCGCCCTCCGCCAGTGGCGCGCCGAGCCCCGGTGGTTTGTGGAAAAGCGCACCCTCCTCCTCGGCTTCGGCATCGGCTACTCTTGGGGCGGCTGTCTTCTCGGCTGACGTCCACCGGCTTCGTCCGCAAACGCGCTCGCCTCGCCACGAATCGCGGCTAAAGACTTCCCCGCTCCCATCATGTCCCGCACCGATTTTTTCCTCCTCATCGACCAGATCCTCGCCGCCCCCCCCGGCACCGTCCTCGGCCCTGCCCCACTCGCCAGCCACCCGCAATGGGACTCCATCGCGCTGCTCGAACTCATCGCCGAAGTGGACAAAAAATTCGGCGTCAACCTCCCCGCCCGCCAGCTCGTCACCGCGCGCACCGCCGACGAAATCGCCGCGCTTCTCGGCGACCGGCTCACCCGCTGAGTCCCTGCGCACATGGCCACCGCACGCATCGAGACCGTGGGCACGGGCGACTTCGAAACCGTCT
Source organism: Chthoniobacter sp. (assembly GCA_031424395.1). Classification (GTDB taxonomy): domain Bacteria; phylum Verrucomicrobiota; class Verrucomicrobiia; order Chthoniobacterales; family Chthoniobacteraceae; genus Chthoniobacter. Next base: position 28,774 of record JANPHJ010000191.1, read on the forward strand.
ATCCTCTGTTGCGCACTTTCCAGACAAACAATCCCCAGATCACCCGCGAGCGCTGGCAGCGGCTCTTTGCCTACACCTGGCCCAGCGCCGAACCCGCGCGCGCCTTTGTCCTGCGCGACGGCGGGCGCTGCGTCGGCATCGTCTGCACGCTGTTTTCCGACCGCGTCATCGCCGGCCGGCCCGAGCGCTGGTGCAACGTTAACAGTTGGTACGTCGAGCCCGCCTACCGCGCGCAAAGCCTCGAACTCATGGCCGCCGCCCTCAGCGCGCCGTGCGACACCATGACCGCGCTCACCCCCATGCGCGCGCACCTTCCTTTCTACGCGCAAATGGGCCTCCAACCCCTTGAGACCAGCCTCCGCATCCTGCTGCCCAATCCCACCCTGCCGCTCACCTCCGGCTTCCGCGCCACCCGCGACCCGCAGCGCATCGCCGGGCTGCTCGACGGCCCGGAGCGCACCGCCTTCCTCCAGCACCGCGAGCAGCTCTGCCAGCACCTCCTCATCTACGGAAAAAGCGCCCGCTGCTACATCGCCTTCACCCGCACGCCCGGTCGCCGCGTCACCTTTTCCCACCTACACCACATCGGCCATCTCGACCTCTTCCTCACCGCGCTCAACCTCGTAAAGCTCGAACTATTCCGCGCCAATCGCACCCTCTTCACCATGATTGAAGCGCGCTTCCTCCGCGGCCTGCCCATCTCCGGCTCCCGCCCCGCTGCGCTCAAAGCCCCGCGCCTCTTCCGCTCCGCGCATCTGCGGCCAGCGCAAATCGACAACCTCTATTCCGAAATGACCGTCCTCGGCGTCTGACCAGCTTCCGCCCTCCGACTCTCTTTCATGCGCAATCAAATCAAAAAATTCCGCTCCGTCACCGGCCTGGTGAACGCCCTCCGCGCCCTGCCCGGCGACCTCCGCCTCGCCCGCTGCGCCGCCCGCCAGACCAGCCAGCTCGCCCGCTACTGCGCCACTCACCCCGTGCGCAAACTCCATCTCGGCTGCGGTCACAATCTCCTCGATGGCTGGCTCAACGCCGACATCTCCCCCGAGTACTCCTGCGTCCTTTACCTCGATGCCACCGACCCCCTGCCCATCGCCGACGCCACCTTCGACTACATCTACAGCGAGCACGCCCACCAATACTTCACCTACGCCACCGGCCAGACCCTCCTCGCCGAGTGCCGCCGCATTCTGAAACCCGACGGCGTCCTCCGCCTCGCCACGCCCGACCTCCAGCAGATCGCCTCCCTGCTCACCAGCCGCGAAGGCGCCACCCAAAAGGAATACACCCGCCTCGTCAGCGACAAATACCTCCGGGAAAACACCTCCTGCCTGCCCGCCCTCGTCGTGAACAATTTCTACTGGGGCTTCCGCCACGTCTTTGTCCACGACGAGCAAACCCTCCGGCACACCCTCGCCGGCGCGGGCTTCAGCCGCGTCATCCCCGTCCGCTCTGGCGAAAGTGCCGATCCCAGCCTCGCCGCCCTCGAACAGCACGGCCTCATCGTCGGCGACCGCATCAACGAATTCGAAACCATGATCTTCGAGGCGCGAAAATGATCCCAGATTGCAGAACAATGGGCGTGCCGCCGCAGCGCACTTCCAACCAGGCCGCAAAAGCCCCTCAGCCCCGCCTACAGGTGGACATTCTCTGACCGCCGGGCATGCGTGGTCGCGTTGAACTCCACCATGTAGAATCGGAACAGCCGGTCATCGGTCAGTGCTTTCCCCCGACGGAAAAAAAATCGCAGCAAGGCTTTCATAGTTTTAGGGAGTGAAATTCAAACCCTCATCCTAGCTGTTACCGCGCCAGCCCCGCCGAAGTATTCACTCCGATGCCCAGCATTGGCAGGTTCAGCTATTTTTCCCGAAGCTGCTCCCACAGCCGCCGCTGCTCCGGTGTCAGCTCCGTCGGCAGCGTCACCGCCAGCTCCGCATAGAAATCGCCCCGCACCGTCGCGCTCACCGGCAGACCCCGGCCCTTGAGGCGGAACTTGCGGCCCGGCTGCGTCCCCGCCGGCACCTTCAAAAGCACCGCCCCATCCGGCGTCGGTATATGCGTCTCCCCGCCCAGCACCGCCGTCCACACCGGCACCAGCAGATCGTAGTAAAGATCCGCGCCCTCGATGCGGTAGTCCGGATGCTTTTCAAAACGCACCACCAGCAGTAAATCGCCCGCCGAGCCGCGCCGATGGGCCGCGTGGGCCGGATGGGCCACATGCCCCTGACCCGCTAGCCGGATTTTCTGCCCCTCCCGCACCCCCTTCGGGATGTTCACCTCATAAGTCTCCACCTGCGCCCGCGCATCGCGCCGGAACGAAATCTTCTTTTTCCCCCCATGCAGCGCCTCCTCGATCGTCACCAGCAAATCCGCCTCGATGTCCCCCCCCCGCGCCGGCTCCGCCGCCGCGCCCCCCATGCCGCCAAACGGATTCGCCTGCCCACGCCCCGCCCCGGCGCTAAAAAACTGCTCAAAGAAATCGCTAAAGCCCGTCCCCTCAAACCCGCCCGGCATGCCCCCCATGCCCCCCATGCCCCCCGGACGCCCCCCTCGTCCCCAACCCGGCGGCGGACGTTGCGCCCCACCCTGCTCCCAGTCCGCTCCCAGTTCATCATAGCGCTTCCGCTTCTCCGCATCTCCCAGCACCTCATAGGCCTCATTGATCTCCTTAAACTTCGACTCCGCCGACTTCTTGTCCTTCGCCACATCCGGATGATGCTTCCGCGCGAGCTGCCGGAAAGCCCTTCTCACCTCATCCTGCGAGGCCGTCTTCGAAACTCCGAGCGTGGTGTAATAATCCTTATACTGGACAGGCATAGATTTAGCGCGCGATTGTAGCCAGTCGCCACCAGCCCGCCAGCCTTGGTTTCAGGGATTGAAAATGGGCGCTGACGGCCCCTCAGTGCGGCGAAAACTGCTTCGTCGCGACAATCCGGTAACGGTAGTAAGCATCCACTTTGTCGGCCGTCTCGTCGTAGGTGGCGAGATTCGGATCGTTAGGATCGATGAACCGCTCAATGATCGACGACCCACGATATTCTCCCACAATCTGATCCTTTAGCGGATCAAACTTAGTTTGGTCGCCTCCCGGCGCCTTCTTGATCGCCTGGCAGCGCATATGCACAGTGAAGACATTAGATTTCGTAGTCAGCCGGGGAAAAATGAATGAATAAGGCCGCTCGCGCATGTTATCCCCGGTTTGAGAGTTCAGAATATCCCAGTAATTCCCCCAGCTCCCGTTGACCGTCTGTCCCTTGGGGAAAAGATCGATCTCACAGATCTCCGAGGCAGAACGGAAGAGCGTCGTCGGACGGGATGCGATTCCGACACTCTGATCATTCAGCCGGGCCTCCATTTCCTCGATGGTCTTATCGAGGTCGATCGGAAAGCGATAGATATTGGTAGCAGCAGGACCAGAAATCGAATCCTCGCTATGACCCGCGTCGGGGGCAGTGTTGGGCACGGCCATCGTGAACGTGGATTTGAGGACTCCACGCATCGCGGTATCCCGCCGGATATAGGAGCGCGGCTTCTTCATCGTGCCCACGTTTCCGGCCTCGCCCTTGGCATAGCCGAAGGGCGCGATCACGTAATTCATATTGACCTTGCCCGCGGTTGAAAACGGCTCACTGATCGCATAAGGCTCGACTACGGGGAGGTGGAAGAGATCCAAGAGGAGATGATCGGTGGGACCATTCGACGTTTTTCCACCGGGATGCCCATTACCAAGCTCACGGTCCGGGCGGAAAAGGAGCGTCTGCCAAGGCTTCGGCGGAAGCGATTTCGCTCCGGTAGGCAATGAGCCAAACATAATGGCTGAGGACAGTTGGCGGTTGGGCGTAAAGAAGGTTTGGCCCGTATCCTCGATGCTCCGGCCGAGAAAATATGGAGAGCGCTGAGACGCTCCCGCCCCATAGGCAAACTTAATATTGCCCTCGTCCACCTTGTTCCCCATCGCCCCGTTCACATGCTTGGAAAGACCGCGATCCCAATCACCAGGGCCGCCGTCAAGACGTACGACTCCGTCAATTCCTTTCGGAATCATTGGAGGCTTGTTTCGATTAGTTCCACCTCTGGCAATGGTTGAAGCGCCGGTGTAGCCAGACATTGCATCTCCGTGTCCCCGAGTCAGGCCATGGACCCGTGCATTGGTTGTACTGCCGTAACCAGTAGTACCAGGACCGTCGCGGGGTTCAAAATACGTATTCGGCACATCCGGCAGCACCATCGCGAGTCGCAAATCCCCTTTGGCCGCCAATGCCGTTGCACCGCCGGTAAGTTCGATACTGCGGACCGAATCATTCCCGGTGGAGAGGGTGTCAGCGGAACCCCCGAGACTTGTGTCAGTAAACCTGTCTTTAAATGACATCTGACTGTTCGTTTTCGGTATGGGCACCTTCTGCGGCGCCGCGGGAAACTTAAGGTGAATTGTCTGCACCTTGACGCTCCGCTGGTCCGCCGGCGACTCACCAGACCATATCTCCACGTCCAGTTCCGGCCCTTCAAAGGTAAACTGCGTATCAGCCGCGGCGACAGGGAACGCCTTGGAGATATACGGATAATTTTTAACCGTAACCTGCCGTGCATATTGTCCATCGAGATTGGACGCATCGGTGGAAATGAAGTTCTTGGCGGTGACCGTAAATGTCTTATCCCGATTAGTGTCATTATCCGGGTTTCCTTTGTAAAGCGGATTTGTTGGATCTGTGGGGGCCTTATGCTCGGTGAAATAGAGCATTGATGACGTACATCCCATATTTGGCATAAAACCACGCCCGTCACACACTTCATGCGAGGAAACATTGGGAATATTGACTAGCTTTTTAGTGCAAAGATCGGCATCTGCCACCGGGGTAGCTCCGACGCCAATCTTTAGTGGTTTGCCACTATTAGGAGTGACGATGATTTTTGTATAATACGTCTCGCGAATCGCTGGAAATCCAGCCATTGGCGTCGCCATTTCCAACGCGAGCACGGCTTGCATGCTAGCTTGCTGACCCGACACGGTTGGCCCCACCCGGTGGAAGACCAAAGCCGCCTCCCTAACCGTGGGAAATCTCCCCATGCCCATCGTGTTGTTAATTTTGAGCGGTGTGACCTGCCCCGACCAATCCACCGAGCGTGCCGGTCGGTTGGTATATTGGTCCAAGGTTCCCGGAGGGTAATAACGCGGCGTGTAAGGAACGAACACATTGGCGCTGCGGGAGGCGGTACCAGTATCGACGAGATTCACAGTCCTCATATAATCGAAGATTTCCGTGAGGATTTGATCCCGGTCGGTGGGGTATTTTGTACTAAAGCTTCCGCCGAATCCTGGCACCGCTTGGGAGGTCAGAGATTTAAGATAGCTGTACATCTTCTGATTCTGCGCCGAACCATCGTAATCCTTGGTGGCGCTCTTAGCGTCCTCACGCGTCAGATAGTAGCGTTTGTCCTGATCTTCGTTTCCACCGGGATCTTTGCTGATTGTCGAGGTAAATGCAAAAAGATCATCGAATGGTGTGCGTAGATCATAGTTCTTAGCAATCGGCCAGATGGTCACCCGCGGACGGCTGTAAAGATTGAGTTCCGGCGACCGGCTGTTGGCCGAAAGAAA
>JANPHJ010000192.1:0-24318 GCA_031424395.1 Chthoniobacter sp.
ATCGTCTCCGAATACTACCTGCGCCTCACCGTCGAGGACCGCCCCGGCGTCATCGCGCAGGTCGCCGGGGTGCTCGGCGAATTGAACATCGGCATTTCCTCCATCTTCCAGCCCGAGGCCGCGGAGGGCGAAGCGGTCTCGCTCATCCTCGTCATCCACAAAGCAACGAACGCACAGATCAGCGCCGCGCTGGAAAAAATCCGCGCGCTCCCCTGCGTGAAAAGGACCCCGCGCATGATCCGCGTGGAAAACTTCGCCTGACGCTCCCGGCACCTTGCGATTCCATTTCCCGTCTTCTACCTTTCGCCCATGACTACCGAGGGAGTTCGCCATCTTTTGCACGCCGCTCCGTTCGTGCCGTTCACGATTTTTCTCTCGGCGAATAAAGCGTATCGCGTTGAGCATCCCGACTTTGCCTTCATCTCAAAAGGCGGGGGAATTATGGCTGTCAGCTTGGAAGGTGACGCGATTGCGTTGATCGATCTGATGCTGGCAACGCATATCGAGACCCATCCCCCGGTTCCCACTGCGACACCCAATTGAACGCCTTCCGCTCTCTCCATGACCGCGGCGTCATGGCCCGCTGGCGCGAGTTTCTTCCCGTCACCGACGCCACGCCTTTCATCTCGCTGAACGAAGGCAGCACGCCGCTCATCCACTCGCCGAAGCTCAGCGCGCGCGTCGGGCGCGGGTGCGAGGTTTTCATCAAGTACGAGGGGCTAAACCCGACGGGCTCGTTCAAGGATCGCGGCATGACCATGGCGCTGTCGAAGGCCGTGGAGGCTGGCTCCGAGGCCGTCATCTGCGCCAGTACCGGCAATACCAGCGCCGCCGCCGCCGCCTACGCCGCGCGGGCCAGCGTTGCGTGCATTGTCCTGCTGCCGGCGGGGAAAATCGCGTTTGGAAAGTTGGCGCAGGCTTTCATGTACGGCGCGAAGGTCGTGGCTATCGAAGGTAATTTCGATGACGCCCTGCGGCTTGTCCGCGAGATCGGCGAGACCGAGCCGATTGCCATCGTCAACTCGATCAACCCGTACCGGCTCGAAGGTCAGAAGACCGCGAGCTTCGAGATCATCGAAACGCTCGGCGACGCTCCGGATATCCATGTGCTGCCGGTCGGGAACGCTGGAAATATCAGCGCCTATTGGATGGGCTACCGCGAGTTTCACAAACTGGGTCGCTGCACCAAGCTGCCGAAAATGGCCGGCTTTCAGGCCGCGGGATCGGCCCCGATTTTCCACGGCAAAGTCGTGGCGAAACCCGAGACGGTCGCCACCGCCATCCGCATCGGCAATCCCGCGAGTTGGGACTTGGCGAACGCCGCGATCAAGGACAGCGGCGGCTCGATCGACATCGTGACCGACGGCGAAATCCTTTTCGCACAGCAGTGGCTCGCCGCCAACGAGGGCATCTTCGTCGAGCCCGCCAGCGCCGCGAGCATCGCGGGACTTTTCAAATGCCTCAGCCCGCAGCCGTGCGCCGCGTGCCCTTTTCCGCAAATCGCCGAGGGCAGCAAAATAGTCTGCACCGTCACTGGCCACGGGCTGAAAGACCCCGACATTGCGCGCGAACAATGCGGCTCGGTGATCCCCGCGAAGGCCGATAAAACCGAGATTCTCCGGCTTATCGCCGGGTGATTTTTCACTCGCCAAAAACCCTATGTCCGCCACCCTAACCACCACTTTCCGCTGGGTCGATTCCACGTCCTGGGAACTCGATTTCTTCGGCCTCCCGCACCGCATCCCGTGGCCGCAGGATGTCGATCCCACCGTCGCCAACAACGATCCTTTCGAGATCGAGCACCTGCTTCGCGCCATCGGCGCGATGGGCGCGGAACTCACCGAGCCGTGGAAATCCTTCGACCAAGCCGCGGCGCATCTCGACGAACTGGCCGATGCCATCGACGACTCCGAGGCCACCGAGGCCGGCGAACTGCTCGCGCAGTTCGAGCAGCTTTATCCTGGCACGTCGTTCGGGATGTTTCACCGCGGCACCGTCGCGCGGCTGGAGGGTCGCGAGGACGACGCCATCGCCCTCTTCCGCGCGGCCACGGAACGGACGCCCAGCATCAGCGCGATCTGGAACAACCTCGGCGTCATGCACGCCATGCGCGGCCAGCGCGACGAAGCGCTCGCCGCTTTCAAAAAGTCCCTCGAAATCACGCCCAACGACCGCACCGCGCTCGAAGGCCTCGCCCAGCTCCGCGTCCTCATCAAACTCCTGCGCGACCCGAACGACCCGAACTCCGCCGCCTTCGTGGACGTGCCGTCCTTCGCGAAAATGGTCGCGCAGCAGCTCCAGCAGGTTGTCAACGATCCCGACCAGCTTCTCTCGCAAGGCGAGCATCTGCTCCAGCAGGGCTTTGTCCCCGAACTCGGCCTCCAGGCGCTCCAGCGCGCGCACGCGCTGAGGCCCGATCGCCGCGCCGTCTTTGGCCTCACCGCCGCGTACCGCCTCACCAATCAGCTCGACCAGGCGCGCGCGACCATCGAGCCCTACACCGCGCAGGCTCCGCAAGATCCCGAGGGTTTTTTCCACCTCGCCCAAATCTGCAACGCCACCGGCGACAAGGACGGCGAAACCCGCGCCCTCGAAACGCTGCTCACGCTCGACCCCAATGCGCAGGCGCCGCTCGGCATCCACTTCGGCCTCACGCAGGGCGAACACGATCCGAAAAAGGAGGAGGCGCTGGCAAAGTTCGGCGAGGAGCGGAAGTCGTGGATGGCCTTCATCCTCGCGAGCAACATCGCCCGCCAACGCGGCGACGCCCCGACCGCTGTGAAGTGGGCCGAGCGCGCCCACGATGTCGCGCCCGAATCCGAGGACGTGCTCCTGCACTACACCGCCGCACTCGGCGAAGCGCGCGGCTTTGAGAAGCTCGTCAGCATCGTCAAACCGAAGATCGACAGCGGCAAATTTACCAAGCGCGTCGATTGGAACTACGCGCAGACCTTGCAGCAGATGGGCCTCACGAACGACGCCATCGGGGTGCTGCGCAAAGCCATCGCGGGTGAAGTGCCCGCCGAGTTCAAAGCCTCCGCCACGCTGATGATCGACGCGTGGAGCGGCCTCGTCGCCGGCTGCGGCGTGCCGCTGGAAGTCCACCAGAGCGGCTGCCTCCAGCGCCCCGTGGTGCTCGTGCTCAACGACGGCGACGGCGGCTACGTTTTGAAAGCCGGAGCGAAACTGCCGGCCGAGAGCACCTTCCCGTGGCGGGCCGCGGCCGCCGACGTGCAGGTGCCGCTCCAGCAAGGCCAGAGCGGCGGCAGCGTCGAGCCGCGCATCCTCGGCGCGTTCGTCGTCCGCGGCGCCATTCCCGCGCTCAAGACCATCGACTGCCACCTCGTCGGCCTCCCCGATGGCGCGCTCCACTTTCGCGCCAGCCAGGGAAATCGCCGCCTGCAAGTCGGCTGGGCTCCCACCGGCATCCAGCGCTAAGCCGCGATTGACAACCGCCTTTCGACCGCCAAACTTCGCGCCCCTTTTCCGATGAGCCTCATCGTCCAAAAATACGGCGGCACCTCCGTCGGCAATCCCGAACGCATCCTCAACGTCGCGCGCCGCGTCGTCGCCACGCAGGAGGCGGGGCATCGCGTGGTCGTCGTCGTCTCGGCCATGAGCGGGGTCACGGACGGGCTGATCAAACTCGCCAAGCAGGTTTCGCAACACCCCGCCGAGCGCGAGATGGACGTGCTCCTCTCGACCGGCGAGCAGACTACCATCGCGCTCACCGCCATGGCCATCCACGGGCTCGGGCACAAAGCCGTGTCGCTGACCGGCGCTCAGGCCGGCATCATCACCGACGGCGTGCATACCAAGGCGAAGATCGCCAACATCACGCCCAAGCAAATCCACGCGCACCTCAACAACGACGAGATCGTCATCGTCGCCGGCTTCCAGGGCGAGACCACCGACGGGCGCATCACCACCCTCGGGCGTGGCGGCAGCGACCTCACCGCCATCGCCATCGCCTCCGCGATCAAGGCCGACATCTGCCAGATTTTCACCGACGTGGACGGCGTCTTCACCTGCGACCCGCGCATCGTGCCCACGGCGCGGAAAATCGACGCCATCAGCTACGACGAAATGCTCGAGATGGCGTCGAGCGGATCAAAGGTCATGCAGTCGCGCAGCGTCGAGTTTGCCAAAAAATTCGGCGTCGTCTTCGAGGTGCGCAGCTCTTTCAACAACAACCCAGGGACCATCGTCACCGAAGAAACTCAAGATATGGAAAACGTCGTCGTCCGCGGAGTCAGCATCGAAAAAAACCAGGCCAAGGTCACCATCCGCCAGGTTCCCGACCGCCCCGGCACCGCCGCCAAAATCTTCAGCGCGCTCGCCGCCACCAACACCATCCTCGATATGATCGTGCAGAGCGACAGCGTGGGCGACACGAACGACATCTCCTTCACCCTCAACAAAGACGAGCTGCCCAAGGCGCAGCAGGCCGTGAACAGCGTGATGAAAGAGATCGGCGCCAAGGACATCATCACCGAGGAAGGCATCGCGAAACTCTCCATCGTCGGCATCGGCATGCGCTCGCACAGCGGCGTGGCCGCGCGGCTTTTCGAGGCCATGGCCGCGGGCGGGATCAACATCCAGCTCATCTCCACCAGCGAGATCAAAACGGCCGTGATCATCGAAGAATCCAAAATCCACGAGGCCGCACAGCTCGCGCACGAGGCCTTTGGGCTGAGCGGAAAGGCGTAGGGCGGTTTAAGGCAAGTGACGGGTGAGGAGCGCTGGGCGAAAACGGACGTTCACTTCCATAGCTTCTCCCACCATTTCTTTCCGTCGCTCGATTTCCCGCCGACGGCGGGCAGCTTCATGCGGTCGCGGATTTTTTCGATCTCCCAGCCAGTGAGCTGCGCGAGCGTCTGCGCCTCCTTTTCCTGCCGCTCGGGTAGCGCTTCGAGATATTTCTTCGCCGCGTCGCATTTTGGCTCGCCTTTCCACGGATGCCGCAGCACGTAGCGGCCCTGAAAGTTTTCCCGGTCCCGCGTTTCCTGAAAGACGAGGTCTTCCGGGAAATGCTTCCGGTCGTAGCGCACATGCAGCCGCGTGATGAAGACATCGCTGTTCGCCGGTCGCGCCCGCGGATTGCGCCCCTCGCCGCCGAGCCAAAACACGCCCAGGTTTTTCAGCTCGTCATTCGACAGCGGCTCCGCGGCGCACGGGTCGCACCAGCCCATGTCCCACGCATATTCGGTGAAGACGCAGTGCATGTCCTCTTTCCGCACCTGCTCGGTGACCATGGCCTTGTAGAAATCGGAAAACTCCTCCTTCACGAAAATGGGAAGCTCCATCCCGGTCGGCAGCTTCACCGTGCGGTAGTTGGTCGTCTCCACGCGGCCCTTGCGCGTGAGGGCAAAAACAAACAAATCCTGCGGGCCGTCCGCGTTCACGGTGCCGAGCCGGATCGGCAGCATGAACTTCGGACTCTCATACGCCACCTGCAGCGGGCGCAGATAATGGAAGCCCGCCTTGGCCTTTTCCTCGAGGGTCACCTTCGCGACAAAGAACCGCATCTTCTGCTTGATGTAGCTCTCCAGAATCCCGCCCGCACCCTCGGGAATCTTGTAACCGCTTTCCTTCAGCCAAGTCTCCAGCCCGCCGCTCTGCTCGGCGGAGAGGATGATGATGTCGTATTCGCCGACCGTGTATTCCGCCTCGATTTTCACGCCGAGGGCCTTGTCGTGCTCGGCGTCTGCCCTACCGCGCATCACTCCCGGAGCTGCGGCGAATGCCCGGATTTCCATCACCGGTCGGCAGGGATCGCCATCGAAATACTCCACCAGCCGCGGCGCGGAGTAGGCGTCGAGATGCTCGATGAGCGCATTGTCCGCCACATGGATCTGCCCTTTCTCGATGAACGTCGGCACCGGGATCACGACCGCGAAATCCTTCGCGTCGCCCTCGAAATCATTCGCCATCGTCATCACCGTCTTGTCGTCCTCGCGCACCAGCACGACCTTCGACGCCTTGTTAAAAAGTTTCGTATCCGCCTTCGCGACATAAAAGCCGCAGAAGGTGTGAGCTGTGGAAAGCGCCGCGCAAAAAAGCGCCGCCGCGAGGAGTGTGGTTTTTGTTTTCATATCGGAGTTGGTTGAGCGTTGAGCGTTGGACGTTGGACGTTGGACGTTTTTGCCGAAGGCCTCTGCCACGAGTAGCGCCCGCCCGGCAGCAGCCAGTCGAGCACCGGCACCGCGAGCGAAAGCCCGGCCAGCGACCACAGCAGCCCATTCGTGCGAAACAGCCGGAACTGCACATACCACGCGCCATACGCCACCAGCGCCGCAAACACGATGCGCCCCGCGCGCGAGTCCGGCGTGGTCTTCGGATCGCTGATCATGAAAAACGCGAACAGCAGCAGCGCCCCGCTTTGCAGCCGGTGCAGCGGGATGGTCATGGGCTCGCCGAGGTAGAGCGAACGGCCAAACATCAGCGCGAGATAGCAGCCGAGAAACGCGAGCGTCACATCGCTTCGCGCCGCGCGCATGACCACGAGCCCGCCGAGGCAGACCATCAGAAAACCGAAGAACGCTACATTGCCCCACTGCCCCGGCGAGACCCACACCGCGCCGTTCGTCGCCAGCATCATCGCCACGAGGCCAAAGTTCGTCGGATTGAAAACATGCTTCCCGCGCCAGCGCAGCGCGAACTTGCCCGCGATGGTGACGACCGCGCCCACCGCCGCCAGCGCGAGCGAATTCGTCCGCAGCAGCAGGCACAGCGACAGCCCGGAGATGAGCGCGCTGCGCGGATCAAAGCGCTCCACTTTCCACAACCGCGAGCACAGCGCCTGCGTGAGCAAAACCCCGCCGAGCGTGACCGCGGTCTGCACCGGGCCGAGCTCAAACTCCAGCCAGCCCATGCCATAGATCAGGAGCCCGCCGAGCGCCGAGATTTGAAAAATCCGGGGATCCATGCGCGGAGCGTGCCCGCGCCGAAGCGGAGGGCCAACGCGATTTTCGCTGCAGGCAGTGGAGATCACATCGGGAACGACGGACGGCGGCGCGGGAAAATTAGGCCGCGCGGAAATGTCCCGGCGCGCATCAGCGCCCGATGCACCAGACGAGGAGCAGGACCACGAACGCCAGGGCCAGCCATGACTTGCGCAACGCAGCGGGTTCCTCGCTGCCGCTGGCGAGAAGCGAGGTGCCGATGGCGGTGGCGATGCGGGTGATCTCCGCCCGCCCCTCCAGCACCGCGGTCAGCGCGTGCGGCTGGTTCATCGGGGCGATGCCGCTGTCTGCCAGGAGCTGGCCAATCTTGCGATACGGGTTGCCCTTCGCCTTTTCCAAAGCGTCGCCCTCCTTTTCGACGGCCAGCTTTTCGCGCTCGCGATCCGCGATCTCTTTGGCCCGCGCGCCGTCCGCGTCCTCGAATTCCGCCCGCTGCGCGCGCAGCCGCTCATCCGCTACGGCCACCGCCAAGCGCCCGCGGGCCACGGATTCTTCGAACGCATGAATCTCATGCACGGCCTGCTGCTGCCACTTGCGCAGATCGGCTTTCTCATTCGGGATAGCCGTCATGCGTGCATGCAGACGGGTCACTTCGTGGCGAATCTCCACGGTCTGCGGCTCGACGGCGAGCAGCTCATTGCAAAGCCGGGTGACCTCTTCCAGCTCGCGCTCCAGAGCCGGCCCACGTTCCGCGATTTTTTCCGGCGACCGCTGCCGCACGGCGAGCTGCCGCGCGATTTCCTCGGACGGACCCGCCACCTTCGCCCGCTCCGCCTCCAGCCGCGCGCGGGCTTCGTCATATTGCCGCCGCTCCTCCGCCCGCTGTGCCTGCAACTGCCGGATCGTGAGGGCGAGCGCCGCGCTCTCATTGGTCAGCCGCGCCTGCGTGCGTTCGAAGTCCGTGAGCTGCTCGACATGCGGCAGCGCCTCGCCCTCGAAGTCCGCCTGCTGCCAGCCGAGCAGGCCCAGATCGGTCTCAGCGTGCGCCAGCCGGCGCCGGGCCAGGAGGAGCCGCAGGCGGCGGTACTGCCGGCCAAAAATCCGCGATGCTTCGCGCAGGCCTGGCGCAAAAAGGTTCACCGGTCAGTCTTCCGGCGTCGCCGCGAGCTTCGCCAGAATGCTGAAGTCTTCGAGCGTCGTGGTGTCGCCGACAATGGCCTGGCCCGAGGCAATCTGCTTGAGCAGGCGGCGCATGATTTTCCCCGAGCGGGTCTTGGGCAGCGATTCGGTGAAACGAATGTCGTCCGGCGTGGCGACCGGTCCGATGACGGTGCGGACGTGCTTTTTCAACTCGCCGCGCAGCTCGGGAACCGGCTTCACGCCTTGCTTCAGCGTCACGAAGCAGACCACGGCCTGCCCTTTCAACTCATCCGGGCGCCCCACCACCGCCGCCTCCGCGACCGCCGGGTGCGAGACGAGCGCGCCCTCGACCTCCGCCGTGCCGAGCCGGTGCCCGGCAACGTTCAGCACATCGTCGATGCGTCCGATGATGAAGAAGTTTCCCGCCTTGTCGCGCCGCGCGCCGTCACCCGCGAAATACATCCCCTTGAACTCGCTCCAGTACGTCTCCTTGTAGCGCGCCTTGTCGCCCCAGATCGAGCGCAGCATGGACGGCCACGGCTTGCGGATGACGAGCTTGCCCATCGTGTCGGGCGGCACTTCCTGGCCGAGGTCATCCACCACCGCCGCATCCACGCCGAAGAAGGGCAGCGTCGCCGTGCCCGGCTTCGTCGGCGTGGCCCCCGGCAGCGGTGTGATCATGTGGCAGCCGGTCTCGGTCTGCCACCACGTATCCACGATCGGGCAGCGCCCGCCGCCGATCACGTTGTAGTACCACATCCACGCTTCGGGATTGATCGGCTCGCCCACCGTGCCGAGCAGGCGCAGCGAGGAAAGGTCATGTTTTTTCGGCCACGCATCGCCCCACTTGATGAACGCGCGAATCGCCGTCGGTGCGGTGTAGAGCACCGAGACGCCGAACTCTTCGATGATTTTCCAAAAGCGTCCCTTGTCCGGCGTGTCGGGTGCGCCTTCGTACATCAGCGAAGTCGCGCCCATGGCCAGCGGCCCATAGACCACGTAGCTGTGCCCCGTGACCCAGCCGATATCCGCCGTACACCAATAGACATCCTCATCGCGCAGATCGAAGACGTACTTGCACGTCGTGTACGCGCCGAGCAGATAGCCGCCGGTGGTGTGCAGGATGCCCTTGGGTTTGCCCGTCGAGCCGCTGGTGTAGAGGATGAAAAGCGGATGCTCGCTGTCGAGCGCCACGGGCGGGCAGTCGGCGTCCACATACTCCATCTCGCGATGCCACCACACGTCGCGGCCTTCCTCAATGTGGATGTCATTCATCGCCCGGCGGAAGACGATCACGGTCTTCACCGCGTGGGCGTCCATCTTGAGCGCCGCATCCACATTCGCCTTCAGCGGAATCACGCTCCCCCGCCGGAAGCCGCCATCGGCCGTGATGATCGCGACCGCGCCACTGTCCTGCACGCGATCCTTGATCGACTCCGCGCTGAAGCCGCCAAACACCACCGAATGCACGATGCCCAGCCGCGCGCACGCGAGCATGGCAATCGCCGCCTCGGGAATCATCGGCATGTAGATGATCACGCGCTCGCCTTTCCTGATCTTGTGGCGCTTGAGCACATTGGCAAAGCGGCACACTTCGCGATGCAGTTGCTGATAAGTCAGCACGCGCTTTTCCCCCGGTTCGCCCTCCCAGATGATCGCCGCCTTGTTCTGCCGCGCCGTGCCGAGATGCCGGTCGAGACAGTTCTCCGCGACGTTCAGCTTGCCGCCGACGAACCACTTCGCCACCGGCACTTTCCAATCCAGCACCTTTGTCCACTTCTTGTTCCAAAGCAGCTCCGCCGCCTCGCGCGCCCAGAATTTTTCCGGCTTCTTCACCGACTCCTCCCACATCGTGCGGTACTGCGCCAGGCTGCCGACGCGGGCTTTTTTGGCGAAATCTTTCGCGGGTTTGAAGACGCGGGTTTCCTGAAGTTGAGACTCGGTGTTTTTGCTCATTGGGGTGTGGTGAAAAAAAGGCGGCTCTAGCTAGCAGCCGCACGGGCGGCGGACAAATCAAACTTGGCCGCGCCGCATGGCCGCACGTTTCGTGAGCCAGCCGAAGAAAAGAATGCCGGCGTAGTCGCCCGCCAAATCCAGCAGATCGAAACTGCGCGCGGGCAGCCAGATTTGGGAGATTTCCTCCAGCGTGCAGCAGAGCCTGACGAGCGCGCTGCCGAGCAGCCAGGGATGTCCGAACCACCGCACGGTGCGCAGACCGAGCGCGAGATTCAGCAGGCCGGCCGAAGCGCCGATGAGCAAAAAGTGCCCGATCTTGTCGCTGCCGGGATGGATGCCGATGAAGCGGTAAACCGGCTTCAACTGACCGCGATCGGCAAGGCCAATGATGAGCCCGCACATGGCCAGCCAGGCCAGGGCCAGCGCCCAGCGCAGGCTGCTGCGGGGCTTGTTCGGGCGGCCGTTCATGCGGTGAATTGCAAAATGCCGAAGCGCTCCGGCGTGTGGAAACTCGCGCGCCCGGTGGGCGACCACGCGCTGAGTTCGCGCGGCCCGCCGGGCGGGCGGTCGATGCGGCAGAAGTTCACCCGCCAGCAGTCGCCGGCCTGTGGCGGCGCAGCCGTGACGCTGCGGAACGGGATCACAAGTTCCGCGCTCCAGGCCGTCGCCGACTTCGTGACCGCCGTGCGCAGACCCTCGCAGCGCCACGCGAAATCCTTCGCATACCCGCTCCGGTTTCTCCGCAGTACGAGATCGAGCACCGTATTCAGCGGGTTCACCTCGATCTCGAAATAACCCTCCAAATCCCCCGCTGGATCGAGAAACACCTCGACCACCTCCTCTTCATACAGCGGCGCATCGCGCTCCGTCAGCGTCGCCCAGGCCAGCGTGTCCTCCGCGTGAAAAAACACCCGCAATTCCTCCGCATCCCACACCGCCCGCACGCCCGTCCCCTGCTGCGGCGATGCGCCGGAAACCGTGTCGCGCAAAGGCGCCGCGGGCCGTTCCTCCGGCGACCGCGCCGGGTCCCAGCGCGGGCAAAGCAGCGTTGGCAACTCCATCGCGAAATCGCCCAATCGCAAATTCGCCCGATTCCTACAGCGGCGACTTCAGCGAAAAAATCATCGCCACCGCTGCGACGAAGGCGACCATCGCCAGCACCGCAAACCCGAGAATCGCCTTGCCCATCGGATCCTTCTTTTTCTTCTTCGTCTGAAAAGGCGACGCGTTTTCAAAACCTTTTGGCCGCACGCTCGTGGCCGCCGTCACCGCGGCCAATTCCTTCGCCGCCGGCATTGCCCGCGCCTCCGCGGGATTCTCGGATTCGTAGCTCGTCTCGACATTGCCAAAGGTCACCTTGTCGCCCGCCTGCAACCGCTTCCCCTCGCCCTCCGCCATTTCCTTGCCATTGAGCAGCGTGCCATTCGTCGAGCCGATGTCGGTCACAACGTAGTCACCGCCCTCGCCGAGCGTGAGTTCCGCATGATGGCTGGAAACCGAGGCGTCCTCAATTTGCAACGCGTTGTCGGCGAGGCGGCCAACGCTGATCGTGGCGTCCACGAGTTCGTGCGTGACGGCGCTACCGTCTGGGAGGGAGACAATGATTTTGGGCATGGCGGGCGAAAGTAGCGGGCTCAGCGGGCGGCTTCAATGAGTTTGGCAAACTGCGGGAAAAAATAACTCGCGTCGTTCGGGCCAGGCGCGGCCTCCGGGTGGTACTGCACGCTGAAGACCGGCAGCGTCTTGTGCCGCAGGCCCTCCACCGTGTGGTCGTTAAGATTGATGTGCGAAACCTCCACGTCCGCCGGCAGCGAATCCGCATCCACCGCGAAGCCGTGATTCTGCGAGGTAATCGTGACCTTCCCCGTCGCCAAATCCTGCACCGGCTGGTTCCCGCCACGATGCCCGAACTTCAGCTTGAACGTCTTCCCGCCCACCGCATACCCGAGCATCTGGTGCCCGAGGCAGATGCCAAAGATCGGCGTCCGCCCCATCAGCCCGCGGATGCTTTCATGGACGTAGGTCAGCGCCGCCGGATCGCCGGGACCGTTGGACAGAAACACGCCGTCCGGTTTCAGCGCGAGCACATCGGCGGCGGATATGGTTGCCGGCACCACCTGCACTTTGAAACCCTCCTGCCGCAACCGCCGCAGGATGTTGCGCTTCATGCCAAAATCATACGCGACGATGTGATGTTTCACCGGCGGCAGCTTTTCAAAAACCTCGCCGCTTTCCGTGACCTGCGTACTCGCGCTCTCGCCTTTCACAATCGTCCACGCGCGGCTCTCCGTGTCCTCCGGATCCCACGCGTAGGCCGCGGCGGGTGTGACCTCTTTCACAAAATCCGAGCCCGCCATCGGCGGTGCCGCCTTGGCCCGCGCCACCGCCTGCTCCGGCGAAATGTCCTCCGTCGTCAGACAGCCCTGCATCGCCCCGCGCGACCGCAAATGCTTCGTCAGGGCCCGCGTATCGATGCCCTGGATGCCCGGCACGCCCCACTTTTTCAAATACTCGTCCAGCGAACCCCGCGACCGCCAGTTGCTCGCCACCGGGCTCAGTTCCTCGATCACGTACCCCCGCACATGCACCGCCGCACTCTCATCATCGAGCGGGTTCACCCCGTAGTTGCCAATCTGCGGCGCAGTCATCGCCACAATCTGCCCGCGGTAACTCGGATCGGTCAGCACCTCCTGGTAGCCCGTCATCGAAGTATTGAAACATACCTCGCCAACCGCTGAGCCTTTCGCACCAAAGGATTCGCCGGTGAACCAACGTCCGTCTTCGAGAGCTAAAATCGCGCGCATGTGGGCGGGACTACTAGGCGGAATCGCGCAAATCTAAAAATGAAATCCAAAAAAAAATGGCGCTGCGGAGCGACATCAGCCGTCGCCTTTCCGCAGCGCCAAAAAAGATTGCCCCGCATGTGCCGTCCGGTTGGGGTTCCGCGTTCCCCCAAAGGTTAACGGGCGGCGACCTGGGACGGGCCTCGATCTTCCTAGAAAGGCATGATCTAAAACCGCCCACCCCGGCCTCCTGAGTTGATGTTAATACCGGATCGGGATTTCCAACCTTTGGTCGAACACAGCAGGGCAAATTGAGCGTGAAAGGCGAAACTGCTGGCCGCTGGGCCCGCCGCTGCGCCGGTCACAAAAAAAGTGGGAAAGAACCGCGCAGAAACTGCGCTGGGAGCAGGTCCGGATGTTCGTTTGCCCGCCGCCGATGTCAACGCCGATGCGCGAAGATTTTCTGCGCCGCCTTACTCGCGCAGGCTGACGGCGAGCTCGGTCTTGAGCCGGTCCTTGAGCTTCGCGTGCGCAGCGTTCACCTCGTCGGCGGTGAGGGTGCGCTCGGCGCTGCGGTAGGTGAGGGAATAGGCGAGCGACTTCCGGTCGGCCGGCACCCGCACGCCGGTTGGATCGGTAAAGACATCGAACAGCTCGACGCCCGCGAGCAGCGGCTCCTGCGCGCGCTGCAAGACCGCCGCGATCTCCGCATGCGCCAGCGCGAGCGGCGCGACCAACGCGATGTCGCGCGAGGTGGCAGGGAAACGCGGTATCTCGCGGTATCGCCCAGCTGCTGTCGCCGCGGGCAGCGCTCCGAGGTCGATCTCCGCGAAAAGCACCGGTGCCGTGGCGTCGAGCGCCCGTGCATCCTTCGGCCAGAGCTGGCCCGCGACGCCCGCATCTTTTCCGTCCACCTTGATCGTGAGCGCCGACGCCAGCGTGGGGTTTTCATCCGGCGCAAACTCCGTGCCCGCGCCGAGCACGGCTGCGACGAGCCCCTTGAGATGAAATAGATCCGACTCGCTCCCCGCCCCGCCGCGCCACGACCGCTCAGCCGTCGGTCCGCTGAGCACGAGCGCGAGGTGCGTGGATTCCTCCGGCGCCTGCACATTGAAAGTGCGGCCGATTTCAAACAGCCGGATCGTCTTTGCCCCGGCGCGCGCATTGTCGCCGAGCGCCTTTAACAGGCCGGGCAGCAGGCCGGGACGCAGGATCACCTGCTCGTCGTTCATCGGGTTCTTCACGCGCAGCAGGTTCGCCACGCCGGTGTGGG
Source organism: Chthoniobacter sp. (assembly GCA_031424395.1). Lineage (GTDB taxonomy): Bacteria > Verrucomicrobiota > Verrucomicrobiia > Chthoniobacterales > Chthoniobacteraceae > Chthoniobacter. The sequence goes on from JANPHJ010000192.1 coordinate 14,058, forward strand.
TAAACGCCGGCCCCGGCATCTGATCGCCGACGAGCGTGAGCGTGCGCGCCTCCGCAAAGCCGTGCGCCACTAGCGCGCGGCGCAGCTCCATCGCACGGTCGTAGGCGCGATCCGTCGCGCTCGCGGCGGCAAACTCCGCCTGCACCCGCGCCGGAATCGCGTCGAGCCCGACGACGCGCGCTACTTCCTCAACGAGATCGACCTCGCGGGTGAGATCTTGCCGGAACGAGGGAATCTCCCAGCCCGCATCCGTTTTCCCAAGGCCAAAGCCCGTGAGAATCCCGTTGATCCGCGCTGCCGGAATTTCCACGCCGAGCAACGCGGCAACGCGCGCCGGTCGGAGCGGAACCGTATGCGTGAATACGGGTTCGGCGCTGTCGTGCATCGTCGCCACCGGGTCGAAGCCGATGGGCGAATCCCCAGCCATGCCGATGCCCAGCTCCCCGCGCGTGCCGCCGGCGAGTTCCCCGATCAGCGCCGCCGCCCGCTGCGACGCTCGCAGCACGCCCGCGAGATCCACACCGCGCTCGAAGCGGTAGCTCGAATCGCTCGCCAGACCGAGCTGGCGCGAGGTGCGGCGGATGGTGGCTGGCGCAAAATGCGCGCTTTCCAAAATGATGTTGCGCGTCGCCGCCGTGACGCCGCTCCCCTCGCCGCCCATCACCCCGCCGAGCGCCAGCGCGCGACTCGCATCGGCGATGACGAGATGCTGCGGGCCGAGCTTGTAGGTGCGCCCGTCGAGCGCCAGGAACTCCTCGCCCGTACGTGCCATGCGCACACGGATGTCGCCGTCGAGTTTTGCGGCATCAAAGGCGTGCAGCGGCTGCCCCATCTCGAGCATCACGAAATTCGTGACGTCCACGATGTTGTTGATCGCGCGCAGCCCGACCGCCTCCAGCTTGGCCCGCAGCCACTCCGGGCTCGGCCCCACCTGCACGTTGGAAATCTCGAGCGCGCTGTAAAAGCGGCACGCCTCGCTCGCCACGTCGATGGCTCCGGCGGCAAAACCCTCGCCCGTCCTCGCCGCCTCCGGCAGCCGTAATGCCCGCCCCGTGAGCACCCCGATTTCCCGAGCGATACCCACATGGCTGAGCAAATCCGGCCGGTTCGGCGTGACCTCCAGATCGAGCACCGTGTCGCCTGGAAACAGCGCCGACAAAGGCGCGCCGACCCGCGCATCCGCTGGCAAAATCAGCAGTCCGTCCACGCCTTTCGGCAACCCCAACTCTTCCGCGCTGCACAGCATCCCTTGCGATTCCACACCACGTAGTTTGCCCACTTTGATTTTGAAATCCGGCCCCAGCACCGCGCCGGGCAGAGCCAGCGGCACCTTGTCGCCCACCACATAGTTCTTCGCCCCGCACACGATCTGCCGCGCCGCACCCGAACCGTCATCTACATGGCAAACGCTCAGCCGGTCCGCGTTCGGATGCTGCATCGATTCCAGGATCTGCGCGACGACCACATTGGGGATCGCCACCCCCAGCCGGACCACGTCCTCCACCTCCACGCCCGCGAGCGTCAGAAGATCGGTAAGTTGCGCGACATCGGGCGGCAGATCAACGAGTTCACGGAGCCAATTGAGTGAGACTTTCATAAAAAATGGGCCGCTACTAAGTACGCACCCTCACCACTGCGCAAGCCTGCGCTTTTAATCGGAGTTGGAAAGCATGCGGTCACGAGACGACGAGATTCCTGTTGCGCCCATTATATATCCGCAGCGGAGTTACGCACCTTCTCACATGGCATCTTCGGAGCAATGAGGCGCTGAATTCACAAACAGGCGGATACAAGGAAACGGCGACATTAGATGTCGCCGTTTCTTGAACTTTAACCCCGGCCGTTTGGAACTCCAAACAGGAACCACGAAATTCCCTAATTCGGACGCCGCCGACGGACCATAAGGCCGAGCGTGCCGACGAGAAGCAAAGCGAACGAACCGGGCTCCGGAACTGCCCCTATGCTGCCGCCGCCGAACTTATTCGGCTCGGGCGCAAAGGCCAATCCGTCGCCAAAGGTCACTGTCGCACCCGCGCCGATATTCAGTGCATCGAGAGTCTGGCTGACTGCGATGTTGGTCGTGGCATTGGCGTTAAGGGTAGAGGTTCCGGTGCCAAGCGGGGTATTGATATTCGTTACTCCACCTGAGGTGGTCAGAGTGTTGTAACTCTGGGTCGCATTGATGTTTAGCGTGCCATTGTTGATTTTCGTCAGGGCCGTTCCTGAAAGCACGTTACCGGCAGTGAGGGTGACGGTAAAATTGTTTGTATCAATAGTTCCGCCAGAGCCGGCAAGCATGATGGCTGAATGGCCGCCACTGTTGGAAAAGCCGCGGATGAAGTCGCCTTGATTCTGGTTGGCTTTCAATGTTCCGCCAGCTAGAGTAAGCGCTGCCGTGCCGCCTCCTGCTTCCAAAAAGCCCGTCGTAACGATTCCGCCGGTGAGGTTAGCAGTACCCGTCGATCCGCCATCGCTGCCGATCAAGATGCGTTGAGGAATACTGATGTTACCCGCGGACATATTCAGGGTACCGTTGCCAGCGCGACCAATAATAAAGTCGTCACCGGTCGTTCCGGTAAGGCTGCCGCCAGTGAGGTTATAAACACCCGTTCCCGTGGCATCTAGGGCAATGGCACTCCAACCTGCGATGGTTATTGAACCACCACTCTGGTTCACTGTCGCAGTGCCGGCACGTCCAACTATGAAACGTCCGTCCCCGCCAAGCGTTAGGGCACTTGTGGCTCCGCTCATGTTAAGGGTGCCTGTGGAGCCGGTTTCAGAGGCGAGGACAACCCAGCTATTGCCGGTGATTTGACCGCCGCTTTCGAGATTCACGGTGCCGGTTGCGCCGCCATTGTTGCCGATCTTAGCCGACCAACCGCCATTAAAGTGCGCTCCCGCTCCGTTCCTGACGGTAAGCGTGCCGGTTGATCCTCCATTGTTGCCAATGTGCGACTCGCCCAACATCGTCACGTCGGTTCCAATCCCGTCAATCACCATCGTGCCAATACCGGAGTTACCTACGTTCAGAGTAGCAAGAGTTGCCGTGCCGCCATTCATGTTCCACGCGCCGACCACGCCAGGATCGCGCCCTACATGGGTATCGGAAACCGTGTTGTCAACGAGGCCACCGGTTTGGTTCAGTGTGCCGGTCGTGTTGGCGGTCGCGTTATTTCCTCCATTCCAAGAGCCAATATCGAAAGTGCCGTTGCCATTGACTTTCTTGATCGTGCCACCGCTCAGATTGACAGTACCATTGCCGCCGTTCAAACCACCGTTTTCATTTGTATTACGGCCAATGGCGACATAGCTCAGCGCATTCAGCGTTCCGCCAGTAATATTCGCCACGCCGGTGCCGCCGTTATTGCCAACCTGCCACTCGCCGCCGGAGGTCAATGAACCAGTGCCGGAGAGATTCAACGTGCCAATCGACCCGGGACCTCCGCCAATGATGGTTTCATTGCCGCTCGACGCCGAACCGCCACTGAGGTTGTAAATGCCGTTGCCGGTAGCTTCACCACCAAACTTAATGCCAAGGCGGATTTCCCGCTGAACAGCGAGTACGCCCCCAGTTTGATTAATGGTGCCGCTGCCCGCACCGCCGCCAGGGCCCCCACCGTTGCGACCAACATTCAGCCATTGATTGATGGTAATCGTCCCGGCACCGAGATTAACTGTGCCCGTGCTGTGGTCTGAGCCAATAAACGATTCACCGCTGGTGGTGAAACTCCCGCCAGTATTAACTGTCATGGTGCCGGTGCTGCCGCCGTTGCGACCGACATGCAACTGGTCATTAGAAATAAACGTTCCGCCATTGGTGATATCGAGCGTCCCCGTACCGTCCTCGCCAATGTTCAACTGGCCGGCCGTCTGGTTGATCGTAGAACCCGCTCCATCGACTGTGATGTGACCGACTGAACCCGCCCCCCGGCCAACATTGAACCACCAGTTCTGGTTCACCGTTCCGCCGTTGCTGACGTTAAGATTTCCGGTGCCGCCGTTGTAGCCGATCTGCACATCCTTTTGCTGACCTCCCGCCAACGTGCCCCGCTCCCAACGGGCATTGATACCGTTGACGTTAACTGTGCCGGTGCCTCCATTGCGTCCAATTTCGACCCATTCATTGGTTTGCAAAGTTCCACTATTGATGTTGATAACCCCGACTGTCCCTCCGTTGTTGCCTGCGTAGAGTTCGCGGCTAATGATCTTATCGGTGGCGTTGGCCAGCGCGATGTTCAAGGTGCCGTTGCCTCCCGTATCGGCGCCGACATTGAAGGCGTTGATGACGACCGTGCCTCCTTCTTGCATGATCGTGGTGCCGGCAGCATTGCCGTTCGTGATGTTCAGCGTGCCAGTGCCGCGGTTGGCGACGTCAATGTTGCTTCGCACAGTGAGGTTTCCGCCGGACATGTTGTAGGTACCGTTGCCGCCGGGATCGATGCCGATGGCGAACCAGTTGCCGACATGGACATCGCCACCGCTCTGATTGACTACCGCCGTGCCGAGACGCCCCGTGATAAGGCGTCCCGAGTCCCCGCCCGCGTTTACATTCAGCACCCCACCGGTGATGTTGGCTGTGCCATGGGAGTTGGCTTCATTGCCAACGACCATCCAATCGGAATTGTTGATGGTGCCAGCGGTCAGATTCAGGAAGCCGTTGGCTCCGCCCCCCGCTTCACCGACGCGCGTCCAGCCGTTGGTCATATTCACTGTGCCGCCATTGACGTTCAGGGAACCGGTGCCGTTTCGGCCGATAAAGGTTGTGCCGTTGGTGTTTAGCGTTCCCCCACTGAGAACATTCACGGTGCCGGTACTGCCGGCATTACGGCCAATCGAAAATTCATCACCCGTATCAGTAAATGTGCCGCTGTTTTTGACGTCGAGCGTCCCCGTGCCGTCCTCACCAATATTCACCTGCCCTGAGGTTTGAGTAATAATAGAGCCTACACCATCAACCGTGACTGCTCCAACGGAGCCGCCGCCACGGGCGACGTTGATCCAGCCATTCTTACTGAATGTACCTCCACCGACGACGTTCACTGTTCCATTGCCGCCATTGTAGCCAACCTGCATATCCCCGCCTCCGGCAACAAAGTGCGAGTCTACTCCGGTAACATTGATCGAACCGGTGCCGCCGTTACGGCCAATTTCGCTCCAAGCATTGAGAGCCAGCGTGCCCTTATTGACGTTGATCGTACCCACGGCTCCGGTTTGGTAGCCAAGGTAAATCTGATCCGCCGCCAGCGTATCGGTACCATTCGCGTAGTTAATATTGATTACACCCGTCGCGCCGGCGTTTGAGGCCGCTTCGAGATTTTTTATGCCACCAACTGTGCCACCGGTAAAATTAATCGTGCCGTTGCCTTGGTTACCTGCGCGCACGTTGACCCCACCGCCCGATGAAGTGCCTGGTGCGTAAACACCGGGGGCAAACTGCGCGGTGCCGCCGGACATATTCCAAGTGCCCACGCCGCTCGCATCCCGCCCAACGCTGAAATCTGAGGCCGTATTGACGATAGCCCCACCAGTCTGGTTAAGCGTACCAGTGCCAACGGGGTTCCCATTGCCGCCGAAGACACCAATGTCAAAGGACTGGCCAGCACCCTTGGTGATCGTTCCGCCGCTAAGGTTGAGAACTCCGGTACCGCCATTCCTCCCAATCGCAATCCATGAGTTCACGGTGACACTGCCGCCAGACATGTTCATGGTGCCATTGCCGGCGTCGTTGCCGACTTGCAACTCTCCGTTGCTGGTCAATGCGCCCGTACCCGAAACCGTCAGCGTGCCGGTGCTGCCCGTGCCTTCGCCGACCTGCGTCTCGTTTACAGTGGTAATAGTGCCTCCGCTCAAAGCTAACGTCGATCCCGTAGCTCCGTCACGACCCACTACGACTCTACCGACAGCCACGGTGCCGCCGCTAATCGTAGCCGCAGCGACGGTGCCTGCATTGCGTCCGATATTCAAATCCCCGGACGTATTCAACGAGCCAGCAGTCATGGTAAGCGTGCCAGTGCCGCCGTTGCCCCCAATACGAATCTCCCCGGTGCTCAAACCGGTGCCAATGGCTCCAGCATTGACCAGCGTTCCCGAGCTCAGCGCGCCGTCGCCGATGATCAGCGTGCCTGATGTTCCGGCCAGCGTGCCGCCCGCAAGCAGCGTCAGCGTCCCGGTCCCGCCCCCGGACCCGACCGTGATATTCTTGGTTAGGAAATTAATCGCGCCGTCTGAATTCACCGTGACCGCGCCCGTCCCGGCAGAGCCAGCGCCAAACGGGACGCCGATGCCCATCTGAATGTCGTTCGTCGCGAGGTCAACGACCGCATTGCCCGCCCCGCCGATTCCATCGCCGACCAGCATTACGCCATTACTGCCTTGGATTCCGATGCCGAGGCCTCCCGCCGCAGCGCCCGTGCCCAGGATCAACGAGCCGCTTTTAATATCCAGCAATCCATCGCCCGCTTGGAGCCCGCTGATTCTGGTGCCCACTCCCAGTCCAATCGAAGCGCCGGTATTGAGCGTTCCGCCCGTCTGAATCGTCAATATCCCGACGCCAGCGCCACTAGAGCCCTCGCCAATGCGCATCTCCTGAGCCAAGGCCGTTTGGTTCAACGTGCCCCCGTCAATGGTTACTGAGTTGCCCCCTACAATGGCAAAACCCCCAGGCCCTACCAAACCCGCAGGGGTGCTCATTGAGCCGACCCCGCCACCGATATCATTATAATCAATCACATGACCCGCGTTGATGGTCGCGCTGTCGCTCGCATAGGTGTCGGGGACGAGGGTGCCGTCATCCCACGAGAGCGGGTCGCTCCAGTTGCCACTAAGAATCGAACTGAAGGTGGCGGCGCGGGCGATTTGACTCATCGATACCGCGAGGATTGGGATGATGACTTTGGCTTTGAGTTTCATAAATCGAGGGGCGTTGGGGTGAAAGCGACGGGGGACGGTGGGTGGTGAACGGGTAAACTAAACGCTGAGTATGGGACGGTTTTGACGAATGGCAAATAAAATAATTTGAAATTGGCGTATTTTATTGCCAACGCGAGCCGCCCTCCGAGTCAAGGCACCGTGCCACTACGGAGGAGCTTGGCGGCTTCCTCGAGTTGGGCGGGGCTGAGTTTGACTTTTATCGCTTCGGCACGTTTCGCCGCCTCCTCGTTTTTCTGCGCGCCAGCGCGAGTGTAGAGCACGTAGGCGTGAGCCAGATTGACGGCGGTGCCTTTGCCCTGCTCGATCATCTGGCCGAGGAGAAACTCGGCCGGGCCGAAGTTCTGCCGGGCTCCAGCGCTATAGTTGCGCCCGGCCTGGTCGAAATCCTGGCGCACGCCGTTGGCGGTTTCGTAGCAGTTGCCAAGATTGACCAGCGCCGCGGGCAGGCCGTGCTGTGCGGCGAGGGTGAACCATCCGATGGCGGCAACATTGTCCTGCCGAATCCCCATGCCTTTCTGGTAGCGGACGCCCATTTCGTTCATGGCCACCACCGAGCCGGCTTTGGTGGCGCGAAAGCAGAGGTCGAACGCCTTCAATGGGCTGGCCACCAGACCGCCGAGGCCCATGTCGTAAAAGCGCGCAAGTGCGAGAAGCCCATCGGGCTGATTCTGCGCGGCGGCCTTTTCATACCAGTCGCGGGCCTCGGCGATCTGCGCCTTGTCCTCGCTGCGAGCGGCGAGGCTCTCCACTGCGCTGCCGAGCTGAGTCTGCGCGGGCGCGTAGCCGGCCTCGGCGGAAGTGCGGAGGAGAAAACGCGCCTTTTCCTCGTCTTTAGCCACGCCGTCGGTGCCGATAAAGAGCATCCGCGCCAGGTTGAGCTGCCCCGCGTTGTTGCCCGCATCGGCGGCTTTCTGAAACCACTTCACCGCCTCCGCCGGAGCGGCCTTCACGCCGCGCCCCGCGATGTGGATTTCCCCGAGCGCATTGGCGGCGATGGCGTTGCCTTTGTCCGCCTCAATGCGGAGCAGTTTGATGGCACCCTCGGCGTCGCCTTTGTCCAGCGCGGTCTGGGCCTTTTGCAGCGCCGGGGACAGGGGCGTTTCGGCGGCAAAGCTGAACGCTTGGGTAAAAAGCGCCCAGCAACCGGCGAGCAGGGCGAGCCAGGGGCGGATCATCGGGTCGCAGAGCGGGCTGCGGGGGCCGCCTTGAGCAGCGGGGTTTTTCCGTCGAAGGGCAGCTCCGTAGCCGTCCCATCGGGCCAGGTGATGCTCACTTTCCCGCGGACGCCGGAGTCGCCGAGCCCGAACCACGCCGTCGCCCCATCCTGCGCGAGATAGCCGCCGCCGGCGTGCAGTTCCACAACCTGATCCGGCAGCCCCGCGCGGCGCAGGGCCACGCGCGCCCCGGCAGCGCGCGCGCCGGGCAGGGCCACGCGGAGCCAGTGGCCGGCGGACTTGTTTTCAAAGCTGGCGGTCGCGCCGTTGTTCAGCGTCACCGCCAAGCCGGGCCGGCCGTCGCCGCCGTCCATCACCGACGCGGACTTCATGTCGCCGACGATGGCCACGCCGCTGTCCCGCACCGTCACCGGTGAAAACCCGCCCTTGCCATCGCCCAGCAGAAGCTGGCCGAGGCCGCCGTCATAGCGCGGGTTTTCGACCTGCGGAGCGGAGGAGTTTTGCGCCAGGAAAAGGTCCAGGTGCCCGTCACCATTGAAGTCGCACGGCACGATGCCGTAGGCCGGCGCAAGCTGCGCGAGACGGTCGAACGGCTTGAAGGTAAACTTCCCGTGGTCATTCAGAAAGACGCCGCTCTGGAACTCGCTCGTCTCGTAACGCTCGGCCGCCTTCAGCTTCTCATCGGTATAGACATCCGATAGGCTGGCCAGGGCGAAGGCTTTGAAAGTCGGGAACTTCGACTTCACGAAAGGCATGGCCGTCCCCGTGCAGCTCTTCCCGCGCTCGGGCAGCAGGTTCTCCCCCTCGCGCTTGACCTCGACCATGTTCCATTTCCCTGTGCCGTCGAAATCCGCGTAATACATCAGCTGCGGATGATCCGCCGCCGGCTGCTTATATTTCGTGTTCAGGCCCACGTTGCCTACGATGAGGTCGGGCTGCCCGTCATGGTTCACGTCCCCCGTGGTGATGCTGTTCCACCAGCCCTTCGCCTCCCCCAGCCCGGCGTCGGCCGTCTTGTCCGCGAGCTTGCCCTGGGTGTTGTGGAAATACTTCACCGGCCCGTACTCGGTCGCTACCAGCAAGTCGGCCCAGCCATCACCGTCCACATCCGACCACACCGCCGCAGTCACCAGCCCCGCGTTGCCCAGCCGCGACACGCTGTCCGTGACGTCGGTGAATTTCACCTCGCCGCCCTTCGTCTCATTGTGCAGCAGCCGGCTCCGTCCCGCATGCGGCCAGTCACCCGGCACGCAGCGGCTGCCGATGAACAGGTCGACCCGCCCATCCCGGTCGTAGTCCACCGCGCAGACCGCGCTGGCAAACTCATGCGCCTCCGGCAGCGCGCCCGCCGGCGCCGCGGCGAAATTTCCTTTGCCATCGTTGAGATACAGCCGGTCGCGCAATTCCTTCGCGCCCTTCTCGAATTCATTGCTCCCGCTGACCACAATGAGATCGAGCGCCCCGTCGCCGTTCGCGTCGAAAAAGACCGCTCCCATGTCCTCGCAGTCCTTGTCCTTGCGGAAATCCTCCACCCATTTGGCCACGAATTTTCCCTGCCCGTTGTTGATGCGGAGCTGGCCGAGTTCGCCTTTCGAGCCGCCGAAGTAAAAGTCGTCCAGACCGTCGCCATTCACATCGCCCCACGCCAGACACGGCCCGAGCTGCGAGAGCGCGTGCGGCAGGAGCACCTGCTTCACGAAATCCCCCGCCCACCCCTCGTCCTTCACCTTCACGTCCTTGAGCGTGTCGGTCTTTGCAAACATCGTCGCCGCCTTCGCCAGCGCCTTCACCGGCTCCCCGCCTGTCGCAGGCTGCGTGATCGTGTAGAACATGTCCGCCGCGAGATTCGTGAATTTCTGCTCGCCGCCGCCCGGCCAGCGCACCGTGAGTTCCGCGATCTTCGCGTCCTCCCCGAGGCCGAAATGCACCAGCGCCTCATTGCAGGACATGTAGCCCGTCTGCGGCTGCAACTGCCGCATCTGCGGGCCCGCGGCAGTCCTGATGATGACCGTCGCCCCGAGGCCGTTGATGTTCGATTTCGTCCCCTCGAGCTTGAGCAGGACGGCGTGCCCTTTTTCCGAGTCGTTGCGATAAATGCAGTTCGGCTCCTCGAGGTTCACCTCGATCATGTCCAGCGTGCCGTTCCGGTCCAGATC
>JANPHJ010000193.1:0-8448 GCA_031424395.1 Chthoniobacter sp.
GAGGGCAGCACATAGACGCGGTCGGGCTGCACGCGGACGCCGTTGCGGATTTCCTCGACCGGCATTTTCGCCGCCTTGGCCACCAGCTCCGTGAGCCGGCTCTCGTGCTTCGGATCCAGATGCAGCACCACCACGAAGGCCAGCCCGCTGTGTGCTGGAAGCTGCCGCATCAGCACCATCAGCGCCTCGAAGCCGCCCGCCGAAGCGCCAATGCCGGCGATGGGAAAATGCGCGGCGCGGGCGGCGGGCGCTTTACTGCTGGCGGCGCGCGATCGACGGCCCGCGGGGCGCGGTGTGGAGCTGGGGGCGGTCTTCGGCATGCGGCGGGCAGGCTGGCTTTTCTGCCGCGCGATGGCACGCCAAATAACGCCGCCTCCGACCCGGCCAAGGTTTGTTCTGGCGGCGCAACTAAAGTAGTACCAGGCTGCTGCCTGAGCTGGGAGCCTGTATGAGACCAAAGCCAAAAAGTGCCGCCAACAAAGCTGTCGAAGCCGTTGGGCAAAAGGCTGCGAAAAAAACACGCATCCTGATCGTCGATGACCATCCGATGATGCGCGAAGGGCTGGCCCATTTGATCAATCAGGAACCAGATCTCGTGGTGTGCGGCCAGGCGCGCAACGTGGCGGAAGCGCTCTCCGCCATCGCCGGGTGCCAGCCCGGCCTGGTGCTCACCGACATCACCCTGCCCGACAAGAACGGCTTGGAACTCATCAAGGATCTCACGGCCCTGCACCCGAGGCTGCCCGTGCTGGTCAGCTCGATGCACGACGAGTCGCTCTATGCCGAGCGCGCGCTGCGGGCCGGCGCCCGCGGCTACATCACCAAGGAGGAGGCGCGCGAAAAACTCCTGCAGGCCATCCGTCAGGTGCTGCGCGGCGATCTTTACGTGAACGAGAAAACGTCGGCGCGCATCGTCGCCGCCTTTTCCGGCCGGCCCGAGGCGGGCAAGACGACGCCGGTCAGCCTGCTCACCGACCGCGAGTTTGAAGTCTTTCAGCTCATCGGCCAGGGCCTTTCCACGGAAAAAATCGGCAGCCTGCTCCACATCAGCGCCAAGACCGTGGAGACGCACCGCGTCCGCATCAAGGCCCGGCTGGGCCTCGCCACCGTGCCGGAACTCATCGCCTACGCCGCGCGCTGGGCCGGTGCGTGCCCAGACGGGCCGGCATAGGCGATTCAGGAATTTCCTGAGGCCGCCTCAGGCCGGACGGGTACGCACGACGCGCAAGCGGCCCGATTGCCGAAACGCGGGGCGCCGCCAAGTTCAGCGTATGTCCACCCCACGGCTCGCCCCCCCGCCAACTCTGGCCTTTGATGGAGTCCCCGATTTTCGCATCGTCATCCTCTATGAGGATTACGCTGCGGGGCGGCGGGCCAAGGACCTTTCCGACCGGCTCTTGCACACGCTGGGCGACAATTGCGTGGACGTGGTCAACCTGTGGAGTTTCGACGTGCTGGGCCTTACCGACGTGCGCAACGCTTCGACCTCCGCCGCCAAGGTCGCTGACCTCGTGATCCTCTCAGTCTCCGGGGCGCGCGCCCTTTCCCCCGAAGTGGAGGAATGGCTCGAGCTCTGGGCCTGGCTGCTCGATGGCACGAACCCGGCCTTGCTGGCGCTTTTCCATCAGGCCGACGGCAGTTGCGTGGCGGAGATTCGCGCCCGGCTGTATCCCATCTCCGCGCGCAAGGGGCTGGAGTTCTTTACGCAGTCCGCCGCTGAGCCGAGCCCCGAACTCCTGCGCGCCGAGCGCGAGCATCTGGCGGAAGTCACCCGCTGGCAGGCCCATTTGGCGACCGACGGTGTGCTCACAAGAGCGGCGCAGCCTGCGGAGAAACACGCCGGGCTGCGCCGCCGGGACGGTGCGGAAAACGGCGCGACGCCCGCCGCGCGCCCCGGCAAGACCGTGCTCGTGGTCGATGATTTCCCGATGATCTGCGAGCTGGTGGCCCGGCATCTTTCGACCTTCGGCTTCCGTGTCCTGATGGCCAGCGACCCGTCCGAGGTGCAGCGCATCGTGCGGGCCGAAGGGGGCAAGATCGACCTGCTCGTGACCGATGTGGAAATGCCCAAGCTGCGCGGCGACAAGCTGGCGGGATGGTTCGCCCAGGAGTGCCCGCAGACCCGCGTGCTCTTTATGACCGCCAACCCGGCCAGCCTCGCCGGTACGCCCCGGGTTCCCTTTCTGCAAAAGCCGTTTTCCTTCACGCAGCTCAACGCTGCCGTCCGCGCCGCGCTCGCTCCGGAAGCCGCGGCGGAACCGGCGCTGGCGTCCGCCGCCTGAACGGCGCGGCAAAAAAATTTCGGCCGGAGGACGCTCCCAACCGCGGGCGGCTGGCGGAGGACAAAGGGGCAGCGACGCAGGCGGCCTCCACGGCTGCCAGCGTCTGCGCCCGCTGCTGCAAGGCCGCAGTATCGGCTTCGCGTCGGCGCTAAGGCCCAAAATTTCCTGTTTACAAAGCGGGGTGCATCCTCTCTCTTCCCCGCCCCACACGCGTAACTGCAATAAGTAAAACGCACCGTTGGTCCCTGGGTCGCCCGGTCTCATGCCGGGCGGCTGTCGCGTCAGGGGTAACCCGGTGTTTCATAGAAAGAAATCTGCCACCATGCCTGTTCGTCTAGGTCGTTTCGAAATGCCCAAGTCCCTCGTCAAAGACGAGGACACGGCCACAGAAAAATACGCGAAGTTCACCGCCGAGCCCTTTGAGGCCGGCTACGGCCACACGGTCGGAAATTCGCTCCGCCGCGTGCTGCTCTCCTCGCTGGAGGGCGCCGCCATCACCTCGGTGAAAATCGAAGGTGCCAGCCATGAGTTTCAAACCCTGCCGCATGTCGTGGAAGACGTGACGGACATCGTGCTCAACTTGAAGAAGGTGAAGTTCAAGGCCCACGATCACGATGTGCGCAACCTGCGCATCAATGTGAACAAGGAAGGCACCGTGACTGCCGGGGACATCGAGGACTCCGCGCAGTGCGAGGTGCTGAACAAGGAGCTGGTCATCTGCACGCTGGACAAGAAGCACCGCTTTGAGGCCGAGCTCGAGGTGAAGATCGGCCGCGGCTTTGCCCGGGGCGACGAAAACAAGCACGCTGACCAACCCATCGGCGTAATCGCGATCGACTCGATCTTTTCGCCCGTGACCCGGGTGAAGTATGCGGTGGGCAACACCCGCGTGGGCCAGCGCACGGACTACGACAAGCTGGAGATCGAGATCTGGACCGACGGGCGCATCACGCCGGAAGACGCGCTGGTGCAGTCTTCGTCGATTTTGAAAAAGCATTTCGAGCCCTTTTACGCGTATGACGAAAACGCCGTGGCCTTTGACGAAACCGCGCCGGCGCAGAGCCAGGAAAACCAGAAGATGAAGAAGCTGCTCAACATGAGCGTGAACGAGATCGAACTCTCGGTGCGCGCGGCCAACTGCCTGAACAACGCCAACATCACCACCGTGGGCCAGCTCGCGCAGAAGACCGAGGCGGAGATGCTGAAGTACCGCAACTTTGGCAAGAAGTCGCTCAACGAGATCAAGGACAAGCTGGTCCAGCTCAGCCTCTCGCTCGGCATGAAATTCGAGCCCGGCCTCGTCGATCCGCAAGGCGCGGAAGCCGTCCCGCAATAACTACTACCAAGAACTTAGCCACACCCCATGCGTCACCAAAAAAAGACGGTCAAACTGGGCCTGAAGGAAGGGCATCGCAAATCGCTGCTCTCGAACCTGGCCTGCAGCCTGATCGAGCACTCCCGCATCAAGACCACCCTCGCCAAAGCCAAGGCCGTGAAGCCGCTCGCGGAGAAGATGGTCACCCTCGGCAAAAAGAAAACGCTGCACGCCCGCCGCACCGCGCTCGCCGTGCTGCGCCAGGCGAACATCGTGAAAATCCTGTTCGACGACGTGGCCCCGCGCGCCGCCGAGCGCAAAGGCGGCTATACCCGCATCATCAAGCTCGGCCAGCGTCCGAGCGACGCCTCCGAGATGTGCTTCATCGAGTGGGTGGACGCGCCGGTCGTCGTCGAGACTCCGGTCCCCGACCCCAAGCCCGCGAAGAAAACCGCCAAGCCCGCCAAGGCCGAAGCCCCTGAACCCGCGGCGGACAAGCCGGCGAAAAAGCCGGCGGCCAAGAAATCCGCGGCGAAGAAAAAGGAAGACAAGGGCGGGGAGTAAGTTTCCCGCGCTGCGCGCAATCACTCCCAGGGCGGCGCTCATTCCGGGCGCCGCCCTTTTTTGGCATCTCATTTTTTACCCAGAGACGCAGAGACGAAGGAGGCAAAATCATTTCGACGCCGGGGCGCCACCGCGTCGCTGCGTTTTAAAAATTAACGCGCGGCAAGCGGCCGGTTCACAGCAGGCTGGAGGCGAGGTTCAGGCAGAGGGCGAGGATGACAGTATTGAAGACGAAGGCGAGCAGACCGTGGAGCAGCGCGGTGCGGCGGATGGCGCGGGCGGTGATTGGCACGTCGGACACCTGGCAGGTCATGCCGACGACGAAGGAGAAGTAGGCAAAGTCGAGAAAGTCGGGGTGTTTCTCATCCGGAAAATCGAGCCCGGCGCCGGGCGTGTCGGCTGGCCGGCCGCGGGTGTGGCGGTAGAAAAGATGCGCGTAGCGCAGTGTGAAAAACGTGTGCACCAGCAGCCACGAGCAGACCACGGTGCCGGCTGCGAGGATGACGTGACCCGCCGCGCTGCTGCCGCTCAGATCCTTGGCCGCGATGAGCAGTGCGCCGACGGCAAAAAGGCTGGCCAACGCGGCGCCGATGACGACCAGAAAAAGCACGAGGCGGCTCGAGTCATCCAGTTTGGCGGTGTGCTCGGCGGTGCGGGCATTGGTGTAAAGGATGCGCGTCCAGGCGAGCGCGGTGGCGGTGACGGCGAAGGCATCCCACGCGGCCACGATGCGCACCGATATGCCGGCGAATCCGCTTGCGACCGTGAATGCGACGCCGCCCATGAGCAGGGCGAAGAAAAAGTGATGATGGGCATCTAAGGCGGCGAAGCGGCGGACGATCGGGTGCATGCGGCGTCAGATGTTTTTGGCCATGCGCTCGGCGAGGCGGCCGAGGGCGGCGCTTTTGTCCAGGGGGTCGAGGCGCACGTCGAGGAGGCAGTAGGTGGCGGTGTGCCTGGCCGCGGCGTCGAGGGCTTCGTCGAGCTGCTTTTCGGTCTCGACCAAAAAAGCGCGTCCGAGGCCGAGCAGCGCGGGGAGCTGGTGATACTGCCAGGCGAGCACGTCGTTGAACGGGCCGTCGTGCATGTGGCGCTCGGTGCCGTAGCCGGCGTTGTTCAGCACGATGATCACGGGGTTCAGCCCGTAGCGGGCGATGGTGCTCAGCTCGACGCCGGTCATTTGAAAAGCGCCGTCGCCCACGAGGACGAGCGGGCGCAGGTCGGGCCGCGCCATTTGCGCGCCGAGCGCGGCGGGCACGGCGAAGCCCATCGAGGCGTAGTAGGCGGGGCCGAGGAATTCGGTGCGGTTGCGGATGAAAAGGTCGCTCGCGCCGAAAAGCGCGTTGCCGACATCAGCGATGACGATGCTGTGGTCGCCGAGGAATTCATTCACCCGCTCGAAGAGGCGGGCGATGGTGACGGGCGCGTCGGGCACCGCGGGGACGAATTCACGCGGCGGCGGCGGCGTGGGAATTTCATGCGATTCATGCCGGCGCAAATCCTCCGCGAGCAGCCCGCGCACGAAGTCCTTGAAGCGCACGTTTTCAAACGTGTGGTAGCGGATCGCAAGCTTTTCGCTGGTGGCGTAAATGGCCGAGCCGAGGTCGAGCTTGGCGGTGTAGATGCCGAGGTTGATGTCGGTCATAAACGCGCCGAGCAGGATCACGCAATCGCTCGACTCGAGGTAGGCGCGCACCTCGTCACGGCCCATCGCGCCTTCGTACACGCCGAGGTAAAGCGGGTGCTGCTCGCTGATCACCGACTTGCCGAGGATGGTGGCGGCAAAGGGAATGTTCGCGGTTTCGATGAGCCGCAGGAGATCGTCCTGCATGCCGAAGCGATGCACCTCCACGTCCGCGAGCACGACGGGTTGCCGGGCGGAATTGATCATCGCCACCGCCTCCGCGAGCGCCTCGCGCAGGACGGGCTCGTCGCTGTTTTCATGCACCTCGGTCGTGCGATGATCGGAGCGGCCAAGGCGGCCGATCATGTCGCGCGGCAGCTCAAGATAGACCGGGCGCTTGTAGCGCAGCGCGGCGTGAAGCACGCGGTCGATCTCGGCGAAAGCGGTGTCGGCATCCTCCAGCGCCGCGCTCGCGACGGTGATCTGCTCGAAGACGCGTAGCTGCGTGTTGAACTCGCGCACCTTGTGATGGAGCAGGGGATTGCGCTCGCGCTCGCCCATCCCCGGCGCGCCGCTGATGACGACGACCGGCGATTTCTCCGCAAACGCGCCCGCGATCGGGTTCACCACTTTCAACCCGCCCACGCAATACGTGACACACACCGCGCCCAGCCCGCGCACCCGCGCATAGGCATCCGCGGCAAAGCCCGCGCCCTGCTCATCGCACGTCGTGATGGTCTGCAGCACGCTGTGCTGGAGCTGCTCGTAAAAGCCGAGGACGTAATCGCCTGGGATGCCAAACACATGCCCCACGCCGTGCGCCCCGAGCTGCTGGATGAGGTAGTCGCCGATGGTCGTGGGAGGAGTCATGCGCAGACAGTTAGGCGCACGAGCTGAGCCCCCTCAACCCTCAATCGTATTCATCTCCACCGGCTCAACTTTGATGCCGAGGTCTTCGAGCCAGACGATGGCTTTCTTGATCTCCTCACGCTCGCCTTCGAGCGAAAGCGAAACGATGCCGATCTCATCAGTCACGCTGCATTGGCGGATGTTAGTGACGACGGCAAAGGTCTTGCCCAGCTCCCATAACACCGGACGGGTAACCAGCTTGGTGGGAAACATGAGCCAGAGGCGTTGTTTTTCGTTCATGGCCGGAAATGGTGTGGGCTAACCGCCCGCGATGG
Organism: Chthoniobacter sp.; assembly: GCA_031424395.1. Taxonomy (GTDB): domain Bacteria; phylum Verrucomicrobiota; class Verrucomicrobiia; order Chthoniobacterales; family Chthoniobacteraceae; genus Chthoniobacter. The sequence goes on from JANPHJ010000193.1 coordinate 6,970, forward strand.
CGGGGACGATGCTGATCTCGTCGTTCTCGTTCACGACCGTGGCTTGCTCGTCGAGAAAGCGCACGTCCTCGCCGTTGACGTAGATATTGACGAAACGGCGGATGGCTCCCGCTTCGTCGCAGACGCGGTCTTTGAGGCCGGGGAAGGCTTTGTCGAGGTTGTCGAGCAGTTCGCCGATGTTACCCCCGGCGGCGCTGACTTCTTCGAGGTCGTTGGTGAGTTTGCGGAGCGGGGTGGGGATGAGGACGGAGGGCATGTGGGGATTTAGGAGTTAGGATTTAGGAGTTAGGATTTTGAAAGGCGGGTGCGCTTTAGGCGATGGCCGCGTTGTCTTTGGCGTAAACGTGCTCCTCAAATTCGCGGAGGCTGGGCTTGATGAGGCGGGGCTCGCCGCATTTGCCGATGATGGCTTCCTGCGTCTTCAGCCCGTGGCCGGTGATGCAGAGCACGGCGCTGCCGTCGCGCGGGATTTTTCCCGCCTCGATGAGCTTGCGCGTGCAGGCCACGGTCACGCCGCCGGCGGTTTCGGCAAAGATGCCCTCGCACTCGGCGAGCTGGCGGATGCCTTCCACGACTTCGTCATCGGTGCAATCCTCGGCGGTGCCGCCGGTCTGCTTCATGGCGTGGATGGCGTAGTAGCCGTCGGCGGGCGTGCCGATGGCCAGCGACTTCACGATGGTCTCGGGCTTCGGCACCGGCTTCACGATGTCGGTGCCGCGCTTCATGGCGTGGGCGATCGGGGCGCAGCCGGTGGCCTGCGCGCCGTAGATTTTGAAAGCGGTGTCTTCGACGAGGCCGAGTTTGGCGAACTCGCCGTACGCCTTATGGATTTTCGTCAGCAGCGAGCCGGAGGCCATCGGCGTGACGGTGTGCTGCGGGATGCGCCAGCCGAGCTGCTCGCAAATCTCGTAGCCCATCGACTTCGAGCCCTCGGCGTAATACGGGCGCAGGTTCACGTTCACAAAGCCCCAGCCGTACTTGCCCGCGATCTCCGAGCACAGCCGGTTCACCTGATCGTAAGCGCCGTGGATGGCGACGACATTCGTGCCATAGACGAGCGAGCCGAGCACTTTGCCCTGCTCTAGATCGGCGGGGATGAGCACGTAGCTTTTCAGCCCCGCGCTCGCCGCGTTGGCGGCCACGGAGTTTGCGAGATTGCCCGTCGAGGCGCAGGCCACGACTTTGAAACCCAGCTCCCGCGCCCGGCTCAGCGCCACGGAGACGACGCGATCCTTAAACGACAGCGTCGGGTAATTGACCGTGTCGTTTTTGACGTAGAGTTCGCGGATACCAAGCGCTTTCGCCAGCCGGTCGGCTTTTACCAAAGGGGTGAAACCGACCTGCGTGCCGACCGTCGGCTCGCCGTCGATGGGCAGCAGCTCGCGGTAGCGCCACATGGTATGCGGGCGGCTCTCGATGGCCTGCCGCGTGAGCACCGGGCGGATGGCGTCGTAGTCGTAGGCGGCCTCCAGTGGGCCG
>JANPHJ010000194.1:0-5897 GCA_031424395.1 Chthoniobacter sp.
GGCCAGACCATCACGGGTGCCGTCGGTGCGGGCACGATCGCCAATAGCATTACCCGCACCTTCATCGACATCGACACGCTGGGCACGGGCTTCAACACCAATGGCAATGCCATCACCCTTGGCGCGGCGACGACGACGACCGGGGGCAACATTCGCGTCGCCGTGGCCCGTGCCGGTGCGGTCATGAACATTGATTCGATCGTGACGACGGGCAGATTCCTGAACGGGAGTGTCTTCCTCGGGACGACTAATCTGAACTCGGGCGCAGTTCTCAATGTCGGCACCCTAAATACCGCGGTCGCGGCCGCGGCCACTGGTTCCGTCCTGAACATCAATAGCGGCGCGACTCTCAATGCGGACTATGTCACCGCGGGGGAGTTTGCCAGTGGCGGGGGGACGGTCAATCAGGCGCCTGGCTCGACGGTTAGCATCATCAGCCAGTTGCGCGCCGGCCACTTCAGCACGGAGACCTCGACCTATAACATGAGCGGCGGCACGCTGACCCTCACCGGGGCCTCCCCGAATCTGACACCTTCGACCCCCACTGGCGGCGGGGCCAACGCCACGGGGGACAACAACATCAACGCCCTTGTTACTCAGACCATCGTCGGGGGAGGCATTTACCTTGGCATCGATGGCACCGGCGTTTTCAACCATACCGGCGGCACGGTGACGACGAACTGGATCGTGCTCGACAACCGCACCGACACCGGGGGCGGAGCGAACATGGATGGTATCGACAAGTATAGCATCAGCGGTGCGGGCAGTGTCCTCGCCCTGCGCAGCACCTGGGGTCTGGTCCAGCGTAATACCACCAGCCTCGTGACCTTCGGCGGCGGCACCGTGCGGGTGGATAATGGCGGCACCGGCACCGGCACCGGTGCAAACATCGTCATCCCGCTCGACGCGACCATCGACACCGTCGCGAGCACCACGACGACTCTGGATACCAACGCGGCCGTCAACACCGGCAATGGCTTGAGCCTGCTGCGCGATGTGCGCGGCACCGGTACGCTGGCCCTCGCGGGTGGCGGCACCGTGAACGTGACAGCCGCCGCGCAGCAGGTCATCTCCGCCAGCATTTCCGGCAGCACGAATCTAACGAAACTCGGCAACGGCACCACGAGTCTCACCGGTTCCGGCGCAGGCTACACCGGCGCGGTGAACATCACCGCGGGTCAATTGTTTGTGCCCAGCGATCTCGCGGCGGCGAGCATCACGCTCGCCGATGCCACCACGCTCGGCGGCGAGCCGAGCGTGGGCACGCTGGCACTCGGCACTTCGGTCCGCGCGGATGTGGTCTTCAATCCCAACACCGCGGGCGCACTCACCGCAGGCGCTCTTGCCGTCAACGCCGCGAGCGCCATCCTCGGCTTCTCCGAGGCACCGACCGGCGCTGGTCCTTGGACGGCGATCAATTACACCACGAAATCCGGCCCAGGTTCGTTTGGCCTCCTCAACTCCGGTTCCTACCGCAACGCGCCCGCCGTCACCGACACCGGCAGCAGCATCACCGTGAATGTGACCGGCACCAAGGCGCTGACCTGGACCGGCACGGGCGCGGTGACGACCGTGTGGGATAATAACGTCAACGCGAACTGGGTCGATACCACACCCGCGGCGGATAACTTCTTTGCGGGCGACACCGTGACCTTTGGCGACGGCCCCAGCGTCGTAAATATCACCGTCACCAGCGGCGTCAGTCCCTGGAAAACGACGGTGAATTCCAACACGAACAACTACAATCTGATCTCGACGGTCAGCGGCATCGCCGGCCCCGGCAGCCTGGAAAAGACCGGCAGTAGCACGCTGACCCTCACCGGCCCGAATACCTACAGCGGGCGGACCATCGTCGGCGGAGGCATCGTCACCATTGCCACCCCGACCAGCCTCGGCAGCGGAGTGGCGGGTAACTCCGTGACCATCCGCGGCGGCGGACGGCTCAGCAACAACGCCAGCATCGCGCTCGATCTCGGCGTGAATCGCAGCATCGCCGTCGGCACCGGCGGCGGCTCCATCTCACACAACAACGCGACCGCCGTGGGCATCACCATCCCCGGGAACCTCACCGGCAGCGGCAGCGACAACCTCTCCTTCCACAGCGCAGCAGCCGGAGCAGGGACCTTTATTCTGAGTGGCTACAACTCCGGCTTCACCGGGAATATCTCCGTGGACGCCCCCGCTGCGGTTGCCGGGGGCCTGACCGCCTTGCGCATCGCCTATCAGGCTGCCGCCCCTGCGGGTGGGTCGATCACGCTGAACTACCCGGCGGCGGGTGCGAATGGGAACGCCACCACGCTCGACCTGCCCGGCATCACGCTGCCCGCAGGTGTGACGCTGAGAATGACCTCATTTCTGACTCCGGGGAGCCTCAGCCTTCGCACCCAGGTGACACCGTCTGGGGTTGTAGCCATTAACGGCCCGATCACCCTCGCCGGCACAAGCATCGTCCAAATTACCGCGGCCGCTGGCTCGGTGGTCACCTACAACGGAGCGATCGGCGAAACCACGCCGGGCTCCTTCGTCGAGAGCGTCTCACCGGCCTTGCCCTTCTCGAACGTGCTCTTCTTCCGCGGGACTGGCACGCACATCTTCAACCAGCCAATCAACCTCCCGTCCGCGGGATCGACGATCTCCGTGACCGACGGCGCGACAGCGATCGTCAATTCGACGGGCAACGTGTGGAGATCGTCGGCCTCCGTCTTCGGCACGCTGCGGATCGGTGTGAACGACGCGCTCCCGACCACCGCGCGCCTCATCATCGGCCAGGCGGGCGATCAGGCCGCCACGTTGGATCTGAATGGCTTCAACCAAACGGTGGCCGGTCTCGAATGGGCGGCGCCCACGGGAAATCTTCTGACCAAAGGCATCTCGAACTCCCACCCGAGCGCGACCTCCACCTTCACCATCAATCAAGCCACGGCTCCCGCGGCCACGACGTTTAACGGCACTTTCAGCGGACGCACCAACCTGGTGAAGGACGGCGCAGCCAACGTGACGCTCCAGGCCGCGGCGAGCAACTTTACCGGCAATGTGACCGTGAATGCCGGCATCCTGCTGGCCACCAGCCTCGGCACCGCCAACGGCTCGGCCGGAACGCTCGGTGCGGCCAATGTGGTGGGCAAAACAATCACGGTAAATCCAACGGGCATCCTCAGCTTCACGAGCAACAACATTTTCGGCAATGGGGTCGGGAACGCCAATCTGCCGTCCACCATCGTGAACGGCGCGACCCTCAGTTCCACGCGCTACAACGTCCTCGGCAATCTCACCCTCAACGCCGGCACCCTCACCCAGGCGGCCACGGATACGGGCAACTACGAGGGCTTCCAGTTCCGCGGCAGCGTCACCGTCGGCGGCGCCGCCCCGTCCACCATCACCACGACCAACGCCAAGCCGAACCATCTCGGCGCGAACACCGTCTTCGATGTGGCCAACGTGACTGGCGACGCGAGCGACGACCTCACCGTCTCCGCGCCGCTGCGCAACCAGTCCGGCGACTTCGCCCTCGCCGCCGGTGCCTTGACCAAAAACGGCCTCGGCACCATGACCCTCTCGGCCGCGAACATTTTCACCGGCGGCGTCACCGTCAACGGCGGCACGCTCAAAATCACCGGCACCGATCAGTCGTCGAACCGTCTCGTGGCCAACACCCTCGTCACCGTCAACCCCGGCGGCGTCTTCGAGACTGCCGACGTCACGAACAACACCGCGCCCGGCACCTTCGCCATCGACCTCGCGCTCGCCGGCGGCACCTACCGCCTCACTGGCGCGGCGAACAACCACCAGCACATCCGCAACGTCAGCTTCACCGCGGGCGGCACCGTCGAAACCCAAGGCGCTGTCGGCAACTACGTCGGCACCAACGCCCAGCTCAATGGCGATGTCACCGTCAGCGGCGCTGTGCCCGCGACCATCGCCATGCAAAACGGCCTCGGCATCAATGGCAGCCACACCTTCACCGTCGCCGACGTGACCGGCAACGCGAACCCCGACCTCACCTTCACCGGCACCGGCATCCAGCAGTCCGACGCCGCCGCGGGGGTCGTGGTCAAAGCGGGAACCGGCACCCTTGCGATCAACGGCCCGAGCAGCTACACCGGCGGCCTTTCGATCAACGCCGGCACCGTCAGCGTCCTCTCAGACACCGCGCTCGGCGGAGCCGTGGCGACCGTCGCGATCAACAACGGCGCGAAACTCGAGGCCACCGGCCCCGTCACCAGCGTCCGCACCTTTATCCTCGGCCTCGGCGGCGGCAAGCTCGACACCAACGGCCAGACCGTGCTCCTCGACACCGCCGGCCTCGTCACCGGCACCGCGCTGGAGAAGACCGGCGCAGGCACGCTCAACCTCAAAGCCACCCAGACTTACGGCGCGCTGACCACCACCGCCGGCACCACCAATATTTACAGCGCCGTCGGCAGCGGCGCCTCCAGCGTGACCGCCAACGCCACGACCAACATCTACGCGAGCCAGACGCTCGCCTCGCTGACGATCGGAGCTGGCGCGGAAGTCGTTTTTGGCGACGGGCTGCCCTTTGCCCCGGAGCCGGAAAAAGGCGGGAGTTTTAACGCGCCCCTCGCGCCTCAGGCTGCGGGAGACCTGGTGCCGGAGCCTGGTTCCATCGGCCTGCTGGCAGTCGGTTCGCTCGGCTTGCTGGCGCGGCGTCGGCGCGCGGGGCAGGCGGCGGCGTAGGCGGGAAACAGCGCCCCGGGCTTGCTAAGGCGGGCTTTTTCCCAAGCGCCTCAGGGCTCGCCGAGGGCGAGCGCGGTGGCGGCGTCGAGGGTGAGGGACTGGCCGGCGTGGCGGGCGGCCTCGATGGCGGGGCCGGCGAAGTCGGGCGCGGCGGCGAGCACGGCGCGGAGGGCGGGGTGGTCGGCGGCTTGAGGAACGAGGCCGATGCGGGTGCGCTGCGCCTCGGCCGCGCCGAAGAGGCGGGCTGCGCGGTCGTAGTCGCGCTCGGCCACGGCGAGCACGGCGAGAGCCTCGAGCGGGTAGGACGCGCCCCAGCGGTTGCCGAGATCGAGGCTGACTTGGAGACATTCGGCGAGATGCGCGCGGGCGGTAGCGAAGCGCCCGAGCACCGTGGCGTTCACGCCCACGGCCCACGCGGCGATGATCGCCATCCACGCATCGCCCACGCTCCGGTACAGCGCGTGGCTTTCCTCATCGAGCGCGAAGGCCTGCGCAAAGTCGCCCTCCGCCGCGGCGAGCACGCCGCGGATATGCTGCACCTGGGCGGTGAGGCGCGGCTCGGCGAGCGGCGTGGCGAGCATGACCGCTTCGTCGAGCAGGGCGGCGGCGCGCAGCAGTTCGCCGCCGTCGAGTGCGATGAAAGCGAGGTCGGCGAGCGCGGTCGCCGTGCCGTGCGCATCGTTGAGGTCGCGGAAAAGGGCGAGCGCTTCGGCATGCAGCGCGGCGGCGGCGGGCACGTCATCGGCCACCCAGGCGAGACGCCCCGCGGCGGCGAGCGCGCGGGCGCGCAGGAGGTCGCGCGCGGCGGTGCCGGGCAGCGCGAGGATGCGGGCGAAAACCTCGCGCGCTTTTTTGAAAAGTCCGCGCACCTCGACGAAGCGCTGCTCGGCCATGAGGAGCCGCAGGCCTTTGGCGGCCTGCCCCGGCAGCTCGGCGGCGGCGTTGAGCGCATAGCGGAGATTGAACTCCTCCTGCTCCACGCGCTCCAGCCACGCACGCTGCTCGGGGCCGCGGATTTGCGGCGCGGCGTCCTCGGCGAAGCCCAGAAAATAATCGAGATGCCGGATGCGAAAAATTTCCGCCTCGGTGGCGGCGATGAGCTTCTCGTTCGCGTAGTCCCAGATGGACTCGAGCATGAAATACCGCGCGCCGTGCTCCGGCGTCTTTTCGACAAAGACGAGCGATTTGTCCACGAGCTGCGT
>JANPHJ010000195.1:0-6759 GCA_031424395.1 Chthoniobacter sp.
GCGCGAGCAGGCGGGGCAGTTGGTTTTGCAGTTGTCGTTGTTCTGCACCTGGATGCGCTTGTCGCCGTCCACGCCATAGACGCCGAAGAGGCAGAACGAGAGGCACTGCATGCAGTTCGTGCAGCGGTCGTAATCGATGACGGGGAACCACGGCTTCCACTCGCCGTGCCTGGGCGCGTCGGCTTCGGCGCGCGCGGTCTCGACGAGGTCGGCGATCTGCGCGGGGGCGAAGTTGGCGAGGTTTTGAAAGCGCACGCCGGGTTCCGTGGCCGCGGGTTGCACGTTGAATTTTCCGAGCACAAGGAGCGCGCCCTGCGTGGGCTTTTCGACGGTGCTGACGCTGGTGCGGGAAACGGCGTAGCCCTTCTCCAGCAAAGTGCTCAGCGCCCCGAAACGCTCATCCGCGGAGAGTGGCTCGGCACCGGAGCCTTCGTAAAGGACGACGTGGAGAGCGGGGGCGAGCGACATGGCGGGAGATATTGGGCGCGCGGGCGGGGCGCGCAAGTCCCAAGCGGAACTACTCCTGCGGAGCGGCGGCGGCCACCGGCACCGTCTTGCGCCGGGTCTTCGGCTTCACCGCTTCGATACCGGTGATAGCCGTCCGGCGGATGCGAAAGCGGCTGCTCGGGCCGCTGCCATAATGCTTCGTGCCGCTCCAAAAAGCCGGGTCGGCCTGCTTGTGCGCAAACTCGAGGACCGCGCCATGCACCCGCGTGCTGAAGGTCTTGCGGGTGGCGTCGCTGATCAAACGTTCGGTGCTGAGTTTTTTCAGGTCGTCGGACAACGCGACATGCAACTGCTTGATGGATTGGATGGACATAAGGGCGGCATCTTCGCACCGATTGGCCGCCGCGTCGCACGATCTTCTCCGCGCGCGGATGGCGCGTCAGACGGGCGGCGCGGCTTCCACCGGTGCGGCGTGCTTCGAGGGCAGATTCGGTCGCACCGTGCCATCGAGCAGCGCGGCGACGACTTCCTCCGCCGACTGCACGCGCATGTTCAGCACCTCCGCGCCGTCCGCCGGCAGATCGGCCCCGGCCTGATGAAAAAGCCCCTTCACCGCCCGCGGAAAACACGCCGCGATCTTTACCGCTCCACCCGCCGCCAGCCGCGCCATCGCCGGATCACGCCGCGCCGCCATCTCGCAAAGATCAGCCACCGCCCCGAACTCCACGCCCGACTCGCACAGCTTCCGCAGCACCGCGTCCTTCACCTCCTTTGGCACCACGTTTGCGTATTGGCAGTGGCAGTAGAGGATGTTCGGCGGGGCTTGGCTCATGGAAATGGGGGCGGACATTACCGCCAACCGCGTGGCGCGGAAATCCTTTGTTTGCGCCGCTGGTGCGAGGCGTCTTACCTCTCCCTAGCCGTCCCGCCGGGGCAGCCCGGCCGCCCAAATTGCGCCGTCGCCTCCTTTTCACCCGAACGCCCCGCAAGCTCAGGCCTGCGGGGCGTTTTGATTTTCCAACGGCGGTTTTCCGCCAAGAAGTAGGGGAGCAGGGTGGGCCGTTCAGGCCGACTTCACGACTTCGTATTCGTACTTCTTGGTGATGCCGGGTTGGGGGACGGGGTATTTGCCGTCGGCGTCACAGTGGAGGAAGGCGGGGCTGTCGAGGGTGAGTTTGTCCACGCCGGGGGCAAACACCTGGTCGCAGGCCATGAAGTCATCCCAGGTCACTTCCTGCCCGGTGTGCGCGGCCATGCGGCCCATCGAGGTGGTGACGCTTGCATCGACGCCGCGTTTCACTTCGTTATGCGGGCGGTTTTCGCGGATCGCGGAAATCAGGGTGTCCCATTCATTTTGATAGGGATTGGAAGTGTCACTGCTTTGCCAGATGAGCTTTTCCTTATCCACGCTTTGGCTGGAGTAAGTGCTGGAGGGCGTGCCGCAGTCGCCGTTTTTGGAGATGACGGCCAGTCCTTTGGTCCCGTGGGCAAAGCTGTTGTACATCGGCACCGCGCCGACCATGCAGCGTCCGTCCATGAGGAACTTAGTGTTGTCGGCGAAGGTGTATTCGACTCCATAGCTGTCGAAGTTCTGATCGACATAGTTATAGCGGTAATGACGTCCGCCGACCGCCTGCGCTTTCACCGGCCAGGCCTCTTTCATCCAGCAGCAGTGGTCGATGTGATGGATGTAGAAGTCGCTGAAACAGCCGCCGCTCGCCCACAGGAAGCTATGGAAGCGGCTGATTTGCCAGAGCAGCTCGCTCCCGGTGCCAGGCCATTTTTCGGAAAAGGCCGAGGCCAGCGGCCCGGCCATGCGGTAGCCGCGCATGAGGACGATATCGCCGATTTCGCCGTTCTGAATGCGGTCATGGAGCTCGATGAGCGGCTTGCTGTGCCGCGACATGAGGCCCACGCCGACTTTCAAGTTCTTCTTCACCGACTCCTCGGCGAGGGCATACATCTTTTTCGCGCTGAATGCGTCGGCGATCAGCGGCTTTTCCATGAAAACGTTCAGCCCTTTCTCGATGGCGTACTGGAAATGCACCCAGCGAAACGCCAGCGGCGTGGTGAAGATGGCGACGCCGCCCGGCTTGAGCGCGTCCATGGCGTGCTTGAAGCCGTCGAAGCCGACGAACTGGCGGTCGGCAGGCACATCGATTTTGGCGGCGTGCTGCTGGTTGAGGTTCTGGAGGCTGCCCTCGAGTTTCTTTTGCGAGACGTCGGCCATGGCCACGAGCTTGAGCGGCGGGCCGGAGACGGAGAGCGCATTGTCCGCGGCGCCGGTGCCGCGTCCGCCGCACCCGACGAGGGCGATCTCGATGGAGCTGTCCTCCGCGGCGTGGACGTAGGGAATCTTGATCCCGGCGAGCGCGGAGACGGCGGCGGCGGAGCCGGCGGCTTTGAGAAAGGCGCGGCGGGAGGCGGTGGGGAAGTGCGGAGAGTTCATGGTGCGCGAAGCTGCGGCGGGTGGGCGGCGGCTGTCAATGGCGGGCTGCAAATCGGGCGCGAATATCGGTGGCCGAAAACGGCGAGCGTGGCGCGGGGGATTCGCGTAATTTGCGCCCATGCTCGACTTTGCCACCTGCTACGAAGCGCTTCGCGCCCGCGATGCGCGGTTCGACGGGCTGTTCTTTGTCGGGGTGAAAACCACGGGCATCTACTGCCGCACGATCTGCCCGGCGCGCACGCCGCGGGAGAGTTCGTGCCGCTTCTATGCCAGCGCCGCCGCGGCGGAACGCGACGGCTTTCGTCCCTGTCTGCGCTGTCGCCCGGAGGTCGCGCCAGGCACGGAGGTGGTGGTGCCGGAGCGTTCGCTCGCGCACGCCATTGGCACGCATTTGCAGGCGACGGCGCTCGAAGCTGGCTCGGTGGAGGAGCTGGCGCGGCAGGTGGGTTTCAGCGGCCGGCAGTTGCGTCGCCTCATCCGCGGAGCCTACGGGGTGACGCCGATCGCACTGGTGCAGACGCAGCGGCTGCTCTTTGCCAAAAAGCTGCTGCAAGAAACGGCGCTGCCCGTCGCCGCGATTGCTTTGCACGCGGGCTTTCGCAGCCTGCGGCGGTTCAATGCGCTTTTCCGCGCGCGCTACGGCCTCGCGCCCCTGGCGCTGCGCCGAAACGCGGCGGACGCAGGGTGCGCCGGGCCGCTGCGCCTGCGGCTCGCCTACCGCCCGCCGCTGGCGTGGGCGGAGCTGCTCGGGCATTTCGCGGCGCGGGCGATTCCCGGCGTGGAGGCGGTGGTGGAAGGGAGCTATCTGCGGACGGTCGCGATCGGTGCGCAGCCCGCCTGGCTGCGCGTTTCGCCGGCGGCGGCGGGCGACGCGCTGACCGTGGAGTTCGCCCCGGAAATGGCCTCGCACCTTTATCCCGCGCTGCACCGGCTGCGCGCGGTTTTCGATCTCGATGCGAATCCCGCGCGCATCGCCGGGCACCTGGCCGCAGACCCCACGCTGCGTCCGCTCGTGGCGCAAAGGCCCGGCCTGCGCGTACCCGGCGCGTGGGACGCCTTTGAAACCGCCCTCCGCGCCGTGCTCGGCCAGCAGGTCAGCGTGGCTGGCGCGACCACGCTGAGCGGCCGGCTGGCCGCGCGTTTCGGCACGCCGTTTGCCACGCCGTGGCCGGGCCTCATGCACATTTTTCCAAAAGCCGAGCTGCTAGCCGAAGTCTCGGTTGCCGAGATTGCGGCCCTCGGCCTGCCCCGCCGCCGCGCCGAGACCATCCGCGCCGTCGCCCGCGCCGCCACCGCTGGCGCCCTCGCTTTTCCGCCCGGCACGACCGGCGAGCAGGCCGTGGCGCGCTGGAAAGAACTGCCCGGCCTCGGCGAACGGACCGCACAATATCTCGCCCTGCGCCTCCTGCGCAGCCCAGATGCCTTCCCCGCCGGCGACCGCGGCCTGCGCACGGCCGCGGGCCGCGGGACGCCGCTCACCAAGGCCGCGCTGCTGCGCCGCGCCGAGCGCTGGCGGCCGTGGCGCGCCTACGCCGCCGCGCAGCTCTGGCACTCACTCCTCGCACCATGACCTCCAAAACCTACTTCACCGAATTCTCCTCCCCCGTCGGCCTGCTCCAACTCCGCGGGACGGGCCCAGCGCTCACCGGCGTGTTTATGGAAACCCACCGGCACGAGCCCGTGCGCACGCCCGATGCGGTGCGCGACGCCGCCCCTTTCCGCGCGGCGCGCGGGCAGCTCGAGGAGTTTTTCGCCGGCGAGCGCCGCGAGTTTTCGCTCGCCCTCGCGCCCGCGGGCACGCCTTTCCAACTGGCCGTCTGGCAGTCGCTGCGCGCCATCCCGTACGGCACCACGATCACCTACGGCGAACTCGCGCGCCGCATCGGCAATCTCCGCGCCGTCCGCGCCGTGGGCCTGGCGAACGGGCGCAATCCGCTCTCGATCATCGTGCCCTGCCACCGCGTCATCGGCGCGAACGGCACCCTCACCGGCTACGGCGGCGGGGTGGAGCGGAAGCGCTTCCTCCTCGCCCTCGAATGCGGCACGCCGGGCGGCCGCTAACCCACGTGGACGCGTCCAGCCAATCTGACCATTCAGGTCAGGGACTGCGAATGGACCGCTCGCAGGCGGAACTCCGAAAGGCCCCGCTCGGAGCTCCGGCTTTAGCCGGTTCCGCGCGGGTCTGTCCCGACCTGGCGCCTAGGCGGGGCCGAGGGCTTGGCGCAGCGCACGCGCTTCGGCGTGGACGGCCTGGAGCGCGGCGGCGAAGGCCGCCGGCGCCGGGCCGCCCGCGGCGGGGCGCATTTCCTCGTGATGTCCGAGCCCGGAGTCTTTGAGCGCGCGGAGCCGCTGCTGGATGAGCTGCTGCACTTCCGGGGCGTTGTCGATGCCGCGAAACCAAGCGGTGTGCAGGTCCGGGCCAAGCTGCTGCTTTCCGGCGCGCGCGCCGCCGCCGCCGGCGGTTTCGACTTTGAGATCGGCGAGCCCGAGGGCGCGCTGGATTGGGCCTTGCATGACGGCGAGGTTCTGGATGTTGGCAAAGGTGACGGTCATCTCGCGGATGACGACCACGCCTTCGCGGATGCGCAGGCTGCGGTCGGTCACCACGTACCAGCGCTTTTCGTAGTTCAGCCGCAGCACGGCAAAAGAAACGAGGCCGTGCAGGAGCATCAGCAGCACGATGCCGCCGGAGAAAATGAGCTGGAGCACCTGCACCACGGGCGGCAGGCGGTGGCGGCCGGCCTCGGCGTAAACCGCCGCGTTGACCGCCGTGAGGAGGACGAGACCGAAGACGAGCATGGCGCACATCCCGATGCCCCAGAGCACGACCTGATATTTGAAAAAGGCCGGCGCCGCGCGGAAGACTTGGGCGCTGCTTTCATCGCCCGGCGGCGGGGCGGGCATGGGCGGGATGCGGAGCAGCCGCTCGCACCAGGCGCGAAAGACCCTATACATGGGCGTCGCCTGCCGGGCCTTTGCTGGCGCGGGTTTGGAGGAGTTCGCGGGTCTGGCGGAGCTCGTCGCGGATGGCCAGGAGCAGCGTCACCGCTTCGTCATCGCCCGCGGGCAGCGGCGGGGGCGCGGATTTTTCGCGCGCGCCGCGCATCTGCGCGTAGAGGAAATCGCGGATGGCTTCGAACTCCTTGAAACCCTCGATGGTCACCTCCGCCTCCGAGGTGCCGGAGGCCGTTTGGATTTGCACATCGGCGAGGCCGAGCCAGCGCTGGACCAGCCCGGAGCGGAGATGGATGTCCTGGATGCGGGCGTAGGTCACATTCACCTCGCGGCGAAAAAGCAGGCCGACCTTCATGTGGATACCCTCGCTGTCGAACCGGTAACGCAGCGTGTGATAGCGGAAATAAAGCAGCGGCAGGGTGATGAAGATGGCCGGGAGACTGAGGACGATGCGGATGAGATAGAGCGTCCACAAGGCCGGGTGCGGACGCTCCAGCGCGTAGATGGCGGCGGCGGCGGGCGGCGGATTCATGGCGGCAGCCAAGCAATTCCCGCCGCGGCGGTCAACGCGGCAACCAGGGGGCGGCGTTTGGAGATTGTGTAATAAGTCGGCCACCTGCCGCGTCCCACCGGGACGCTTGATGTTAGCCGCGGGCTTCAGCCCACGGGAATGAGCGCACGAGCCGCCGTCGCGTAGCGACGAAAGGCTGTCGAGTATCGCTACGCGACAAGGCTTTTCCACCGCGCGAACCGCGGGCTGAAGCCCCCGGCTTGTCTCTTGGCGTGATAGGTATCCTTGCCTCGCCCCCTTGAGGCAGCGGGCTGGGTAAACCGTCCCCCGGCTGGGCATCATCCAAGTCCGCATCGTAGATCGGCACCCGTTCCCGCCGCCTCTCCAGCTCGAAGCC
>JANPHJ010000196.1:0-6709 GCA_031424395.1 Chthoniobacter sp.
CGTCCGTGCCTCGGCTCGTGGGCGCTTTACGGGCTCGGCGCGGAGACGCAGGAGCTGCCGGCCTTTGCGGTGATGAGCACGGGCAGCGGCATCAGCGGCGGCGCGGCGAACTGGTCGAGCGGCTTCATGCCCACGATCTACAACGGCGTGCGCCTGCGCGCGGCGGGCGACGCGATCCTTGATGTCGGCAGCCCCGCGGGCATCGACGCGAAACTCCAGCGCGACACGCTCGATCTCATCGGCACGCTCAACCGCGAGCGCATGCAGCGCGACGGAGACCCGGAGATCGCCACGCGCCTTGCGAATTACGAGATGGCTTTTCGCCTCCAAACCTCCGCGCCGGAACTGATGGACCTGAAAAGCGAGAGCAAGGAGACGCTCGGACTCTACGGCTGCGATCCCGACAAGCCGTCCTTCGCCCGCGCCTGCCTGCTCGCGCGGCGGATGATCGAGCGTGGCGTGCGCTTCGTGAACATCTACCACGAAGGCTGGGACGCGCACTCCGACGTGGCCGGCAATCTCCGCGACAACTGCGGCAAGACGGACAAGGCCAGCGCCGCGCTCGTTCTCGATCTCAAACAGCGCGGTCTGCTCGACGACACGCTGGTCATCTGGGGCGGCGAATTTGGCCGCACCCCGATGGTCGAAACGAACCCCGCGCTCGGTCGCGCGTTGGGCCGCGATCATCATCCGCAGGCCTTCACCATGTGGATGGCCGGCGGCGGCATAAAGCCCGGCCTGACCTACGGCGCGACCGACGACCTCGGCTTCCACGTCGTCGAAAACCCGCTCCACGTTCACGACATCCAGGCCACGATCCTGCACCTCCTCGGCTTCGACCACGAGCGTCTCACCTACCGCTTCCAAGGCCGCGACTTCCGCCTGACGGACGTGCACGGCAAAGTGACGAAAGCACTGCTGGCCTAGGCTCGGGCGGGATCCTCAGCGGAAGCATTTACGGCGTGACCTCTACGCGGTAAAAGCCCTGCCTCTCCGCCGGTTCGAAGGCATCAGTGAAGATCAGCACGCCGCCCGTGCCCTGCTGGGGGGGAGCCACCGGGCTCCAGGACGCCGCCGGCAACGTGGCGGAATGACTGAGCTGGTAGTTGAAGCCGACGCTGGAGCGGAGGACGATCTGGACTTCGCCGGGCGCCACGCTGATCGAAACGCCCGTCACGCTGGCGGCATCGAGGATCTGGCCGTGGTTCACTAGGCCGGCCGGCAGGGTCTGCGAGCCAGTCCGCAGGTCGATGGTGCCGTTGTTGACCACGCTGGCCGTGGCTACGAGGGCGCTTCCGGCGGTGAGCTGGATGAGCCTGTTATTGGTCACGTTGCCGGTGAAGGCCAGGGTCACGTCGCCGCTGCTGAGGATGCTGCCGTCGTTGAGCACCGTGGCATTGATGGTGCCGGCGCCGCGGAGCATGCCGCCGGCCTCGATGTGCAGGGTGCCCGCGGTGAGCGTGCCGCCGGCCAGTTCGAGGACGCTGCCGCCCGGCACGGTGACGGTGCCGTTATTCGTGATGGATCCGCTCAGGCGGAGCACGCCGCCCCCGATGAGCGTCGGGCCGCTATAGGTGTTGGCCCCGGCGAGGTTCAAAATGCCGCCGCCATCCTTGGTAAAGCTGCCCGCGCCGGAGATGCCGCCGGAAAATGTGGTGGGGCTGGCGGCGGCGTTGATCGCCGTGAGTGCCCCGCCCAGCCCGAGCGTGACCCGGCCCGCGCCGGCCAGGCTGCTGACTGCGGCCGCCTCGCCCGCGAGATCGAAGGTGGCCCCAGATGCGATGGTCAGCGGCGAAAAGGCTGGGAGTGCTGCGGAGGCCATGAGGGCGGCGATCCTGGCGTACCACTGCTCCGCAATGAAGTGGTAGCCGAGGTCATTGGGGTGGGTGAGATCGACGGACAGGCCGTCGGCGGGGAAATTCGTGAACATGTCCACCAGCCCCACTGGTTTGCCGGAGGCCTGAAAGATGGCAACCTCGCTGCGGAGGGCATTGTTGACGTTCGGCGTGTGCGGGCGGTTGGAAGGAGTGATGAGGGCGACGAGCAGTTTCGCGCCCGGGCGCAGGGTCGTGATCTTGGTGAGGAGCGTATGCACCCGCGGCTGGACGGAAGCCTCGTTTTCATCGTAGGCGTCGTTGGTTCCGATCATCAGGGTGATGATGTCGGGATAGACCGGCGGGCGGCTGTTGGGGTCGCCCGGATCGGCGATGCCGTCCAGCCAATGACCGCCATTGGGATTCCGATCCGTGCCGCCGTACAGGTTGAAAGTGGCGCTGTCCAAGCCATCGAGATTGTTGCTGATGTCGGCGATGGTGTAGGACGAATGCCCTTCATTGTGCTGCTGGCCGCTGGGCAGCGTGCCGTAGCCCCACAGCGAGCTGCCCACGTAGGACAGGTTCGGCGCGACGGAGCGGAGGAGGGTGTAAAGCGGGCCGCGATAGCCGTCGGTGGTGCCGCCGTAGCCAAAGGTGATGGAGTCGCCGAGCGGCATGATTTTCAAGCCTGACGGAAAAGCGGGCGCGCTCACTCTGGCCAGCCGCAGGGTCCCGGCGCTGATGGTGGTGGCGCCGGTGTAGGTGCAGGCGCCGGCCAGGGTGAGGGTGCCATTGCCCAGTTTTTCCAGCGAGCCCGCGCCGCTGAGCGCGCCAGCGTAGGTGGTGCTGGCATGGTTGTTTCCCACAGCCAGGGCGATGGGCGCGGGTCTTACCGCGGTGTCCTGCAGGGTGATCGGGCCGGAGCCCTCGAGCCCGCCCAAAATGAACGCGTGGGCGGCTACGCTCGCGGAAAAAACGAGGCCGCCCTGCATCAGCTTGAGCGTGCTGTTTTGCAGCGCCAGCGAGTGGGCGAGTTGCAGGGTGCCGTTGCCCGCCTGGGTGCCGCCCGTATGGGTATTGGCGGCGCCTAGGATGAGGGTGTTGGAGCCGCCTTTGGCAAAGCCGAAACCACTCCCGGTGATCGGCCCCGCCATGGTCATGGAGCTGCCGTTTCCACCGAGCACCGAATCGGCAAGCAGATGGACCGTGCAGCCTGGGCCGAGGGTGGCGCCCTCGATCCGCAGCGCGCCGAGGCCGTCGCTGTTGCCCGGCCCGTTGAGATTGAAAACAACCCCGCCCAAGGTGGCCCCCGATTGCAGGAAGAGTGTGCCGCCGCTGCCGATATTCACCGTGGTGCCGCTGCCGAGAGTCTGACCAGCCGTGATCAGCGCCAGTTTTCCGCTGCCCGTGGAGGTCACATTGAGGGTGCCGGCAAAGCCTGTGAGCAGGCTGGCATTGCCCGGTGCCAGCGTGGCCCCGCCAGTGTTCCAGGTGAGCACGCCGGCGCCGGTGAAAGTATTGGCCAGGGCGCTGCCGGTGACCACCGTCGCCGCCGCGCCGATGTGGACCGCGCTGTTGCCAAACGCCTTGAACTGGCCAGCCACGACCGTACCCGCGCTGATGGTGGTCGTGCCCGTGTAAGTATTGGTGCCGTTGAGCGTCAGCAGGCCCGCGCCGGACTTGCCCAGGCCTCCCGATCCGGCGACCACGACGGCTAGCGTGGCGCTCTGGTTGTTGACGACGATCTGCGGCGTGCCCGTGGCCGTCTGCAGCGTCAGCGTACCGCTGCTGCCGGGGTTAAGAGTCCAGGAATGGCTGGGCGTGGTGTCGCCAAAAATCATACCGCCGAGCTGGCGGTCCCCGTCGAGCGTCACCGTCGCGTCCGCCGTCAGATTTAACCCGCTGAACTTGGCGGTGAAACTGGGTCCGCTGCCAATGCTGCCCCCCGACCAGTTTGCGGGCACCGGCCAACTTCCGCCCGCAGCATTGCTCCACGAACCATCGCCCGCCTGAGTCTCGCGGGCCAGGAGCAAAGCTGCTCCCAAGCCGGCGAGGAGCAGTGATTTCTGATACGGACGCATGGATTTGGAATGTAGGGTGGTTTGCTTTAACCGGTCGGGCGCCAGTCCTCCGGCAGCGCACTGGCGGTTCGCAAGTAACGGCCGCGCCATGTCCTGCATCGGCTGCCCCTTGTCCATTAGAATTCCGTCCGCGGGCCGCCGCCGCCGCGCGGGCCGGCCGGCTGCATGATTTTGCGACGTTCCCCGCTGGCAAATCGCGCGCCGGGAATTAGTGTCGGCCTGTTTTCTCCCACTGCCACATCACCGTGAAAATCCGCATCCTCGCCCTCATCACCATCACGCTGGCCGCGCTCGCGCTGGTCAGCCAGTCCGCCGACAAACCGAAATCCATGACTACTCCCGAACCCACTCCTGGTCTTGAACGCGCCGTCATTGGCGGCGGCTGCTTCTGGTGTCTCGAGGCCGTCTTCGAGCGGCTCGATGGCGTGAAAGACGTGGTCTCCGGCTATGCCGGCGGGCGCACAGAAAACCCGACCTATGAGCAAGTCTGCTCCCACACCACCGGCCACGCCGAGGTGGTGCAGATCGACTTTGACCCGAAGAAAATTAGCTACGCCAAACTGCTCGACGTGTACTGGCATGCGCACGACCCGACGACGCTCAACCGCCAAGGCCACGACGTGGGCGACAGCTACCGGTCGATCATCCTTTACACGAGCGACGCGCAGAAAGCTGTGGCTGAGAAGTCGAAGTCAGAGGAGCAGAAAAACTGGAAGGATCCCATCGTCACGCAGCTCGAGCCGCTGAAGATTTTCTACAAAGCCGAAGTCAGCCACCAGGACTATTACCGCCTGAACGGCAACAAGAACCCGTACTGCCAGGCCGTCATCCGCCCGAAGGTCGAGAAGCTGGAGAGCAAGGGGATCATCCCGAAGCCATAGCGGCGCTTGCCGGCGCGCGCGGCGGCCCTCAGACTCGCCCAATGTCCCAGCCACTCACCAGTGCCGCCCGGCGCGATCTCCGCGCCCGTGCCCAACGGCTCGAAGCCACCGTCAAACTCGGCCACGCCGGCGTGACCGACGCCTTTCTCCACAGCCTCGAAGCCGCTCTCACCGCGCACGGCTTGGTGAAAATCAAGTTCGGCGACTTCAAGGAGGAGAAGAAAACGCTGGCTCCGCAGATCGCGGCCCAGACTCGCAGCGAACTCATCCAGCGCGTGGGCAACACCGCCGTCTATTTCCGCGCGAAGCCCGGGGCGGCGGACTGACCGCCGCCTACGCCCGGTGCCGTGGCGGCCACCCTCCGGATGGCGGAACATTTGTCCCAGCCTCGCGGATGCTGGCCGTGCCAGCATTCCGAACTCCCGGCGCTGCGGAACATCGGTGCATGATCATTTTCCGGTCCGCAAAAACCGCCGACATAGGCGTGCGCAGCCCGGATTGCTCACCGCCTAAGTGGCAAGAATTTCCTTTGGAAAAAACTTCGCCCGCTTGACAGAATTTTCTTCCCAGCCACTACGGATTGTGGTTTTCTATCAACCCTAGCCCAACATCATGTGGTTGTTGGCGGCGGTTCACCGAAAATCCGCCGCCTACTCACAAGCTATTGGGCGTCCCCCGAGGAGTTATTCACCGTCCGTTCACAAAACCCGCCGCCCGCCATGATCAAATTGAAAAACAACCGCCGCTCCACCACCCGCGCCAACGTCGCCGACTCCGCTCGGCGCCCCACCAATGAGGGACTGAAATTCGCCCGCGTCTTCAGTCAAAAAGCCATTGCGCCCTTCGACGAACTCGAATGGGAGCAGCGCACCGCCGAGATCACCGACGATTCGGGCAAGGCGATCTTCAAGCAGGAAAACATCGAGGTTCCGAAGGCGTGGAGCGCGCTCGCCACGAAAATCGCCGTCTCAAAGTATTTCTACGGCGACATTTCACACGGCAACGACCCCTACACGGGGGGCCGCGAGCGCAGCGTGAAGCAACTCGTCCACCGCGTCACCCGTACGATCACCGACTGCGGGATCAAGGACGGCTACTTCGCCGACAAGGAAAGCGCCGAGACTTTCTATAACGAACTGACCTGGCTCTGCGTGAACCAGCACGGCGCGTTTAACTCGCCGGTGTGGTTCAATGTCGGCCTCTGGCACCAATACAAAGTCGGCACGGGCCGGGGCGAGGGAAACTATTACTACAATCACAAGACCGGCCAGGCCGAGCGCGCCAAGACCCAGTATGAGTACCCGCAGGGCAGCGCTTGCTTCATCCAGTCCGTCGAGGACACCATGGAAGACATCATGCGCCTCGCCCTCAGCGAAGCCATGCTCTTTAAGTATGGCTCCGGCACCGGCAGCGATCTTTCCACCCTGCGCAGCACCCGCGAGAAACTCAGCGGCGGCGGCAAGCCCAGCGGGCCGCTGAGCTTCCTCAAGGTCTATGACCAGGTGGCGAATGTCGTAAAGTCCGGCGGCAAAACGCGCCGCGCGGCGAAGATGAACACGCTCAAGGACTGGCACCCGGATATCGAGGAGTTCATTGAGGCGAAATCCAAGGAAGAGAAAAAAGCGTGGGCACTCATCGAGCAGGGTTACGACGGCAGTTACAACGGCGACGCCTATGGCTCGATCATGTATCAGAACGAGAACCTCTCCGTCCGCATCAGCGATGAGTTCATGAATGCCGCCATCGCCGGCAAGGAGTGGTGGACCAAGCGCGTGACCGACGGCCAGCCCTGCGAGAAAAAGGACGCCGCCACGCTGCTGCGCAAGATCGCCGAAGGCACCCATCTGTGCGGCGACCCCGGCATCCAGTTCGACACCACCATCGACCAATGGCACACCTGCAAAGGCACCGCCCGGCAGAACAGCACCAACCC
>JANPHJ010000197.1:0-19356 GCA_031424395.1 Chthoniobacter sp.
ACCGCGAGGCGAAGATCGAGCTGAACGGCGAGCCGGTGGAACTCGCGCAGCTCCAGGCGCAACTCATCGCTTTGAAAGACGCGCGCCCCGAGATCGCCGTCGTCATCCGCTCGCACAAGGAGCTGGCCGTGCAAAAGCTCATCGACGTGATGGACGCCGTGCAGCGCGCGAAGATCACGAAAGTCGGCGTCGTCACCAGTCCGGAGAAACCGTGAGTGGGATTTTTTACCGCAGAGGCGCAGAGGTTTTTGAGAGGAGGCGCAGAGGGATGGGAAAAAATCTTCTGCGTTCCTCTCCAAAACCTCTGCGCCTGTGCGGTAAATTCGACGCCCGCTCCGTCTGACCGCCATGCCCGAGCAATCCGCTTTCCGCAGAAACCTGCTCATCGTCGCCGCGCTGCATGTGGCTTTTATTAGCGCGGTGTGGCTGCTCAGCCAGTACCCGGGAAAAAAGAAGCCCGACCAAGTGCTGTGGCTGGAAAGCGGCTCCGTCGGCGGCGGCAAAACCGGCGCGGGCGAGCCCGAACCAGCACCTCCCGACGCCAGCCGGCCCGAACCCGAGCCGCCCGCGCCTGTGCCCGAGAAGATGGAACTCGTACAGCCGCCACCCGTCGCCCCGCCCGCGCCGAGCGAAATCGTGACGCCGCAGGCCAGGCCCGCGCCGACCCCTCCGCCGACCGCCACGCCGAAACCCACGACCCCAAAACCAACCACACCCAAATCCGAAACGCCCAAGCCCACCACGCCAAAAGCCACCCCGAAGGAAACCCCGAAGTCCACGCCAAAATCCAAGGCCACGCCGAACGCTGACGCTTCGCCAAAACCAAAATCTTCGCCCGCGGAAAAACCCAAAGGCACCCCCGGCACCAAGAAAACCGATGGCGCGGCCACCGCCGCCAGTGCCAGAACCTCCGCGGAAAAAGCGGGCGGCAACGGCCCCGGAACCGGCAATGGCAAAGGCACTGGCAAGACCGGCAACGGCACGGGCGAGCCACAGTTCGGCTGGTATTTCTCGATGCTCCACGACCGCTTTCACAACCGCTGGGAGCAGCCCACGTCCATCGTCCGCGCGGGTGCTGATTTTGTGACTACGCTGAAAATCCGCATCGCCAAAGACGGCATGATCAGCGCCCGCGAGATCGTCAACTCCTCCGGCAACCCCGTCATGGATGAATCCGTCCTCGCCGCCGCAAAGAAGGTCGAGCAGATCGACCCGCTCCCCGCGGGGCTGGGCGACGGCGAGTTTTTTGAGATCAAAGTGAACTTTAAACTCGATCAGGGGCAGTAGCCGCATGCGCCTACTTTCCCCGTTGCCCTCGCGGCACGCGTCTCGCTATTCCTCCCGCCCATGCAAGTCGTCATCCTCTGCGGCGGTCTCGGCACGCGGCTCCGCGAGGAGACCGAGTACCGGCCCAAGCCCATGGTCAGCGTCGGCAACCGCCCGATCCTCTGGCACATCATGAAAACCTACGCGGCCCACGGGCACAAAGACTTCATCCTCTGCCTCGGCTACAAAGGCGAAGTCATCCGCGAGTTTTTTCTCAACTACCTCGCGATGACCAGCGACCTCACGCTGCGCCTCGGGCGCACGCCGTCGGTCGAGTACCACTCCGGGCATGACGAGGAGGACTGGAGCGTCACGCTCGTGGAGACCGGCTTGAAAACGATGACCGGCGG
Source organism: Chthoniobacter sp. (assembly GCA_031424395.1). GTDB lineage: Bacteria > Verrucomicrobiota > Verrucomicrobiia > Chthoniobacterales > Chthoniobacteraceae > Chthoniobacter. The sequence continues at coordinate 1,677 of JANPHJ010000197.1, forward strand.
GCGGCTCGCGCGCGTGCTCCCGCATCTGCGCGATGAAAATTTTCTCCTCACGTACGGCGACGGCGTCACCGACTCGGACATCAATGCGAGCGTCGCCTTTCACCAAAAGCACGGCGGCCTCGCCACGCTCACGGCGATCCTGCCGGAGAACCGCTTCGGCCATCTCGGGCTCGACGGCACGCGCGTCCGCAGCTTTCAGGAAAAGCCGCAGAGCAAGGACGAGTTTGTGAACGGCGGCTACTTCGTGCTGAACAAGCGCATCGCCGGCTACCTCGCGGGCGACGAGTGCGTGCTGGAAAAGGAGCCGCTCGCCCGGCTCGCCGCCGAGGGCCAGCTCCACGCTTACGAGCATCGCGGCTTTTGGCAGTGCATGGACAACTACCGCGAATACGAGCTGCTCAACCGCCTGTGGGACGCCGGCGAAGCGCCGTGGAAAATCTGGTGATGGCTGGCGAACCTTTTGCCGACTACTTCCGCGGGCGGCGCGTGCTCGTGACGGGACACACGGGCTTCAAGGGCGCGTGGCTTTCGCTCTGGCTCGCGCGGCTCGGCGCGGAAGTCCACGGGCTGGCGCTCGCGCCGGAGCCGGGGCCGGGGCTCTACGCGATCGTGCGCGCCGGCACCTTTGCCCATGAGCATTTGCAGGACATCCGCGACTACGACGGGCTGCGCACGGCGGTCGCGGAAAGCCGTCCGCAGCTCATCTTTCACCTCGCCGCGCAGGCCATCGTGCAGACCTCATATCGCGAACCGCTCGCCACATTCTCCGCCAACGCGCTCGGCACCGCGCACGTCCTCGAAGCCGTGCGCGTGCTCGGCCTCGGCTGCGATGTGGTCGTGGTCACGAGCGACAAATGCTACGAAAACCGCGAGTGGGATTTCGCCTACCGCGAAAACGACGCGCTCGGCGGGCACGATGTTTATTCCATGAGCAAGGCCGCGACGGAACTGGTCGCGCAATCGTGGAGCCGGTCGTTTTTTGCGAAGGACGATGCGCTGGGACGCGTGGTCACGGCGCGCGCGGGCAATGTGATCGGCGGCGGTGACTTTGCGGAAAACCGCATCGTGCCCGATTGCGCGCGGGCGCTCGCCGCGGGCGAGCCCATCGGCGTGCGCCACCCCGAGTCGGTGCGCCCGTGGCAGCATGTGCTGGACTGCCTCAGCGGCTACCTCTGCCTCGCGGCGCGCATCGCCCGTGAGCCGAAGGATTCGCCGCTCGTGTCGGCGTTCAACTTCGGCCCCGCAACGCACGACTTTCGCAGCGTGCGCGCGGTCGTGGAGGAAATGCTGCGGCACTGGCCGGGCACTTGGGAGCAAAGCGGGCCGGTCTTCACGGGCAAGGAAGCGGGCCGACTGCGGCTGGCCATCGACAAGGCCACGGAGCTGCTCGGCTGGCGGCCGACGTGGGGGTTCGACGAAGCGGTGAAACAGACCGCGCGCTGGTATCGCGAGCACGCCGCCGGGGATGCCGTGAGTGAGCTGCGCGCCTTCACCGTCGGGCAGATTGCCGAGTTTGAGCGCGCCGCGTTCACGCAAGGTCTCGCGTGGGCGCGCGGCGCATGAGCGCGCCGCCGCACATGTGGAAAGGCGGGCGCGTGCTCGTCACCGGCGGGAGTGGTTTCGTCGGGCGGCAGGTCGTGGAAATGGGCCGGCGGCTGGGCGTGGAGTTGCACGCTTTCGGACGGCACTCGGCGGGTGCGGACGTGGAGTTTCATGCCGGTGAAATCGAGGACGAGGCGCGGGTCGCGGAGGTCATCAGAAATGTCGCGCCGACGGGCATCATCCATCTCGCCGCGGCGGGCGTGGCGTACGGGCAGAGCGATGTCGCCGGGCTGTGCCGCGTGAATGCGCTCGGGCTGGCGAATCTGCTGGAAGCAGCTTCGCAGCTTGCTTCGCCGCCCGCGGTGGTTTGCGCGGGCTCGGGTTTTGAGTACGCGCCGCTCGACCGCGCGCGGCGCGAAAGCGATCCGCTGCTGCCTAACTCGGCGTACGGCGCGAGCAAGGCGGCGGCGTCCGCCATCGCGTCGTTTTATGCCGCGCGGCTGCCAGTCACGGTGCTGCGCCCGTTCAGCATTTACGGCGCGGGCGAACCTGCCGGGCGGCTCGCCGCCTACGTCGTTGCCAAGACGCGTGCGGGTGAACCGGTCGATCTCACGCCGGGCGAACAGCTCCGCGATTGCGCCGAAGTCGGCGATGTCGCCGAAGCCTTCTGGCGCGCGCTCGCGCAACCCGCGCCGATGGGCGCGCTCCGTACGCTCAACGTCGGCACGGGCGAAGCCATCACCCTGCGCGCATTCGTCGAAGCGGTCGCGGAGGCGTTGCGCGGCGCCGGCTTCGCGCCCGACCTGCGCTTCGGCGCGCGGCCTTACCGCAGCGACGAGATGATGGATTACACCGCCGACATTTCCCTCCTCCGCGACACGCTCGGCTGGGTTCCTTCGACGCCGCTCGCGACCGGCCTCGCGCGGATGCTCGCATGAAACTGCTCGACCGCATCCGCCTTTACCCACGCCAGCAGCGCGGCGATGCGCGGGGCTGGTTGCTCAAGTGCATCGACGGTCACGAGGCCGGGCTGCCGGCGGCGACGGGCGAGTTTTACGTGGTCATGGCGCGGCCGGGGGAGATTCGCGGCGGGCATTTTCATCCGCTCGCGCAGGAGTGGTTCACCCTGCTGCAAGGCCGCGCGACTTTGCTGCTGGCTGATCCCGCGACCGGCGAGCGCGCGGAAATCGCGCTCAACACCGATGCACCCGTGACGGTTCACATGCCCGCGGGCATCGCCCACGCCTTCCGCGCGGAGCAGGGCGAAGCCGAGCCGCCGATGCTGCTCTGCGCTTATTCCGACCGGCTCTACGACCCGGCGGACACGGTGCCGTTTTCCTTTGCGTGATGGCGGCGCTCGTCTCGATCTGCATCCCGACTTTCCGCGGCGCGGGTCGGCTCGGGCCGACGCTCACACGCTTGGCGGAAGTCATCGCGAGGGGCGGTTGGCAGGAGCGGGTGGAGGTTTGCCTGAGCGACAATGCGTCTCCCGATGACACGCCCGCCGTCATCGCCGCGTTTCAGCCGCCGGGCCTCGCGGTGAAGAAATTCCGGCAGGCGGAAAACGTCGGCTTCGCGCGCAATCTCCACACTGTCGCGCGCATGGCGGAGGGCGATTACCTGCTTTTCCAGGGAGACGACGACGCGCTCGCCACCGGCGTCTGCGCCACACTCGAAAAGGCGCTCGCCGCGCGACCTGCCATCGCGCTTTTCCCCACGCTGCCGGATCAGCCGATGGACGGCGACTGGGCGGCGCGCAAGGACGAGCGCTGGCTGGCGGATGGCCGCGAAGTCGCGCGCGTACTCGGGATTTTTCACCTCACGTTTATCGGCAACTTCGTGGTGCGTCGCGCGGACTATCTCGCGCACGATGAGGACGGTTTTTGTGCGTCGCTCTATCCGCATGTGGCGGTGCTGCTGCGCATGCTCGCACGGGAGCGGGCGTGGTGGGTGCCGGAGCCGCTGTTCGAGTTTGAGGAGCAGTTCAAAAGCTGGAACCAGCCGCTGCTCACCGCCGTGGATCTCACCCGTCTCTATGCCGACGAACTGCTCGCGCCCACCGGCGACCGCGCCCTAGCCCGCGCGCTCTACGACCGCACCGTGCGCAGCATCCCGCGCGCGTTTTTGAACCGGAAACTCGGCCGGCCCGATCAGCCGGGGAACAAGTATCTGAGCCTCGCGCTGGGGAATCTGCTCGCGACATATCGCTGCTCGCGAAAGCACCAGTTCATGGCTTTCGCCTACTGGCTCGCGGGCACCATCCTGCCCACCGCCGCACTGCGCAAACTGCTCGGCGAGAAGCCGCGCAAGATCGAGTTCTAGGCTCCCAGCAGCCGCTCCGCGCCGATGCCGTGCAGTGCGTAGAGCCGGAGAATGGTTTCCTCGATAAGGTTGTTCGGACAGCTCGCGCCGGCGGTGACGCCGATGGTCAGCGGGCGCTCGTGCAGCCAGCCTTCGGTGGTCACTTCGCGTTTGGCGTGCTGGTCGAAGTGGGTGATGCGCTCGCGGGATTCGAGGCGCGTGGCGTTGCGGATGAAGTAGGTGGGCAGCTTGGCCTCGCCCATCTCGGCGAGGTGCGAGGTGTTAGAACTGTTGTAACCGCCGACGACGATGAGCAGGTCCATGGGCGCGGCGAGCATGTCGCGCAGCGCGTCCTGCCGCTCCTGGGTGGCGCCGCAGATGGTGTCGAAAAAGCGGAAGCTCTCGCGTGCTTTTTCCGCGCCGTCGCGGTCGCGCATGGCGGCTTCGACGCGGCGCTGCACTTCCTCGGTCTCGCCGCGCATCATGGTCGTTTGGTTGGCGACGCCGATGCGGCGGAGGTGCTGGTCGGGATCAAAGCCCTCGCTGTATGCCCCGCGGAATTTTTCCAGAAAAGCCGCCTTGTCGCCGCCGCGGCGGATGTAGTCGCAGACGTAGTCGGTGTCCGCGAGCGTGAGGACGATGAGATAGTGACCCTTCCCCGCGACGACCGCGCGCGAAGCGGTAGCCTTGGTTTCCTCGTGCGTGGCTTTGCCGTGGATAATCGAGGTCACGTCGTCGCTGGCGTTTTGCCGCACGCGTTTCCAGACGCTCATCACGTCGCCGCAGGTGGTATCGACGATCTGACAGCCAAGCTCCTTGATGCGCGCGAGCGTTTTCACGTCGGTGCCAAAGGCGGGGACGATGACCACGTCGTCCGCGGTGAGGTCTTCTACTTCGGCCTGCTGATGCGGCGGGATGAGGTTCCTGATGCCGAGCGCGGCGATCTGCTCGTTGACCTCGGGGTTGTGAATGATTTCGCCGAGGATGAAGAGTCGGCGGTCGGTGAAAACCTTCGCCGCGGCGTAGGCGAGGTCGATGGCGCGCTCGACGCCGTAGCAAAAGCCGAACTGCTTCGCCAGCCGCACGGTCAGCCCGTCGCAGGTCAGCGTGCCGCCGGTGGCGCGGAGTTTTTCCACGACTTCGCTGCGGTAGTGCGACTCGACCTGCGCCTGCACCGCGGCCATGACGTCGGGGGTGCGGAGGTTGACGCGTTTGGCGGGTGCGGCGGGTGTGCTCATAGACGTGGGACTCATAAACGAAACGGTCGCCGAACGCCATGATGGCAATTCGGCGACCGGAAAAGTTTTCGTGCGGCGCACGGGCTTACTGCTCGATGAGCAGCGGGCCGGCGGGATCCTTGAACCACGCCGACGACAGCATGTAGGAGTGCGGCGGATCGGGGTCGCGGCTCTGGTCGAGCTTGCGGACGGAGCGGCCGACGGTGGCGTCCTCGGGCTGGCTGCGCGCGATGTTGATGGGCGTGCCCACTTTGACGAGCGCGAAGAGCCGGGCAGCGGCCTCCTTGTGCAGGCGGATGCAGCCATGGGTGCGCGGATACGGATGGACGAAGCCCTCGTGCAAGCCGTACGCGGGCAAAAACTCGCACCAGTAGGCCATCGGGTAGCCGGCGTCCGGCTCGCTCACGCGGCGCTTGGTTTTGATTTTGTCGGTGATGTGGAAACTGCCCGCTGGGGTGGGCGAGTCGGCCTTGCCCACGCAGCCCTGCACGGCCATGAGGCAGCGGTCGCCTTCCATGACATAGATGTGCTGCGTGGAGGTGGAAACCTTGACCCGCACGTTGTCGGGGTTGTGCGGTTTGTAGGCGGTGACCTTGTAAGCGCCGAGCGAAGGCCCGGTAGCGCAGCCGCCGAGCAGGGCAAAGCCGGCGGTGACGGCGAGAAGGGTGATGATTGATTTCATGGAAGGCGCGTATGGAAGGTGGGGCGGCAGGAGTTGTCAAACGATTCGCAGGAGGGAGCGCGAGCAGCCTTGCTCACGCGAAAAAAAGGCGACGCGCGAGCATGGCTACCCGCGCTCCTTCGCTACGGCTGCACTTTCAGCACGCCGCGCATGACGTGGCAGTGGCCGGGGAAGGTGCAGAAATACGGATAATCGCCGGGCGTCTTGAGGTCGAATTTCTGGACTTCGATTTCGCCGGGATTGAGGAGCTTGGTGGCTTGCAAAATGTCGGCCAGCGCGGGGATGTAGTTTTTGGCGATGGCGTCGGGCTGGGCGGCCTGGGCGTCGGCGGCGGTGCAGCATTTCTCGATGCTGCCGGGCTTGACGATGACGAGGTTGTGCTGGAGCTGGTCGGCATTGGTGAAGACGAGGGCGATGGGGCGGCTGGCGCTGACGGTGACGTTGAGCACGTCGTATTTGAGGCCCTCCTCGGCTTTGATTTTCACGAGCTGATGGGTCTTGGCGAGGGCGTCGAGGTTTTCGGCGACTTTGGGTTTCGAGGGGTTGCGGAGGCCGTCGGCGATGGTGCGGGCGGTGGCGCTGGGCTTGGCGGCGAGGAGGGTGTTCAGCGCGGTGAGCTGGGTGGGTGTGGCGAGGCGGGCAAAGGTGCGGGCGATGGCCGGGAGGTCGCCGCTGCTGCCGGCGACGGACCCGCCGGTGCTCGCGCCGATTTTCGTGCAGGCGATGTCGTCGAACCACGCTTTGCCGGTGCTCTTGCCCCAGCCGCCGAAGAGCAGATTCAGCGAGATGGTGTCCTGCTTGCCGGTGCTGATTTTGAAGGACACCTGCTGCCAGTCGCTGGTGCCGGTGACGGGTGCGGATTTGGGCTGCGCACCGCCGAGGCTGTGGATTTCGAGGAGTGCGCCGGTCGCGCCTTTGACGCTGTCGGTTTTGATCCAGCCGGAGATGAGATAGTCGCTGTCGGGCTGGACGGCGATGTCCTGATACCAGCTCGTGTCTGCGCCTTCGGTGCTGGAAACATCCAGGCACCAGCCGCCGGCGCGGAAGTTGTTGCCGGGCTGGTTGTTGCCGGGGCGGCCCAGTTTCACGAGACTGTGCTGGGCGTTGCCGGTGTAGTTGCGCGGCTGCCAGTCGTGCTGAAACTGCGGCGGGCCGGGCGGCAGGCTGCCGATGACGGTTTCGAGGTTGCCGTTTTTCACGATGTTCGGCGCAGGTGCGGCGGGGGCCGCGGCGGGATCCGCGGCGAGGGGTGTGGCGCCTTCGAGCGCGGCGGCGAGGTAGCCGCTGGCGTGGCGCGAGGCGGCGATGGTGAGGGCGGTGGGCAGGTATTTGTCCTTGGCCAGCCCGGGGTCGTCTTTGAGTTTGAAAAGTTCCGCGCCCACGAGGTCGCTCGGCGGCTGGTCGGCGAGGGTGAGCAGGGCGGTGAGCCGGACGAGCGGCTCTTTGTCGCGCAGCGCGCCGGAGTCGAGGATGGCCTGCGCGCTTTGCATGGAGCGCGGGAGGATTTGCAGCGCGGCGCGGCACACGCCTTGGGCGGGATGCTTCAGCGCCTTCGTGAGCGTGTCGAGGTCAGCCGCGCCGAGACCGTTCAAAGTCCACAGCGCGTGGAAGGCTCCGCCGGCGATGCCGACCGCGTCCATCGTCGCGTCCGCGGCGAGCGTCTTGAGCGCGGGCACGACATCGTCTTTCGCCCGCTCGGTGAGGAGCCGCTGGGCATGCTGACGCCACAACAGGTTGTCGCTTTTCAATGCGGCGAGCAGCGTGGGCGCGTCGTCTTTCGAGAGACGGAATTGTTTCGAGGGCGTCATCCCCTTCCACCCGAGCCGCCAGAGGCGCGCGCGCTGGGTGTCGCGCAGGTCGGAGATGAAGGCGTTGCCGTGGCCCGTTTTTCCCGCAAAGCCGCCGCGGTCGGGGCTGGGCGTGGGGTTGTGCTGGATGATGAAGCTGTAGAAATCGCTGATCCAAATCGCGCCGTCGGGGCCGGTCTTGGCCTGCACGGGCGCGAACCATTCGTCGTCGCTGGCCGCGAGGTTCCAGCCGTTCGCCGTGGTGAAACTGGTGCCCGCGGGATCGACGATCCCTTTGTACAAAACGTGGCACGTCGGCTCGCAAAGAAACGCCGCGCGATTCCAGAAATCCTGCGGGAACGAGCGCGCGGTGTAGAGATTGTGGCCGGCCCCGGCGGTGAAGCCGCCCATGACATCGACCTGCCGGATGCGCTCCATGAGCAGCGGCACCTTGCGGTTGGTGTCGATGCCGGGGATTTGCGGCGCTTCGAGGCCGTCCACCATGTCGTAGTAGCGTTTCGCGATGGGCAAATAAATCGACGGCTGGTTGTTCGCCGTGCTGCCGAAGACGTCGCCGTTCTCGCTGAAGGCGAAGCCCCAGGTGTTGTTCGAGCTTTTGCCGAGAAACTCCATTTTCGAGCCGTCGGTTTTGAAGCGGTAAAAGCCCTGGCCGAATTTCATGCGCTCGCCGCCGACCTCGCCGTCGAAGCCGGAATAGCCGACGCAGCCATAGACCCAGCCGTCGAAGCCGGGGTGCAGATTCGACGGGCCGGCGTGGGTGTCGCCGGTGCCCCAGCCGGAGAAAAGGACGCGGCGCTCGTCGGCGTGGCCGGTGCCTTTGGTGTCGCGGAGGAAAAGTGTGTGCGGTGCCTGCTGGACGATGATGCCGCCGTTCGCAAAGACGAGCGAAGTGGGGATGCTGAGCTTGTCGGCAAAGACCGTGGCCTTGTCGAGTTTGCCATCGCCGTTGGCGTCTTCGAGGATGCGGATGCGGTCGTGGCCGTCGGTGTCGGTGCGCTCGTTCGGGTAGTCCACGGTTTCCACCACCCAGAGCCGCCCGCGCTCGTCCCAGTCCAGGTCGATGACATTGGCGATGGCCGGTTCGCTGGCCGCGAGCGTGAGTTCGGCATCGGTGGGAACCTGGATGTGCTTGCGCGATTCCGCGGGGTCGAGCGGGAGCTGATACTGCGGCGCGGGCGTCCGCTTTTCGTAGTTCGGCACCTGCTTGGTGGCGTCGTATTGGAAAGGCTTGATGGCCAGCGCGGTGAGCTGCTGCGCGGCGGCGTCGCCGATGGCCCAGAGGATGCCGCGGCGCACGAGTTCTTGGAAACCGTCGTTGCCAAAGGTGCGCTCATCGTGCCCGTAGGCGGTGTAGAAAACGCGGCCTTTGCCCTGCGTGCGCACCCATGTCCACGGCTCCTGCTCGCGCACCTGGAGCACGGTGCGGTCGTTGGAGAGCGTGTCGTGAACGTAGGTTTCGTCCCACGTTTTGAACCCCGTGAAACCCGCCATGACCGGGTGCGTGGGCGCGGTGATCTTGGTCTCAAAGTCGCCCGTCTGGTGGCTCTTGAAACGCCCGCCGACGAGCGCGAGGAAGCGCGGCGAATTGCCAAAACACGCCGACGCGCAATGCAGCGGGACGAAGCCGTGCCCGCTCTCCACATAGTCGATGAGCGCTTTCTCCTGCGCGGGGGTGATCTGCGTCCAGTTCGCGTAGAGAATCAGCCCGTCATATTTCGCCAGCGTCGCCGGGTTCAGGTCGGAGCGGTTGTCCGTGTAAGTGAGGTCGATGCCGCTGGTCCCGAGCGCCGGCATGAGCTGGAAGAAGCGCTCGGCGGGCTTGTGCCCCGCTTGATCGCCGAGGAAGAGCATCTCGATGCGGCGGCCCGCGGCGAAAGCGTGAACGGTGAGGACGAGCAGCGCGAGGAGGGTGAGGAACTTTTTCATGGCGGGTGGAAAGGGTAACGCTTCAACCCGCGAGCGGGATGAGATTTTGCGTATTTCGCCTGAGGCTTTTAACCGCAGCGGCGCAGAGCGCGCAAAGGTTCCGGAGTGGGAAATTCGTCGTGCTGGCTCATGCGCTCCGTCACGCACTCCTCGGCGTCCTCTGCGTCCTCTGCGCCTCAGCCCTGAAATAAAACCGCCCGAACTTGAATCCTGCGCGCCTAGTTCGCTGGCTTCTCAGGCGCTTTCTCCGGCGTCGCCGGCTTGTCGGCGGCGGGCGCGGGAACGTCGGGCTTGGGCTCGGGCGCGGGTGCGGCATCGGGTGGCGGAACTGGCGCGGGCACCGCCGGAGCGGCGTCCTTTTTCTGCTCCTCCATCGCCTTTTTGAGCGCGTCCTGCACTTGCGCCTGCACCTCGGCGTCGGATGCCGCGGGGGCTTTGCCATCCGCCGCAGGTGTCGCCGGAACTGCTGCCGCTGTGCCGAGACGCTGGATGAGGCCGCTCTTGCGCGGGGCTTTGACGTAAAGCAGCGAGAGCCCGAGCGAAAGGGCGAAGAAGATGCAGCCGAGCCAGCGGGTGATGGTCTGGAGGACGTTGGTGGTCTGCGCGCCGAAGAGATTGTCCGTCACGCCGCCGCCAAAGGCCGCGCCGAGTCCTTCGTTCTTCGGGCGCTGCATGAGGACGAGCAAGACGATGAGCAGGGACACCAATACATGGATCACGAGCAGGATATTGATGACGATTTGCATAGCGGGGCGCGGAATATGGGGGAAACACCCCGGTGTGTAAAATGGAAGTTTCGGGTGAAAAGTGCGTCCTTCACCCTGCCGAAAACCGCCATAAGCCGACCAAGGGATGCCGGCGCGGGCTTGGGGATTGTGGCGCTGCGCGGGTCTGCCTCCCGGGCGGCGAGCGCCGGCTTACTTGATGTCGCCGAAGCTTACGTTCTCCGGCGCGTCGGGCTCGTCGAGAATCTGGATTGTGGTCGCCGGCCCGAGGTCGGGCTCGGTCCATGAGCGCAGCGCCCAAACGATCTTTTTTTCCGGCGTCAGCTCCAGCGCCTGCACCGGCGCATTAGCGCGGTCGAGTTTCGAGTTCCATTGGTTGAACCACGAATTGACGAGCGTGTTGCCGTTCGGCAACCGCCACGCGAGCTGCAGACTCAGCAGCGTGTAGCCCGGCGCGCTGGCTTTGGTGAATTCCCACACGGTGGCGCCGCGCTTCGTCACCTCGCGGGTGCCCTGTTTGTCGGTGACGAGCACGTTGCCGTTCTTCAGCGGCGTCACGCCCCACGGACTCTCGGCGGGGAAAGTCCACAGTTCCTTCCCCTCGGCGTCGTATTCGCAGACCTTGCCAAAATCCATGTGCGCCACCAGCAGCGTGCCCGCCGGCGTCAGCCGCGCATGGCGAAACTGCCCATGCACGCTCTTCGGATAGCGCACCGGGATGGGGAATTCCTGGCGCGTTTTGCCGGTCACGATGTTCACCACTTTGACCATCGCCGGGTCGCCGTTCTGGATGAAAAGCACATGCTCTTTCCCGATCATCTGCGCCGTGTGGATTTCGCTGCCCGCCGGCGCGTCAAAATTCCACAGCACCTTCTTTTCCGGCGAGACGAGTTTCACCGCGAACTGGTGCGCGAGGAGCACGTTGCCATTCGAAAGCAGCACCGCGTCGCTGATTTCCCCTTTCCCCTCGGGGTCATCGTAAGACCAGACGACCTTGCCCTTGCGCACGATGCTCATGCGCCGGTCTTTCGCCTCGCCTGCGTAGAAAAAATCGTGTTCCGCCAGCCCCTTGCCGGGCAAAACCGCCGGGGCCGCCGGGGCGTTGTCGGCGGCTTTGGGCGGCGCGGGTTTGTCCGGTGCGGGCGGGGCAGGAGGAGTGACCTGCGCCAGTGCGCCGACGACGGGCGCAAGGCCGAAGAGGAGAATGTGGGCGAGTAGTTTTGGTTTCATGGTTAGGGCTGGGTTCATCCGTATCACTGCTGCACGAGGACTTCGGCGAGATGCAGGCTTTTGACCACGCGGGAACCGTTTTTGTTGAGCCAGCCCTGGATTTGCATGAGGCAGCTCGAGTCGTTGCTGACGACATATTCGACGCCCGTTTCGATGATCGAGTTGCACTTCACCTCAGCCATCGCGGTCGAGATTTGCGGAAATTTCACGGCGAACATGCCGCCGAATCCGCAGCACGCCTCGCCCTCGGTCATCTCGACTAGTTCGAGGCCTTTGACGGCGCGGAGGAGTGCGCGCGGGGCTTCGCGGATGCCGAGTTCGCGGAGGCCGTGGCAGCCGTCGTGAAAGGTCACGCGGCCCTCGAAGCGCGCCCCGAGATCGCGCACGCCGAGCTGGTTCACGAGGAAGTCGGAGAACTCGTAGGTCTTGGCCGCCAGCGCCTTTGCCGCGGGCTCCTCGGGGCGGTTTTGGAAAAGCTCGGGGTAGAACTTTTTCATCATCGCGCCGCAGGAACCCGAGGCGGAAACCACGACCTCGGCATCGCGAAACACGGCGAGCTGCGGCGCGGCGACGGCGCGGGCCTCGTCCCAGTAGCCGGAGTTGAAAGGCGGCTGGCCGCAGCAGGTCTGGCCTTCGGGGTAATCGACTTCGTGGCCGAGGCGCTCGAGGATTTTCACCATCGCCACGCCGACCTGCGGGTAGAGGGAGTCGATGAAACAGGGAATGAAAAGGGTGACACGCATGCGGACGGGAAAGTGAACAGGAAATCGCGCCGCGCGAAATGAGAAATCGTCAGCCGCATTTCCGCCCGCTACTGTCCGCCGCGCTCCATGATCCAAGTCGAAGGCCTCACCAAACTGTACGGCGATTTCCGCGCGGTCGCGGATTTGTCCTTCGCGGTCCGGGCGGGCGAAATCATGGGGCTGGTGGGGCCAAATGGCGCGGGCAAGACGAGCACGCTGCGGTGCCTGGTGGGCATCATCCCGGCGACGGGCGGCACGGTGCGCATCGCCGGCCACGAGCTGGCGCGGGAGCCGCTAGCGGCGAAGCAGGAGCTGGCCTTTTTTTCGGACGAGCCGCGGCTTTTTGAATACCTCACGGTGCGGCAGCATTTGGAGTTCACGGCGCGGCTTTACCAAATCGCCGATGGTGCGGCGCGCGGGCGCGAGCTGCTCGCGGAGCTGGAGATGGCGGACAAAGCCGACCTGCTGCCGGGCGAGCTGTCGCGCGGCATGAAGCAGAAGGTGGCGCTGGCCTGCGGCTTCGTGCATGCGCCGCGGGTGATGTTTTTCGACGAGCCGCTCACCGGGCTCGATCCGCTCGCGATCCGGCGGACAAAAGATCTCATCGTGCAGCGGGCGCGCGCCGGTGCGGCGGTGGTCATCAGCTCGCACCTGCTGCACCTGCTGGAGGAGGTCTGCTCGCATGTGCTCATCCTGCGGCGCGGGGAGAAAGTGGTGCATGGGACGCTGGATGAAATCCGCGCATTTGCGGGCGATGCAGGCGCGAGCCTGGAGGAGATTTTCATCCAGCTCGTCGGGGCCGACGCGGGGCCATGAACCCCGCGCTGCTCTATCTCTACACGCGCTCGCTCGCCGGCTCACTGCGCCAGCGGCTCGTGCGGCTGAAGCGGCCGAAGTATCTCTTCGGCGCGCTTTTCGGCGGGCTGTATTTCTACGGCTATTTCTACCGCTTCCTTTTTCTCGGGCAAAAAAGCGCGCCGCGCGTGCCCATCGGCGCGACGCTGGCGGGCGAAAGCGTGGCGGCGCTCGTGCTCTTCGCTGCGGTGCTCGTCTTCGCGTGGATCATGCCGGGCAAGCGCACCGCGCTGCTGTTTTCCGAGGCGGAAATCGCCGTGCTTTTTCCCGCGCCGCTCAGCCGCCGCGAGCTGATCCGCTACAAGCTGCTGACCTCGCAGCTCGGCGTTTTCGCGTTCGCCGTGCTGATGACGCTGATCACCGGGCGCGGCGCGACGGGCAGCGGCTGGCTGCATCTCGCGGGCTGGTGGGTGCTCATTTCATTTTTCTCCCTGCACCGTCTCGGCGCGTCCTTTGCGCTCACGCGGCTGATGGAGCGCGGCATGGCGAACTGGCAGCGCCGCCTCGCGCTGATCGCCGGTGTGGCCGCGCTCGCCGGCGCGCTGGTGGCGTGGCGCCAGTCCGCGCCCGCGCCGCCAGCCCTGCCCACGCTGCGGCATGCGGATGAGCTTTCCGCCTATGTGGAAAGCGTGCTGCTCGCCGGCCCCGCGCCCTGGCTGCTGCTGCCGTTTCGCGTGATGGTGCGGCCGTATTTCGCGGCGGACTGGCCGGCGTTTGCGCGCGCGCTGTGGCCGGCGCTCGGGCTGCTGGTGCTGCACTACTGGTGGGTGGTGCGGGCGGATGTTTCGTTCGAGGAGGCGTCCATCTCGCTCGCGCAAAAACGCTCCGACCTCGTCGCCGCGCGGCAGAAAGGCGACCTGCGCGTGAAGCTCGCGCCGCGCCGCGCGAAGGTGCCCGCGTTTCCGCTGCGCCCGCCCGGCTGGAAGGCCATGGCTTTTGTCTGGAAAGCGCTGCTCTACTCCGGCGGACGCGGCACGCTGCGGACGTGGGGCATCGTCTTCGCCGCGGCGCTGGCGCTGGGCGCGGGCGTCACGCTGCTGCGGCCTTCGGACGGGCTTTCGCTGACACTAGTCATCGTGGGCTCGTCGGTTTTCATCTTCGTGCTGTTCGGCAATATCACGAGCGGCGCGTCGTATCTGCGGCAGGACTTGGTGGCGATGGATTTGCTCCAGACCTTGCCCATCCGCGGCTGGCAGGTGGTGCTCGGCCAACTCTTTACCCAGGCCGCGCTCGGCGCACTGGTGCAGTGGGCGGCGCTGCTCCTCACCGTGATCGGCCTCGCCGGCCTGCCCGCGCTGGTGGAGGCGGGCGGGAGCGAAATTCTCGCCGCCAGCGCCGCGCTCGCCTTGCTCGCGCTGCCCTTCAATCTCGCGATGATGATCATCCCCGCCGGCACGCTGCTGCTGTGGCCGGGCTGGTTCAAAGGCGGGCCGCAGGCCGCGGGCTTTGAGACCGCGGGGCTGCGCATCATCCTCATGCTCGGCCAAGTGCTGGCGATGGGCGGCGCGCTCATCGTCCCCGCGCTCGCTGCTGGGGCGGTCTGGTTCGCGGCGCTTTTTTTCCACGCCGGGTTCTGGTGGATGCCGCTCGCCGGTGCTGCCGCCGCGCTCGTGCTCGCAGGCGAGGCGTGGCTTGGCATCCTCGCCCTCGGCGCGCTTTTCGAGCGCTTCGACGTCTCGGCGGAGTAGCCGTCGCGCAATGCTTTCGGATAGGTGGCGTCACCCGAACCATTGCCCTGGGCTGGCTTGTCTGTGCACCGTTGGTGGCCGAGCCCGCTCCACGCCAGGGTGCACGACAGGCTCTAAGGCCGGGCGGCAAACGAAGCGGCGAGATTCGCCGGGGAATGCGATTCCACCGCGCGGCGCGGCTGCTAGGTTGCGCGCATGGTGCCTTCAACGCTTCCGCTCTCCACTCCGCCCGACAATGGCGCGCTGCTGGGGCGGTTTCTCGATGAGGTCGCGGCGCGCAAGCTGACGCTCTATCCGGCGCAGGAGGCGGCGATTTTGGAGCTGTATGATGAGAAGAATGTGATCCTCAACACGCCCACGGGCTCGGGCAAATCGCTGGTCGCGGCGGCGCTGCATTTCAAGAGCCTGGCGCAGGGCGGGCGCTCGGTTTACACCTGCCCGGTGAAGGCGCTGGTGAATGAAAAATGGCTGGCGCTGTGCCGCGAATTCGGGCCGGAAAATGTGGGGCTGAGCACGGGCGACGCGACGGTGAATCGCGACGCGCCGATCCTGTGCTGCACGGCGGAAATCCTGGCGAACATGGCGCTGCGCGAAGGCGCGGGCGCGCAGGTGCGGGACGTGGTGATGGACGAATTCCACTACTACGCCGACCGCGAGCGCGGGGTGGCCTGGCAGGTGCCGCTGCTCACGCTGCCGCAGACGCGCTTTCTGCTGATGTCGGCGACGCTCGGCGACACGGCGTTTTTTGCGGAGGCGCTGACGCGGCTGAACGGGCGCGAGACCGTGACCATCGAGTCGCAGGACCGGCCGGTGCCGTTGGAGTTTTCCTACGCGGAAACGCCGCTGGCCGCGACGCTCGAATGCCTGGTCGCGGGCGGCAAGGCTCCGGTCTATGTCGTCCATTTCACGCAGATGGAGGCGGCGCAAAGCGCGCAGGATTTCACGAGCACGAATGTCTGCACGCGGGAGGAGAAGGCGGCCATCGCGCAGGCGCTGGAGGGTTGCAAATTCAGCAGCCCGTACGGCCCGGAGATTAGGAAATGGCTGCGGCACGGGATCGGGCTGCATCACGCGGGGCTGCTGCCGAAATACCGCGTGCTGACCGAGCAGCTTGCGCAGCGCGGGTTGCTGAAAGTGATCTGCGGCACGGACACGCTCGGAGTCGGGATCAATGTGCCGATTCGCACGGTGCTGTTCACGCAGCTTTGCAAATTCAGCGGGCAGAAGACGGCGATCCTGAGCGCGCGGGACTTTCACCAAATCAGCGGGCGCGCGGGGCGGAAGGGCTTCGACGACTGCGGTTGGGTGGTGGCGCAGGCGCCGGCGCACGCGATCGAGAATCTGCTGCTGGAGCAAAAGCAGGCGGGCGGCGGGAAGAAATTCGTGAAGCGCAAGCCGCCGGAGCGGAACTTTGTGAATTGGGACCGGCAGACGTTTGCGCGCCTCATGGCCGCGCCGCCGGAGCGGCTGACGAGCCAGTTTCAAATCACCCACGGCATGCTGCTCAACGTGCTCAGCCGGGCGGGCGACGGCTGCCGCGCGATGCAGGAAATCATCGCGCGCAGC
The DNA here is from genome assembly GCA_031424395.1 of Chthoniobacter sp. Classification (GTDB taxonomy): domain Bacteria; phylum Verrucomicrobiota; class Verrucomicrobiia; order Chthoniobacterales; family Chthoniobacteraceae; genus Chthoniobacter. Next base: position 17,981 of record JANPHJ010000197.1, read on the forward strand.
CACGAGCTGCCGAAGGCGAAGAAGGCGCTGACGCGGCGCGGCTGGCAGCTCTTCCGCGCGCTGGTGGAGCGCGGGATCATCGAGTTCATCCCGCAGACGGCGGACGGCGCGAAGCTGCGCGTGAATGTGGCGTTGCAGGACGATTTTTCGATGAACCAGACGCTGTCGCTTTACCTCCACGACACGCTCCCGCTCATGGACCCGCAGGCGCCCGACTACGCGCTCGTGGTGCTCACACTGGTCGAATCCATCCTCGAAGATCCCGACGTGATCCTCCGCCGGCAGCTCGACAAGGTGAAAGGCCAGGCGGTCGCGGAAATGAAGATGCAGGGCATCGAATACAACCAGCGCATGGAAGAGCTGGAGAAGCTCGAATACCCGAAGCCGAACCGCGATTTCATCTACTCGACGTTCAACGCTTTTGCCGCGCAGCATCCGTGGGTCGGCGCGGAAAACATCCGCCCGAAATCCATCGCGCGGGAGATGTTCGAGGAGTTCCGCTCGTTCTCCGATTACATCAAAGTGTACGAGCTGCAACGCGCGGAAGGCGTGCTGCTGCGGCATCTCTCGAACGTCCACAAAGTGCTCGCGCAAACCGTGCCCGACGCCGCGAAGAACGACACCATTCGCGAGATGGAACTCTACCTCGCCACGATGCTCCGGCAGATCGATTCCAGCCTGCTCGAGGAGTGGGAGAAAATGCGCGACCCCGACTACGTGCCGCGCGGCGAGCAGACCGAAGTGCGTCCGCCCGGCGCGGAGGAAGCCGCCCGCGACATCACGCGCGACGCGAAGGCTTTCACCGCGGCGATCCGCAACCGCATCTTCACCTTCCTCCGCGCGCTGGTGAGCGGCGACCTCGAAGCCGCGCTCGCCAGCGTCAACGCGCAGCCTTCATCCGACGACGAACCTTGGACCGCCGATCGGCTCCGCCGTGCGCTTGAGGCGTATCACGAGGATCACGAATACCTCCGCCTCGATCCCGAAGCGCGCAACGTGCGCCACACCTACGTCACGCCAGCCGACGACCAGCAACGCTGGCGTGTGCAGCAAATGCTCGTCGATCCCGCAGAGGCGAACGACTGGGTCGTGGAGTTCGATGTCGATCTCTCCGCGTCGCGCGCGACTGGCGAACCCGCGCTCCAGCTTCGCCGCCTCGGCAGCCTCGTCTGAGGCGCGACAAAAAAATGCCGTCATCCTGAATGGGATCTCGGCGCAGTCGCAGCCGGCAGGAGTCTGGGTGGAGCACTCGACCCGAGTGCTGTTTTCGGCGACCCGCCGAGAACACGTCGGAGCGCGGCTCCTGCGACGAACACCTTGCGCTAATGCCGCGCACACTCTTTGCGTCCGGCGGGTCGCCGGGCGCGGCACTCGGG
>JANPHJ010000198.1:0-33332 GCA_031424395.1 Chthoniobacter sp.
CCATCTTCGGCCAGCTCATCCACAAAATCTGTCTCACCCGTTTCGCCCGCACCTTTGCCCAGCTCATCCGCGCCGGCGTCCCGATCCTGGAGGTCATGTCCATCGTCGGCGACACCTCCGGCAACTACGTCGTCGAGCAAGCCATCAAACACGTCTCCTCCGACGTCGAAAAAGGCGACCACCTCACCAACGCCCTCAGCCGCGAACCCATCTTCCCCCCCATGCTCGTCCGGATGGTCGGCGCGGGTGAGCAGACCGGCAAAATCGACACCATGCTCGAAAAAATGGCCGACTTTTGGGACGAGGAAATCGAGGCCACCCTCAACGCCCTGACCTCCCTCATCGAGCCCCTCCTCATCGTCGTCCTCGGCGTCATCGTCGGTGGCATCGTCATCGCCATGTTCCTGCCCATCTTCAAACTCAACGACGTAGTTTCGCAGTCGAAATAAACCGCCGCGAAAACTACGCCGGCTTCCCGAAACTCAGCGGCAGCAGCAGCAGCAGCGCGCCATAAGCCATCCCGGCGAAAACCGCGGCTCGCCAGCGTTTTTCCGCCCCGGTGATCCAGTCGATCTGGTCACGCAGGGTGTAGGGCATGCCGACCCAGAAGAGGGCGAAGGCGACGCACACATAGACCAGCGTGACGAGGAACAGCCGCGACAGTTCCGGGCGCAAAAAGGCCGCCTCCAGCAGCGGCTCGGCGCCGAGCAGCACGAGCATCCCCAAGGCGCGCGCGGCGAGAAATTCGTCCACGTATTTCCACGTCAGCCACCACGCGACGGGCGTGGCGATGAGCACCCGCTGCCGCCAGTTTGAGAACTCCCCGAGGTCCATCGTCCATACCAGCCAGAAGAACCACGCCGCCGCCGCCGTCAGCAGCACCAGACCCAGCGGCTTCGACCGCGGCAGCGCGCGCAGCCACGCCTGCGCAGCCCGGCCTTTGAAAAGCGCGAGCGCATGCGCGACGAGGACGAGGAGGCCGGTGAGGTAGAGCGCCGTCTCCAGCGTGAGGGAATAGATCATGGATGCGAGGGCGGAAAGACAACGCGGCTTGTCCGTGCGGCTCAAGCGAAATTCGCGCGCCTACAAAACCGCCGGATCGCCGTAGAGCGAGAAACCGCTCGACCGCTCGATCCGCACGTCGAAGACCTCGCCGAGGTGCCGCTCGCCGCCGTCGAAAATCACGATCTTGTTGCCCGGCGAACGCCCCATCAGCCGCGCCGCGTTCGTCTTGCTCGGGCCTTCGCAGAGGATCTCCACGGTGGTCCCCACCAGCGCCTCACCCTTCGCCATCGCCAGCGCATCCACCACGCGCAGCAAGTCCTGATTGCGCTCCTCCTTCACCGCCTCCGGCAACTGCTCCGCCAGCTCCGCCGCCGGCGTGTCGCGCCGTTTCGAGTAGCGGAAGACGAACGCATTATCGAATCCCACCTGCTCCACCATCACCCGCGTCGCCGCATAGTCCGCGTCCGTTTCGCCGGGAAAGCCGACGATCACATCCGTCGTCAGCGCGATGTCCGGGCGGGCCGCACGCAGCTTTTCCGTGAGCGCAAAATACTTCTCCGCCGTGTAGGTGCGGTGCATCGCCTTCAGCATGCGGTCGCTCCCGCTCTGCATCGGCAAATGCACATGCGGCATCAGTTTCGGCAGCTCGGCAAAGGCGTTCACCAAATCCTCGCGGAACCCAATCGGATGCGGCGACGTGAACCGCAGCCGCCGCAATCCCTCCACCGCATGCACCGCCTCGAGCAACTGCACGAACGGCGATTTGCCCCCGACCTTCTCCAGCTCATGCCGCCCGAAAAGATTCACGATCTGCCCCAGCAGCGTCACCTCCCGCACCCCGCGCGACACCACTTCCTCCACCTCCCGCACGATCTCCCCGATCCCCCGCGACCGCTCCGCCCCGCGCGTGCTCGGCACGATGCAAAACGTGCAGTGCATATTGCACCCCTGCATGATCGACACAAACGCCGTCGCCTGCCGCGCCCGCAGCACATGCTCCCGGATCGTCTCCTGCGAACCCGCCTCCTCCGCCACATCCACGATGGAAAACCGCGCGTCATCCATCAGCCGCTCCCGCATCGTCCGCTTCCGCTCCAGCAGCTCCTCCACGTAGTCCGCCACCTTGTGAAACTTCTGCGTCCCCACGACCAGATCGACATGCCCGATGTCCCGCACCAGCTCCGCCCCGCGGCTCTGCGCCATGCAGCCGAGGAAGCCGAAAATCATCTCCGGCTTGTTCGCCCGCAGCCGCCCGAGCAGCCCCATCTTCCCCAGCGCCTTCTGCTCCGCCAGATCGCGCACGCTGCACGTATTCAGCAGCACCACGTCGGCCTCCTTTTCGCTCGGCGTCAGCTCATGCCCGCGCGCCACGAGCATGCGCGCGACCTGCTCGGAGTCGCGCTCATTCATCTGGCATCCGTACGTTTTGAGGAAAACTTTCGGCATCGTGGAAAGGGCGCGCACCATAGCCAGTCCCCCACCCCGCGCAAAGCAAAGCGGCGGCGTGAATGGTGAATGGGAGATCGTTGGTGAAGCAGCCTTCGCGCGTGGCTCACCATCCACCATCCACGATCTACCATTCACGCTTCCCTCCCCCACTCGCTCCCGCTACACCTCGCGCCCGTGCCCGACATTCAGCAACTCCTCGCCAACAACCGCCGCTGGTCCGCCCAAGTCCACGCCGACGACCCCACCTTCTTCGCCAGCCTCGCCCAGCAGCAGACCCCGAAATTCCTCTGGATCGGCTGCGCCGACTCCCGCGTCCCCGCCAACGAGATCGTAGATCTCCGCCCCGGCGAACTCTTCGTCCACCGCAACGTCGCCAACGTCGTCGTCCACACCGACCTGAACTGCCTCTCCTGCCTCCAGTTCGGCGTCGATGTCCTAAAAGTCGAACACATCATCGTCGTCGGACACTACGGCTGCGCAGGCGTCGCCGCCGCGCTCACCCAGCGCCGCGTCGGCCTCGCCGACAACTGGCTCCGCCACATCCAGGACATCCGCCTCAAACACGCCACCCACCTCGAGACGGTCCCCGAAGAGCGCCGCGCCGACCGCCTCTGCGAGTTGAACGTCATCGAGCAAACCGTCAACGTCGCCCAGACCACCGTCATCCAGGACGCCTGGGATCGCCACCAGCCCCTCGCCATCCACGGCTGGGCCTACACCCTGCACGACGGCCTCATCCGCGACCTCGGCATCGACCTCACCAGCCACAGCACCATCACCCCGGCTTACCAGCGGGCGCTGGCGGAGTTGGGGTGAAAGTGCGGGCAGGCAGCCCGGGACGAGGTTTGGTTGAAAGGCGACGCCCTTTCCGCGTATCATCCGTCAGTCTTTCTTAGGAACGTGAAAAAGCCCGACTTAGTCCAAGTAGTGACGATTCTCGCCATCATTGTCGTCACCTATCCATTGCTCTTTCCTGCCGGAATCGGACACCCGCGGGAACGTGGAAAATCAGAAACAAAAACCGCCCTCGTGGCTATCATCGCTGCGTTAAAAGCCTACCACACCGAATACGACAAGTGGCCCGACTTCACCGGCAACGGCCTTTTTCTCGACGAGGAGCGCCAAGCTCGACTCATGCGCGTCCTCTGCGCGAAGGACTAAACCAACAACCCGCGCAAGATCGTTTTTTTCGAAGGCAAGACCGCCACCAAGCAGGGCTGGTCTGGTGCCCGTTATGGCAGCGGCTTTAATCCCGAAACCGGTGCCTTTCTCGATACTTGGGGCATCCCTACCGCATCGCCATCGACGCCGACGATGACAACCAAATCACCGACCCATACTCTTCAAAACCGGGCACCGAAATCCAAACCCGTGTCATCGTCTGGTCCCTCGGCAAAGACGGCCAGCAAGGCGCCCCCGCCAACCCCCGCACCAACAAAGGTTCCGACGACGTGACCTCGTGGCAATGAGCGCGCGGAAGCTCCTGTTGGCCTCCTCTTCCCACAACGCCACTGTCTGCGCGACGCCATCGCCCCACGCGCTGGCTGCGCGCCGACACAACTGTCGCCGCCCGCGACGCTTTTTGGTGAACTCTCCAGTCACGGCCTCCACCGCGGCCTGATGGCACATACGATGCTAAACTTGAATGCCACCAGTTACACGTCAGCCCCCATGACCCAAATCCCCGTTTTTCCCACCGCCCCGCGCCCATTTTGGAGAGGGTCGCGAATACTCAGTGGGCTGGCCTCGTCATTCGTCATGTAGTTAAAAGCCCAAAACCATGCTTTATCTAAGCCACCACCCTCATCCCCACACTGCGGAAACCCAGCGCAGCCTGCGCGCGGCCGACGGCTATCTCTACCTCGGCCTCGCCGAGGAAGCGCTGCGAGAGTTGGAGGCGATCCATGGCGATGAGCAAAACGCCACCGCCGTCCTCCTCGCCCGGATCCGCGTGCTTCTGCACCTGAAGCACTGGCGGTCCGCCGAGACCCTCTCGAGCAGCGGCGCAAAGCTGCATCCCGACGAAGGCGAATTTACCGTTCAGCGGGCGTTTGCCCTGCACCAAATGAAGAAGGGGCAACTCGCCGCCGCCGCGCTGCTGGCGGCCCCGGAGTGGATCCGCCGCACTGGCATCCTGCACTACAATCTCGCCTGCTACCAAGCGCGGCTTGGCGACCTCACGCAGGCGCGCGAGTGCATCGATGCGGCGATCCAGATGAATGCCGGCATCAAGAAAAACGCCCGCCTCGACCCCGACCTCCAAGCTCTCTGGAATTAATCTACCCCCCGCGCCCCTTCCCTCTCCCGCGCGAAAACCGCGCTTGCGGCCCAAAAAATATCTGCGATACCTTGCCGCCTTCGACGTCCGAAAGGCCAGTGTAGCTCAGGGGTAGAGCAGCTGTTTCGTAAACAGCAGGTCATGGGTTCGAATCCCATCACTGGCTCCAGTCCTTACTCTATGAGGCGGAATGGATGCGAGCGTTCCGGCGATCAATAGGTATTCCGTTCCGCACCAAACGCATGAGCCAGTGGCCAGCTCCCATTCCATCCGTCAACAGGCTGTCATCAGCATCCTCTAGGCAGTTGCAGAATTGCCCGAGTTCCACCCGCTTATGAAAGCGGACCGTTGCCCATTTCATTCTGAGCTCGGGCCGGGGTCATAACTCGCGCACGGCTGCTGCACCCGGTGGAAACATGGGACTCTTCTGATTGGGACCGCTACGGAACCGGCGGGGTGACAACGCGGTAGAATCGCTGTGGAGCCAGGTCGACGCCGGTATCGTTGTAGTCGATGGCTTGCGCGGCGGCGGGTGCGGGAATGTCGGCGAGATGGAGCCAGCCGGGATCGGTGAGAGCATCCTTGTACTGAATGGTGTAGGCGAGGCCGGGCTGGGCGGTGAAATGAATGTGCATTTCGCCCTCGGTCACGCTGCTGATCGCCGCGGTGAAGGGGGCATCCCGGGCGGGCACGGTCAGGGAATCGACGCCCATGATGACGGAACCGGCGGCAACCGTCACATTGCGCACGCCAAACTCCAGACGATAGCTACCCGCGGCCGGAATGACGTAATTGATGCCGACCCAGCCCGTGTTGCCCCGGTTCGGCAGGCTCGAGACGCTGGCCGCGAAGAGCGTGGTTTCCACGAGCGTCGCTGTGTTGACGAGTTTGGCGTAGCCGTCGTCGTTGCGGGCTGGCAGGAAATAGCGCTCATCGTCGGTGTCGAGAAACACGCTGAAAACCAGATGATCGCCCGCCGCTGCGGCAAATTGGGTGCAGAGCTTTTGATAGATGTCTTCCACACCGCCGCGGAGGACCGCGAAACGGCCTCCCTCGACTGGAGCCCAAGTCAAAAAGCCGTCGAAACCCACCCCGTCGAGCGTAGGGGTCGAGGTGAAAACGCTGACGCCGCCATACGGTCCAGTGACTGTCACACTCCAGTCGGTAAAATTGCCCAGCTCAAAGCCCGGGTTGCTCAAGCCAGGGTGGATGACCGACGCCCCGGCACTGCCGGCCATGGTCTGGGCGAAGAGAAAGAAATAGAGGAAGGGCGGCCTTTTCATGCAAAGAATTCGTTGCCGCAAAGACCGACGGCTAAGCGGACTTTCCATGAAACCCAAACGGTCCCGCACCGACGGGGTGAGCCGTCTACGGGCTGATCGGGCGGCGCACCGAGCTCAAACCGGAGAGCGCCACTTTGTTGGCGATCACCTCGCCATAAACCGTGGCGGAACCGGCCATTTTCACGGTGCGATTGGCGGCGAGGAGGGTGCCGTAAAGCACTGAGCTGCCGCTCAAGATGGCATCCCCGCTGCCGACCACATTGAAGAGCACGTTCTTGGCCTGCACCCCGCCGAGCAGGACGATGCTGCTGCCGCTGAGGGAAAACTTGTTGGTGACATTGATGATGTAAGTGGTGGCCGCCGTGCCCTGCAGGGTGAGCGCCGCGCTGCCGCTCAACACGAAGTCGGTCAGGTGGAGCACCACATTGCCGCCCGTGTTGTCGTTCAGGGTCAGGCTGGTGTTCTGGTTGATCGTTGTCGGATAGCCGGAAGTGGAGGCGAGATTGAAAGCGGCACTGGACGCGGCGTAGGCATCCGACACGCCCTGAGCCAAGGCGGCGTCGCGGTTGTTGAAAGTGCCGCCGGTGATCGCAAAGCTGGCCGATTTCTGCATGACGCCACTGGAACGGGAGACGGCCTGGCCACCAATGGAACCGGTGCCGCTCAGGTTGCTGTGACCCGACCCGGCAAAACCCGCGTCGCCGAAAATCTGCGCGCCGGAACTCATGGTGTTCACATCGCCGGGGGCGCTGCCGAGGGTGAAGACGGCCCAGCGGTTGTCGGGGGTGGTGTCGGCGTAGCCGAGATTCACGCCCGCGGAGAGGAGGCTCGCGTGGGTCGAAAGCTGGGAGATCACCAGCACGACAGCGGTGATAAGTGCGCAGCGAAGGGTCTGGGCGCTAAAGAGGGATTTCATGGGCGGCAAGTGACAGCAACGCCGGTGGGTGTCCAGAGTTTTTTTATCTTTGCACTATATTCCCCGGCGAAGTTTCGTATGCGGGTGCGTCGCCGCCCACCCGCGGTCCCTTTTTTGCCATGATTTTCACCACCCGCCCGGCATTGCCCCGGCCCCTTGCCCCGGCCATGTGGCCTAGACGCGCCGGGCTGGCCGGGCTGGCCGCCGGCTTCAGTCTGGCGGCCCCGGCACTGGGCGGGGCCACGGCGCTGTGGGCGCAGGCGACGCTGGTGGGCGGCACAGCAGCTTTTTTCCTGTGCGCGCCGCCTCGGGAGTCGCTCGGGAGAATCTGGAACACCATCTTTCTCGCCCTCGCCGCATTGGCCGTGACGGCGTTTCTGCCGACGGCGTGGTTCCCGACGCCGGAGTGGCGGCGCGCTTTGGTGGAAAATTACGGCATCGCGCTGCCGGCCACGCTTTCGCCGCAGCCGTGGCTGAGCGCCGAGGCGGGCGCGCTTTTCCTGGCGGGCCTGGGGTGGGCCTATTACCTCCTGGCGCGGATGCCGGGCGAAAAGGCCACGCGGGCGGCGGTGCGGATTTATTGCGCCGGGCTGGCCGGGCTGGCGGCGGTCGCGCTGCTGGCCTTCGCCGCCGGGCGGCAGGTGCCGTTCTGGCCGGCCACGCTCAATGCGACGGCAGACTTCGGCTTTTTCCCCAACCGCAACCAGACCGCCAATGTGCTCGCGCTCGGCGGGGTAATGCTGGCCGCGGTGGCCTTCGAGAGCCTGCGGCGGCGGCGGCAGGCGGCGGCGCTGTGGCTGTCGGCGCTCGGGCTCGTGGGCGCCGCGCTCGTGGTCAACTATTCGCGCGCGGGCATCGTGCTGTTTTTTGGCGGCACGGCGGCGTGGGCGCTGGCGACGGCTTTCATCGCGCGGTCACGCAAAAGCGCGGCGCTGTGCGTGGCGGCGCTCGCGATGCTGCTCGCGGGATTTTTCCTTTTCGGCGGGGCCACGCTGCGGCGTTTTCAGCCGCCGGCCAGCGCGCCGGCGGAGTCGTGGCTGGGCTTTCGCGCCGCCTTGCAGCAGGATGCCTTCGCGCTCGCCAGCACGGCACCGTGGGCCGGGCAGGGGCTGGGCAATTTCGAGCCGCTTTTTGCCATGGCGCGGGAAAAATCCGCGGGTCAGGGCCGCGCGGTGCATCCTGAAAGCGACTGGCTGTGGGCGGCGGTCGAACTGGGCTGGCCGGCGGTGGCGCTGCTGCTCGGCGGCTTGCTTTACGGGCTGAAACGCTGCCTGCCGCTTGACGACAGCCGGCGTTCGGCGGCGGCCGTTTGCGCCGTGGCCTTCGCCCTGCACGGGCTGGTGGATGTGTCGGGCCATCGCGCGGGCGCGGTGTGGCCGGCGCTGTTTCTATTTAGCATCGCCCTGCCGCCGGGCCGCCGCGGCGCACCGCGGGCGTGGGTTGCGCCAGTGTTTCGGCTGGGCGGCGGCGGGCTGGCGGCGCTGGCCCTCTGGTGGCTGGCCTCGGAGCGCGGACACGACTTTGCCCCCACCACGCAGACCCTCGCCCGGCTCGACGGGCGGCTGCAGACGGCGCGGCTGGTCGGCGACTGTCCCGCCATGATCGCCGCGGCCACCGCGGCCCTGCGGATCGCCCCGCTGCGCTGGGACTTTTACTTCCACCGCGCCTGCGCGGAAGCCGTCTCCCACGACACCACCGCGCGCGCCGAGCGGGACTTTGCCATCGCCCGCTATCTGGAGCCGCACTGGGCGGATGCGTGCGAAAGCGAGGGGCAGCTCTGGCTCCAGCTCGGCGAGCCCGAGCGCGCCTCCGCGGCCTGGCAGGAGGCCCTGCGGCGGACGCCGGAAAGCGCCCCCGAGCGGTATGGAAAAATGCTCGACGCCGCGCGCGGCCACTTTGCCCTGCGGGCGGCGCTGGCCGGGCTGGCGCCCACGGACCGCCGGTATCTGCTCGTCCTTTTGCAGCACGCCGACCGGCTGGAAAGCAGCCTCGAAATCGGCGCGCTGCTCACCGAAAACCCTGGCCTGACCGGCTTCACGCCCGCGCAGCGGCGCGCGCTCTTCGAAGCCTGGTACCAGCGCGGCGACCGCGCCCAGCTCACCCTCGCGCTGCTGGCCCAGCCCGCGTGGCAGGACGACGGCTGGCCCTGGCTCGCGCGGAACTATGCCGACGCGGCCAACTACGAGGCCGCCTGCGCCGTGGTGCGGCAATTCGCCCCGCGCCCAGCCATCCCCGCACCCGCCGCCGACGCGCCGCGCCCGGACTTGGAGCGCACCTTTCTCCACAACCCCGTGGACTTCCAAGCCGGCCTGGCGCTCTACTTTGCCCAGCGCCAAGCCGCCGAGCCCGACGCCGCGCTGACGACGGTCGCCGCGCTGCAAAAAATCCCCGAATGTCCCGCGTACGTCGCCTGGCTCGCAGCCGAGCTCTGGGCGGAAAAAGGCGCGTGGGAAAAAGCCTGGCGCGCCTGGCAGCCCTTCCTCGTTCCCGCCCGTTAGAGCGCGCGCAATCCCAAAGCTGCCATGCTGTTAGCGACAGGGGCTACGCTTTTACGGCGGCTGCGTTTCGCCAGCGAGACTAGGACGCCACAGGAGGCGAGAAGGAGAGTGGCGATCCACGCATATCCGTTCCCGCCGCTCTCTGGCATGTAAGCACTTGCTACGAGTGAGCCAAGCGTCGATGCCGGTGTTTGGGAGGGCGGCAGCGGTTCGTCAATGGGGGCGGGCTGCTTGTGTTTGCTTGGTTCTGCGCCGGGCTGACGACTTTGAAGTCCCCTGCCTTCAATTTGTCCTCATTCGCGCGATACCATTTCTGCAAAATGACCGTCCCCTCGGCATCTACCGAAGCGTCGCCCATGCGGCGGGCCCAATTGATGACATCTTCGTTAAACGCCGACGAGTTACCAAGCGTGTGCAGAATCACCCGGCGCACCGCCTCTTGAGTGGCTCCCAATTAGCACATCGGCCTTTGGACCTTTGGGCCATCTCGTAATTTCCTCCTTAAAAAGAGCCTCGCCGATCATTGATATCACTTTCGGGTCTTTGAGCGCCTTCAATCCGCTTCCTCGCGACCCCCATCTCGGTGCGTTCATAAACTTCGCTACTTCCATCGTTATAGCTTCATCATCACCCAGAAGAGCCAGCTCCAAGGTGACCTTCCGCCGACTGATAAAGCAGCATGGAGTGGCCCCAGCTGGCATCCGCGATAAAGTAAGCCCGCGGCACCACGCTGTTGGTTTGCCAGGACGTGGCCCGGAAGACGAATTCACCCGGAGTCATGCTCGGATTGGTAGCCGGACTCAAGAGCATGGAGTCGTTCGTTGTTTCGTCGAAAAGCTGATAGTCACGATCGGCGTCGAGGTAGGTCTAAAACTGGGCGCCATTCCTCCCGCCATAGTAGTCGAGGTTGCATCCGTAATTGTACAACGACTCCGCCCCGGAGAGATTGTCGCCCAACAGAAAGGTATGCCCGAGGCGGCCTTCGGCAACGCGAATGGTGAAACCCTGTCAGTTTTCCGCGAATACGGGAATGATGCCAGCTAACAGCAGGAGACAGGCGGCGAGCAGACGGAACGACGGGAGGCGATGGGCTTGGGTGTTCATGGGAAGGCTGGAGGGGAGTTGGCTACGCGGAGCGGGAAGGGAAAAATTGCGGGCGGGAGTTACGCTGCCAGAGTTTCGGTTGCGGAGTGCTCGCCGACGGGGTGGGCCGCGCTCGACGCGCGAGTTTCACCTGCGCGCGATGGGTGAGGATGAACTTGCAGGTCGCGGGAAGCGGTCGGAAGGAGGGCCACTACGGGATCGCTTTTGACCGGGAATGCTCTCCTGCCGGAATTAGACGGCGAGACGGCGAGACGGCGCTGCGATCGAGTAAGGCGCGTGGGCTCCGACTTAAGGTGGGGAACTTTTTCCGCATACCATTTTCGGGAGGTGCGCGGAGAGTCCGCGCCCGGCGCGGCGCGCGTCAATAAGTTGTTTTTTTGCGCCGGCCTGAGCCGCAACGGCGCGCTACCGCGTTTCGCCCGCAGCACTGCCTCCAGCGCATGCTCCAGCGAACGCGCCGCCTGTCTGATCTCAAAGCGCTGCCCGAAGCAGCGCCGCGCCCGCTGCGCCATGGCCGGCCCCTCTGGCGCCTGACCGTGCTGTCGGTTACATGAGTCGGGGCAGGCGGAAAGAGCCGGTGCCAACACCCCATTTTTCCCGATTGCTGTCAAAACTGAGCCTCGTGCCACCGGCGCAAACCGTTTCTGCTTAAAAAAAGCTTTATCCCTTGACGCTCCCCTCCACCACACCTACCTGCAAAGTCATGCGCTCCACAACTGCTTCAAAAAACACCCTTTTTCTGACCCTCGCCGTCGCCGTCTCCACTCTCGCCAGCCTGTCCCAGCCGCTGCAAGCTGCTGCGCTCATTGACAAGGCCATCTTCACTGACGGCGACCTGACGCTGACCGGCGGCGCCTACATCAGTGGTGATGTTCATACCAATGGGAATTTCAACATCGACGGCGGGTCTACAGTTACCGGTTTTACCAGCGCCGTCGGGACGATTACGAATGACCCCGGCTTTCCTGGCTTCTTGCTCGGCGGATCGATGGCTGGTGCCGCCTCAATCGCGTATCCCAATATGTTAGCCGTTATCGCTGCCCTTGGCGCACCGGTGGACCACAACATCGTCGGCAACCTGACCCTCAGCGGGAGCGATCCCTTTAGCGGCATCTATCACGTCACCGGCAACATCGATATTTCCAGCGACTACATGGGCACCGCTACTTTTCTGGCCGATGGAAATATCGACATTTCCGCATTCGGCGGAAGGGTGACTGGCGCCGTGTTCAACTCCAGCTTCCCGTTCGGGCTGGCGCTCTACTCCGCCACTGGATTCGTGAACGTCAGCGGCGAAGAATTGATCTATGGCTCCGTTGCCGCCAAGACCACCGCGAATATTTCCAGCACCTCGCCAGTCGCCGCTCCCGAACCCTCCTCAGCGTTCCTTCTCGGCATCTGCTTCCTCGGCGCGGCGCTGACCCGGAAGCGGAAGCAGGCCTGATCCCCGGCGCGGGCTTCAATTGCTGCGGATCACGCCGGCGAGCATGCGGGTGACCTCGGCCTCCGCCTCAGCGGCGTCGCGCGGGCCGGCCACGGCAATTTCCAAGACCTGCTGCCCTAGGTTGCGCCGGCCTTTCCACACCGCCGCCAGCCGACTGGCCGCGGTGATGCGGACGCGGGTGCTTTGCGGCACATCGTCCGGCGGGCCGTCCTCCCAGACACAGTAGAAAACGTAAAACGGCCGGTCGCGGATGCCGAAGATGTAGGCGTGGGTCACCAGTTCGAGATGGGTCGCCTGGATCCGGCGCAGCCCTAGGTCGGAGAGCAGCACGGAGCCGCTCGCCGGCAGGCAGATTTCCGGGCCGTGCGAACGCGCCAGTTGCGCCGAGGCGCGCCCCGGCTCCCAGCGCAGAAAGACCACCGACCACTGCCGGCCCTCGGCGTCCGGCCAGGTCGCCGAACGCCCCTGATTGTAGCGCAAAATCGCGCGCGTGGATTCGGGGAACGTGAGTTCGCGAAAGCCGGGCTTTTGCGCCGGCAGCGTCACCGTCCACGGCAGCGCGCGTGGCGTCCGGAATTCATGGGCACGGTACCAGATTTCACTCCCCGCCTCCACCGCGAGCAGCCATGCGCCGACAGCGACCAGCAGCCTGCGCGAAGGGAGGCGCGCCCGGTGCAATGCCCCCGCCAGCGGTTCCGCCGCGGCGGCGTCCTTGCGCGACGTGCGCAGCGCCGCCGTGAGCGTGGCGAGTCCGCCCAAGCTCAGCACCAGCACGGTCAGCCCCACAGCGTCGTGCCATTTCGCCAGCGCCGCGCTGCCCCGGCTCACACTGATCCAGACGAGAAAAAACGCGCGCCCCGCATTGCACACGAACGCCAGCGCCAGCCCGCCGCCGAGCAGCGCCAGCCGCCGCGATACGTTGAAGCGGAAAAGCTCGCCGAGAAACAACGCCGCCATGAGCGTCGTTTGCAGCGAGCGCACCCCGCTGCACGCCTCCTCCACCCCGACCACGCCGTTGCTGACCTCGATGACATTGCCATGCTGCACCGCCGGGATGCCCGCCCAGCCGAGCGCATCCACGCAAATCGTCGCCACCGCGCGCATCAGCTTTTGGACCACGCTCTGCTCGAACGGCACCGGCCACGGCACCGCCACCAAAAGGAACGCCACCGGCACCGCGAAGTGCCGCAGCCACGGCCAGCCGCCCGCGAAATAAACCAGCCCCAGCGAAAGGGCCAGCGACACGCCCGCCATCGCCCAGCTCACCAGCCGCCAGTCCGGCGCGCCTTCCTGGATCACACGCAGCGGCAGCAGCAGCAGGCCCAACCCCGCCGCCGTGAGCGCGAGCCGTTTCCACGAGCCCACCGGCGCGGTGGGCGGGCGCACTTTCCAGCGCTCGGCGAAAAGGTAGAGCGCCAGCAGCGGCACCGTCCAGCCGTAGGCGTACTGGGCGTTCACGGACCATTCGACGCGCAGTTGGTTCAGCGTGGAAAACCACAGCGCCGCGAGGAGCACGGTCAGCCCGAGCGCGCCGTCGCCGGCGGCTTTCGACGCGGCGGTGGCGGTCATAACCACGGCGCAAGCAGCGCCCGCTCCTCCGCGCGCAAAGCCTCGGCCCGCAGCGCCTGCGCCTCCGCGCGCGCCGCGTCCGCCTGGCCGTTCGCTCCCAGCACCGCCGCATGCACCGCGCGCTGCGCGGGCGCGGCGCGTTCCCACGGAATCTCCAGCCGGTCGTACACTGCCAGCGCGCGCTCCGGCTGCTGCGCGCGCAGCCACGCCAGGGCGAGCGTGGTGCGGTGCGGCAGGCTGCGCGGCGCGAGCGCCACGAGCCGCTGCGCGCTGGCGAGGCCGGCCGCCAAATCCTGCCCGCGGAGCAGGCTGAGAAAGGCGCCGTCATTTTCCACCGCCGCGTCATTCGGCCAGCGCGCGCGCATCTCGCGCAGCAGCGCGAGCAGCGCGGCGGTGTCGCCCTTTCTTTCCGCCAGCCGGAGCAGCGCCTCAAACGCGGGCCGCGCCGTCTTCGCGCTTGCCGTCAGCGACCGGTAAGCCTGCTCCGCCTCGTCCGTCTGGCCCACTTTTTCCGCATAGCTGCCCACTACCCACATCTGCTCCGGCGAAGGCGCGGCCGCCAGATGCGCGCGGTGCCAGTGCAGCGCGGCCTTCGTGGTGTGGCCCAGCTCCATGGCGCTCCGGGCCAGGAAAAGATCGACGAACACCTCATCCAGCGGCACGCCCTTTTGCCCCAGGATTTCCTCGATCTCGCTCCACCTTTTCAGCCCGCCGAGCGCATCGAGATGCACCTGCAAAAGGTCTTTGCGCTGCATCGCCGCGGCCCGCGGGATCAGCCGCAGCGTCCGCGCGAATTCGCGCTGCGCGTTCAGCCACACGCCGAAGCTGCGCTGCGCCGCCGCGTCGGTGCATTCCGCCGCCTTCCGCTCCAGCAGCGCCTCGCGCTGCGCAGGCTGCGCCTTGAGCTCCAGCTCCAGCGCCAGCAGCCGGTGCGCCTCCGTGGCGAGCGGGTGCGCCTTGAGCAAAGGGATGATCTGCTCCGCCGTCGCGCCCGTCAGGCCGTCCTTGCGCGCCAGATACTCGAGCGCCTCCAGCCCGGTCTTTTCCCGCTCCTGCGCGAGCCGCAGCAGCGCCTGCAGACCGGCCTCCTTTTGCGCCGACCCCGGCGTGTCAAACTCCAGCAACGCCAGCAGCAGCCGCCCTTCCCCGCTCGCCGGCTCCAGGTCCGCCGCCCGCCGCGCCAGCTCCAGCGCTGGCCCATAGCTGCGCCGCGCCGCCGCCATCCGCGCTGCCAGCCGCAGCGCCACCGCATCGTCCGGCTGCGCCGCCAGCACCCGGTCGAGCTGCGGCCCCGCCTCCTCCCGCGCCCCGGTGCGGAACAAGTCCTCCGCATAGCGCCGCCGGTCCGCCGCCGTCATCGCCCGCGCGCCCTCGAGCTCTTTCCAAAACGGCACCGCCGCCGCCGGGTTGCCCACGGCATTTTGCAGATGCGCCACCGCGCGGATCGCCGCCGGTTCCTCCGGCCTGAGCTGATACGCCGCGCGCGCCTTGGCCAGCGCGTCCGCCCATTTCTCCTGCCCGGTCAGCGCCTCCGCCGCCAGCGCCATCTGCCGTGCCCGCCACCCTTTCACCGCTCGGTAGCTCGGCTTTGCGGCCACCGCCAGCCCCACCGCCACCACCGCCGCCACACCCGCCGCGACGAGCCGGCGCCGGCGGCGTTTTTTTCCCGCAAGCAGCTGCGGGGCGAGACTGGTTTCGGCGGTGGACATGCGGGGCGCGCAGCGTAATTCCGCCTCCCGAAATCACAAGCGATGCTGCACCGCGAATTATTCCCCACGGCGCGGCTCTCATTTTTCAGAAGCGATCGGGGGAGGCACGCTTTTAGCTAAACCTTCCCTCGCCTATGCAACTTGTCGCCAGTCCCTCGCCGCAGATTTCCGCCGAAGAACGCGAGCAGATCGTCCAGACCATCGAGATGTTCGAGGTCATCACCCAAGCCAATCCGCAGGACTGCCAGTCGATGGAAATCCTCAAGGACGCCTACCAGCGCGTCGGCAAGGACGCGGAGTTTCTCGCCATTTCGCGCCGCCTCGCGGACACCTACGTCGAGGTCGGCCAGTATTCCGCGGCCATGCTCGAGTACGAGGGCCTCCTGCAAAAATCTCCGGACAGCCCCGACATCATCGCCGCGCTCAGCGACGTCGAGGAGAAGCTGCAAAAGAGCGGCCAGCTCAAACCCCCGCCACCGCCCAAGCCCGGCACCATCGCCCCGCCCATCGACCTCGATTTCAAAGCTGCCGCCTCCGACAGCGGCACCCTCATGGCGACCGCCGCCACCCTCCGACGCGACAGCCAAGGGGCCTCCGCCCAAGAGCAAATCCTCGCCACGAACGCCGCCCTCTCCGACGACGGCAACGAAGCGCTCGCCAAAATCCTCATCCAGCACCGCATCGTCACCGAGGAGATCGTCAGCTCCGCGCTCGACCGCGTGCACAAAAAAAACAAGAACCTCGCGCCCAACGTCCCCGCCGCCTCGCTCATCGACGAAATCAGCCGCCGCGGTTCCTACGAAATCGACTTCCTGCTCGGCAGTCTCATCGACCGCTCGAAGTTCGCCTTTGCCCCGCTCGACTACTACGACATCGACCGCTCCGTCGTTCGCATGCTCCCCGAGAGCCTGACCATCGGCCGCCTCATCCTGCCTTTCGACATGATGAGCCGCACCGTCATGATCGCGATGGCCAATCCCTACGACGCCGCCGGCAAGCAAGCCGTGCAGCAAATCCTCGACTACAACGTGCAGTGGCACCTCGCCACGCCGAGCGCGATTTTCCGCGTGCTGAAAGAGACTTACCGCATCGAAAAATGAGCATCAAATCCTTCGGAGAACGCATCGCCGATGTCCTCATCGAGGACGGCCTACTCCTGCCGAGCCAGCTCGCCGAAGTCACCGAGCTGCAAAAAAAACAGGGCGGCCGGCTGCTGAAAATTCTGACCGACAAACAGTACGTCACCGAGCAGGACATGGTCATCTCCATGGGCCGCTGCCTCGACGTGCCACCGGTGAATCTTTCCAAAATCCGCGTCCCCGAGGAAGTCTCCGATCTGGTGCCCAAGGAAATGGCCCGCCAGTACAAACTCGCGCCCGTGTGCCGGCTCGGGAACAAGCTCTTCGTGGCCATGGCCGACCCGCTGAACGTGCTCGCGCTCGACGATCTGCGCCAGCGCACCAAGCTCGAAATCATCCCGATGATTACGACCGAGCGCAGCGTCATCGAGGCGCTCAGCGGCGTGGGCAACTCCAGCGCGCAGATGGACCAGGTGCTCAAGGACGCCGCGCAGGAAGCCGCCAATGTCGAGGAGGTGAAAATCAACCGCGAGGAGATCGACCTCGACCGCCTCGCCGTGGAGAGCGAGGACGCGCCCGTCGTCAAAATCGTCAACCTCATCCTCGTCCAGGCGCTGAAAGAAAAGGCCTCCGACATCCATCTCGAACCCTTCGAGAAACAGTTCAAACTGCGCTACCGCGTGGACGGCTCCCTCGTCGAGGCCAGCTCACCGCCGAAGGCGCTCCAAATGCCCATCGCCTCGCGCATCAAAATACTCGCCGGCCTCGACATCGCCGAGCGCCGCCTGCCGCAGGGTGGCCGCTTCCGCATCCGCGTCTCGGGCAAGGAAGTCGATCTCCGTATCTCCATTCTGCCCACGGTCTATGGCGAAAAAATCGTCATCCGTCTGCTCGACAAAGGCGCGCTCTCCGCCTCCGTCGATGCGCTCGGCATGGACGAGTACACGCTCGGCACTTTCAAAAAAGCCATCGACGCCCCGCACGGCATGATCCTCGTCACCGGCCCCACCGGCTCCGGCAAAACGACCACGCTCTACTCCGTGCTCAGCGAACTCAACAACCCCGAGTACAACATCGTCACCGTCGAAGACCCCATCGAGTACCAGCTCCAGGGCATCAACCAGGTCGCGGTGAAAGCCGACATCGGCCTGAGCTTCGGCGATGCCCTGCGCTCCATTCTCCGCCAGGATCCGGACATCGTGATGATCGGTGAAATTCGCGACAACGAAACCGCCGACATTGCCGTGAAAGCCGCACTCACCGGCCACCAGGTGCTCTCGACTTTGCATACGAACGACGCCGCTGGCGCGATCTCGCGGCTCGATGACATGGGCATTGAGCCATTCCTCATTTCGTCCTCCATCCTGCTCACCTGCGCCCAGCGGCTCGTCCGCAAAATCTGCCCGAACTGCCGCGAGGAATTTCACCCCGAGAAGGAACTGATGCAGCGCCTCGGCATCGAGGACGAGGGCGTCACCTTCTACCACGGCGTCGGCTGCGACCGCTGCAAACGCCGCGGCTACATGGGCCGGGCCGCCATCATCGAGGTGCTGCCCGTCTCCGAGCAAATCCGCCGCCTCATCATCAAACGCGCCTCCGCCGCGGTGGTGAAAAACCAGGCCGTCAGCGAGGGCATGAAGACGCTGCGCATGGTGGGGATTGACAAAGCCAAGGAGGGAATTACCACGTTGGAGGAAGTTCTGAGAAGCACCTCGGACGACCACTAGCGCCCCATGGGATTCCTCGACCACCTTTTCAAACTCAAATCAAGCGACGAAAAGATGGGCGACAGCGGGGCCACCCCGGAGGCGGCCCCCGACCCCGGCGCATTCTTGCAGCCAAAGTATTTCGTCACGCGCGGCCGCGGCAGCCTGCCGCCCGCCCCGTCCAATGGCCGCGCCGCCGAGCGCAGCCCGCCGCCGGAACAGCGAGCCCAGGAGATCGTCCTCACGCTGGGCGACGTGCTCTCGCGCATCCCCACGCAACTCCTCAGCGTCGGCCTGCACGACACGACGCGCGAGTTGCGGTTTTCCATGGACGACCTTTCCTCCGACATCGCCCGCGGCCGCGCCGCCGTCCCACTCTCGAAAATCGCGGCCCTCTGCCCCGATGTTTTTGCCCGGGATATCGGCCCCCATGACGACACAGAAATCCGCCTCCCGCTGCAAAAACTCGTCGAACAAATCGGCCTCCTCCGCGCCCGCCCCGCCCCGCCGTCCGTTTCGCCCGCCACCCCGCCAGCCGCTCCAGCGCACGATGCGCCGCCACCCGCTGACCCGGCGCCCGCGCCTGCCGCCGACCGCTCCCCCGTCCCGCCGCCGCCCGACGAACCGCTGGCCGCTGCTCGGGTTGCGCCCGTGTTTCCCTCCGTCCAACGCTTCAACCCGTCGCCGCCGCGCGTCATCGCCGCGCCGGCCGCTCCACTGGAAAATCACGCCGCACGACCCGCCCCACCCGTCCCGCCCGCCGCCGCCGCGCCCACACCGCCCGAGCCCGCCATTCGCCTGCATCCCCCGCCCGCCGTGCGCCCCGTCCTCGTGCAGCCGCCGTCGCTTTTCGCCACCGGCGAACACCCCGCCGAGCCGCCTGTTTCCAGCCCTCCCGCGAGCCAGCCGGTCGCCGAGCCGCCCTCCCCTTTCCCGCTTGAAGCGCTCCAGGCCGTCTTCATGACGGACCAGCCCCTAGACCTCGCTGCGGTCTGCCGCCACACCACGGCCCTGCCCGGCATCCGCGCGTGCGCCCTCGCCTGGCGCGACGAACACGCCCTCGCCGGCGAAGTTCCACCCGGCTTTGACCTCGCCACCCTCCACGCCGCCACGCCGCAGCCGGGAGCGGCGGAGCTGCCCATCGGCCATTTGGAAAACGTCACCCTCCACGGCGATCAAGCCGCCATCAGCATCTTTACCCGTCCCGGGCTCCTGCTCGCCGTGCTGCACCGCCCGCTTCCGCCCGGCGTCCGCGAGCGCCTCACGGCCATCGCCACCGCCCTCGCGCCGCGCCCGCCCGAGCCGTAGGTCAGATCGCGAAGTCGTTGTATTCCGGCTTCACCGGCTCGGTCGGCGGGAAAAACATGCCGGCGGCGACGGTGTGGTTGGTGCCTTGCTCGATGAGGATGAATGAGCCGGTCAGCCGGTTGGTCGAGTAGCCGTCGAAGACGAGGGGCTTCGCCGTGCGCAGGCGGATTTCGCCGATGCCATTCATGGCGAGTTGCGCGGGCGCGGGTTCGTGCTCGAAGGTGCGGATGTCGATGCAGCTCTCGATGCTCGTGACTGCGGCCTGCACGGTTTGCGAGGTGTGCTTGAGGAAGTATTTGTTGCCGCGCTGGAGCGGCCGCGGGTGCATCCAGCAGACGCGGGCGCGCAGCTCGGTACCCATGCCGGGGAGGTTTTCGAGGCCGACCATCATGTCGCCGCGGCTCACGTCCACGTCGTCTTCGAGGCAGACGGTGACGGACTGCGGGGCAAACGCCTCTTCGAGTTCGCCGTCAAGCGTCCAGATGCTTTTCACGGCGCTTTTCAACCCGCTGGGAAGAACCATGACTTTTTCCCCGCGCCGGATGATGCCGCCGGCGATTTGCCCGCTGAGGCCGCGGAAATCGTGGAGCGAATGATCGGTCGGATTGTTCGGCCGGTTGACCCACTGCACGGGCAGGCGGAAGGCGGTGAGATTCAGGTCGCTCGCGATGTGGACGGTCTCCAGATGGCTGAGCAAATCCGGGCCTTCATACCACGGCGTCTTGTCCGACGGGCCCACGACGTTTTCGCCGGTTAGCGCGCTGATGGGGATGAACTTCACGTCCTTCGCCACGTCGAGCTTGGGCAGGAAGCCTTCGATGGCGTCGCGGATTTCGAGAAAGCGCTCCTCGCTCCAGCCGACAAGATCCATCTTGTTCACCGCGACGACGAGATGCGGGATGCCGAGCAGCGCGGCGATGCAGGTGTGCCGGCGGGTCTGCTCGATGACCCCGTTGCGCGCATCGACGAGGATGACCGAGAGGTTCGCCGTGCTCGCGCCGGTGACCATGTTGCGCGTGTACTGAATGTGGCCGGGCGTGTCGGCGACGATGAACTTGCGCCGCGGCGTGGCGAAGTAACGGTAGGCCACGTCGATGGTGATGCCCTGCTCGCGCTCGGCGCGCAGACCGTCGGTCAAATTGGCGAGATTGATCTGCCCGCCGCCGGTGATGTCGGCGGAGCGTTCCAGCGCCTCGATCTGGTCTTCCATCAACGACTTCGTGTCGTACAAAAGGCGACCGATGAGCGTGGATTTGCCGTCATCGACGGAGCCGCAGGTATTGAAGCGGAGGAGTTCTACGGGATGCGTTGCGCTCATTAGAAATAGCCCTGCTTTTTGCGGTCTTCCATCGCCGCCTCGCTCGCCTTGTCATCGGCGCGTGAGCCGCGTTCCGTGACGCGGGCGGCGGCGATTTCGGCGATGATGTCATCGACGGTGAGGGCGGGACTTTCGACCAAGCCGGTGCTGATGATGTCGCCGATGGTGCGGACGCGGACGGTGAGTTCGCGCACCTCCTCCTTGGCCGTGGGCGGCATGATGTCGCTGACCGGCAGCCACTGGCCCCCGCGGCGCACGGACTGGCGGCGGTGGGAGAAATAGATCGTCGGCACTTCGAGCTGCTCGCGTTTGATGTATTCCCACACGTCCATCTCGGTCCAGTTCGAGAGCGGGAAGACGCGCATGTTTTCGCCGGGGTTCACGCGGGCGTTGTAGAGGTTCCAGATTTCGGGGCGCTGGTTTTTTGGATCCCATTGGCCGAAGGCGTCGCGGAAGCTGAAGAAGCGTTCTTTGGCCCGCGCCTTTTCCTCGTCGCGCCGTGCGCCGCCGATGGCGCAGTCGAAGCGGAACTCCTCCAGCGCCGCCAGGAGCGTGGGGATTTGCAGGCGGTTGCGGCTCACTTCGCCGGGCGATGGGTGGGCGATGCCGGCGGCGATGGCGTCCTCGACTTTGCGGATAATGAGCTTGCCGCCAAGCTGCGCGGCGCGCTTGTCGCGAAAAGTGTTTAGTTCGGGAAAATGGTGGCCGGTATCGACGTTGAGAAACGGCATCGGGATGTCCGAGGGCCGGAACGCTTTTTCCGCGAGGCGCAGGAGGCAGATGGAATCTTTGCCGCCGGAAAAAAGCAGCGCGGGCCGCTCAAATTCGGCGGCGACCTCGCGCATCACATGGATGGCTTCGGTTTCGAGATAGTCGAGATGGTCGAGCTGGTAGCTGGTCATGGCGGTGGTCAGCGGCGACCGTTTTTTTTCACCGCAGAGGCGCAGAGGTTTTTGAGAGGAACGCCGAGGGATTTTTCCAAAACCATCCTCTGCGAATCTCTCCAAAACCTCTGCGCCTCTGCGGTAAAATCAGCGATCACTTTTTGTAGAATCCGTTCACGCTTTCACTGCTGCGCCGCCCCACGCCGCGTGCAGGCCGCACTCGCGTTTTTCGTCGGCCTTGGCGGGGTCAAAGTAGTCCCATTCATTTGGTAGCGCGTGCCGTTCGCAGTAGGCATTCATGTCGCGGTCGGTCCAGCGGAAGAGCGGGCTGATTTTCAGCGAGCCGAAATTTCCGTCGGCGCTCACGATGTCGAGCCCGGCCCGGTTCGGGTTCTGCACTTCGCGGAGGCCGGTGATCCAAATCGTGGGCGCGAGTTCGCGCATGCCGCGCTGAAAAGGCTCCAGCTTCATCACGGTGCTGAAGGCTTTGATGCGCTCCTCATTCTCCGCCGTGGGCTCGGGCGCGCCGCCGTGGATGGCGTCGTAGTGCGCGGCGGTCATGCGCGGGACGTAGGCTTTGAGGTTCAGCTTGAGCAGCGCCTTTACCTCCTCGGCGTGGCGGTAGGTCGCGGGCTTGTTGTAGCCGTGATCGACCCAGAGCACGGGGATGTCCGGCTGCACCT
Organism: Chthoniobacter sp.; assembly: GCA_031424395.1. Lineage (GTDB taxonomy): Bacteria > Verrucomicrobiota > Verrucomicrobiia > Chthoniobacterales > Chthoniobacteraceae > Chthoniobacter. Next base: position 22,234 of record JANPHJ010000198.1, read on the forward strand.
GCGTGGCGAGGTGCAAAACGACTGCCTCGTACGGACGGAAATTTGTGGAGACGATGGCGCGTCCACCAGCCTGCGCGATGGCCCAGCGGACGACTTCCAGCGGCGGCTGTTCACGGAGTTCGGCGTTGGCTTGGGCGATCTGTGCGGCGGTCATCGTTTTTTTGGAAGGGCGGAGACGAAAGCAGATTCCGCCCGCATTGGCTACGGGCAAAATGGGGCGGGTGTGACATACCCGCAGCGGCGGGCAGCCGAGGCGAATTCCGCCGCTGGTTTAACCGCAGATTTCGCAGCTACCGCAGATATTTCAGAATCCTAAATCTGCGTCATCGGCGTGTTCCGCGGTTTTTTTCCTCCGCGGTAGCCGCGGGTCCTACGGCGTGCGCGTGACCTGCAGGCGGATGAAGCGCTGCGGGGTCGTGGGAGTAATGGGCACGCTGTCGCGGTAGGTCACGGTCTGCGTACCGTCGGCATTGGTGACGGGCGTGCCAACCTGTACGGGCGCGCCGTTCCAGAGATTGATCCCTCCGCCGGACTGCGGCGTGTAGGTCAGATCGGTCGCGGTGGGTACGCGGCGGAAGGTCAGCGTTAGGTATTTCGACCCGTTGACGGACTGGATCGCCGTGACCGGGCGGTTGCTGGAGTTCGGCGTCTTCGGGTCGAGGCCGTAGGCATATTCAAAGAGCCCGATGAGGCCATCGTGGTCGATGTCCGCGTTATCACCGCTGATGCTGGCGTTGAGCAGTTCGGTGGGGGTGTATTTGGCGAGCCGCCACTGGTTGATGGGCGCGAGGCCGGTGACGGTGACCACCGCCTGCCACGGGGTGCTGGCGGCCATCCCGCCGAAGGGGATGCCGAGATTGAGCGCAAAGGTCTGGTCGGGTTGCACGATGGCGTCATTGAGCAGCGGCACGTTGATGGTCTTGCTGGCGGTGTCGCCATTGGCCCACTGGAGGATGCCGGTCACGGGGGTGTAGCGGGTGGCGGCCGCGTCGAGGGCCTGGGTGGCGTAGTTCATCTGGAGCGCGCCATAGCTGCCGCCGGTGCGGGTGGCGGTGAGGGTGAGCGTGGTGCCTTCCGCGCCGGCAAAGGTTGCCGCGCTGAACTGCACCTGGCCGGGCAGCGCGGGCTGCGAGGTGAAAATCCGCGCCACGGTGAGGCCGGGGATGCCCTGAATGGTGCTGAATTCCGAGCCGAGAATCGCGCTGCCATCGCGTTGCAAGGTGAGGTCATAGACTTCGCCGGTCGAGCCGATGCCGGTGTTGAAACTACTGTCCACTGAGCCCCCGGCGGTAAGCCGCGCGAAGGAGTTGTAGGCCGCGCCGCCAATGCGCGCGAATTTTCCACCTACGAGAATGGTGCCGTCCGCCTGGACAAAAGTGGCGCCGACCGACGAGGCAGGCGTGGGATAGGCGACGGTGGAGTCAAAGTTCGGATTGAAACCGGTGAGCGCGCCATTGGCACTGAGGCAGGCCATGCGGTTGCGGGAGGAGTTCACCAGCAGGGTGGTGCCGCCGAAGCCGTTGAAGTCGCCGCCGATGACGACCTGACCGCTGGGCAGCAGGGCGATGGTGCGGACTTCCTGGATCCAGCCGGGGTTGTTGTAGGCGCTGGCCCCGCGCTGCGGGTCAAAGGACGGGTCGAGCGTGCCGTTGGCGAGCACCCGGATGATGCCGGACTTTTGCGTGAGCTGCTCAGTGCCGAAGAAGAAGCGTCCGCCGACGAGAATGCGGCCGTCTGGCTGGAGCGCGAGCGAGGAGACTTTCCAATTGTAGGGCTGCGTGAAATTCGGCCCGACGAAGGTGGGGTCCACCGCGCCGTCGGGGTTCAGCCGCACGAGGTATTCGCGCGCCAGGTCGTTGAAGGTGGTGAAGCTGCCGCCGACGACGATTTTGCCGTCCGGCTGCACCGCGATCACGCGCACGGCCGAGCTGTCGCCCGCACCATCCGCGCCGGTCGCCGCCACGGTAGCCGCCGGGTCCGCCGGGTCCGGCACCACGTTAAAGGTGGGGTCCACGCTGCCGTCCGCGTTGAGCCGGGCGACGCGGTTGGCGTCGGTTCCGTCCACCGAGGTGAAATCACCGCCAATGAGTATTTTCCCGTCCGGCTGCAACGCCACGGCGAAAACCGGCAGCGTGTCCACGCCGCCGCCGACCCCGAAAGAGGTGTCCACGCTGCCGTCGGGATTTAGCCGGGCGATGCCGCTGTTCGGCACGGAGAAGGCGCCGCCGATGATGACTTTGCCATCGGGCTGGAGGACGGTCTGATAGACGGCGTTGTCCACAAAGGCCTCGGCAAACGAGGTGTCGAGCGTGCCGGCGGAGCCGATGTTCACGAGGCAGGCGGGGACATCGACGAGAGTGCCGGGGGTTTGGTTAGTCAGGTTGACGGTGAAGGTTTTCACGCCGGTGAAAGGCAGGTTCGGGACGATGGGGATGACGAGGGTCTTGGGCACGCTGTCGCCGGGGGCCCAGGTGAAGGTGCCGCTGCGCGCCGCGTAGTAGGCGGGCGCAGTGGCGGTGCCATTGACGGTGGCGTAGTCCACTTTGATGAGCCCGAGGCTGGTCGGGGTGCGGTTGAGCTTGCAGGTCAGCGTCACGGTGGTGCCGGTTTTTTCCACGCTCACGACCGGCGGCGTCCACTCGATGAGCGGATCGAACTGAATCTGGCAGTCGAGATATTCGTTGGGCGTCACGCCGCCTTTGGCGAGCGGCTTGATGGTGATGCCGGCGACTTTGTCGTGAAAGGTCTTGCCGATGGCGAGGCCCGCGTCCTGTGCATTGACGCCGGGCGTGGTCATGTCGAGCAGATCGCCAGGGGCCACGTTGTTGTAACCCCAGATGATGTAGGCGCCGCTGAAAAGATTGGGCACGGCGGAGAAGAGCTGGCGGAAGCTGATCCAGTAGTCCTGCTGCGGGTTGCGAACGATTTTCACCGCCATGGTGTTCGCCGTGTTGGCCGCGGCGTGGTCGAAGCGATAGATGCGGTAGGTGCCGTCAGCGGTGACAACCGGCACGCTGGCGTCGGGGATCCAGTGCAGGATGGATTTCTGCCACGGGTCAAAGTGGAAGTTGATGTTGGTATTGCCGGCGCTCATCACGCCAAACGGGTCGGCGTAATCCTCTTCCACACCGTTCGGCGAAACCGGGTCGCCGTCATAGACCTGCCAGAGATCGCAATGATAAAGACCCCAGGTGTGGCCGAGTTCGTGCGCGACCACGCGGAAGTCGTAAGAGCCGTTCACCCAAAACCACGGCCCGCCGACCAGGCCAAGCCCGCCATAGGTTATCTGCGAGCCGGGGATGCCGCCGAGACTGGCGAAAACCACGCCGATCCGGTCGTAGGAGTTAAGATCGAAGCCACCCGCCGTCGCCGCCGCCCGGGCGTCTGCGTGAAGGGGGAAGTTCTGGTTGCCCACGGCGTAAGTCTCCGCGGTCTTCGGCATGCGAAACACCGGGGTAATATCGGCCGCCGTCATATCAATCGAGGTCAGCCCGTAGGAGCACTGCGCGTAGAAAGGGGCAACGCCGCCGGTCTGGTTGAACACGCTCAGGCCGGTGGCGGCGGACATGGGCTGGCCGACGAGGTCGGAAAAGTCGATGCGGATGATGAGCACCTTTTTTACGCCTGTCGTGTAGGCGACCGGCGGGCGGGAATTGCCCAGGCCCGAGGTGCCGGGCTGGCCGTTGGCCGCGGTCTGCAGAGTGGCGCTGGTTTGCGGAGTGGCGCTGGCCGCGGCGGTCTGCGGAGCGAGCGCTCCGGCATAGGGCCCGGCGGCCGTTTCCGCGGCGATCAGCTTTTGCTCAAACTCGGCCACATGCTCGACATGGCAGACCACGGTCACTTTGTCCGCCACCTGCACGGCGGTCGCTTTTTTCGGCGAAGGGTTCAGCGGGCCAGCCGGTGCGGGCGACCCGATGCCGGAGATCGGGCAGATCGCGTTGACCGCCACGCCCGGCGCGGGCTCCTCGTTGATTTCGAGCACACGCAGCGGGCTTTCGGAAACGGCGATGGCATTGTCCACGGCCACGCCGATGACGGAGATTTCCTGCCGCGTCGTCTGCAACGCGCGGCGTCCGTAGGTGTAGGCGCGGTACTCTTTCTCGTTCACTATGGCGGTGCGATAGACCGGCTCAGGCACCGTCTGCCCCCGCTGCGCGAGCACGCCGAGCACCGCGAGCTGACCTACGCCCGCGACGCGCTCCTCGAGCAGCGCGGCGATTTCCGGCGGGAGCTGGGCGCGCACGGCGAGCGGCACAGCGGCGGCCAAGGCGGCCTTGGGGTCTTTCTTGATCAGCGTCGTGAGCGCGAGCCGGCGGCCCTGGGCCAGGGTCACGCCTTCGGCCAGCAGCCCGCGTTTGCCATCCGCATCCGCCGCGAGATAGCGCTCGGCCCAGCCATTGAACTCCGCCAGCCCGGCGTGCGTCTCCGTCTTCCACGCGCTGGCAAAAATTTCGCGCGACGGCGCCTCGGGCATTTTGACCGCGAAAAGCGGCGCATGCGGCGGCGGCAGCGGCGGCTCGGGCACGGGGATCGGGATGGTCGGTTGGCCGGGCAGGATCGGCGGGCGCGGCACTTCTTCCGACGGCGCGGGCGCGTCCGGCTGGACCGCGACGGCGGCGCTAGGCGAGGGCGAGTGCAGCCAAAGCCAGCCCGCGGCAAGCACGCCCGCAAGGCCCAGCATGACGACGACAAAGCGAAGGAGGGTACGTGTATTCATAGGAGGAAAAATCCGAACGGTTTTGTAACTGCCCGCCGGCCATTGCGCCAGCGGTTTTCCTCCGCCCCCAGAGGCGGTCTAAATCACCGCGCACTCACGCGAGCGACCAGCCCGCGCGGTATTCGCGACCAAGGAAGCGCTCGGCGTCCGGGGCGTTCGGGATGCGCAGGTTCTTCGCGTCCCACGCGATCTTTTTCCCCGCGCGGTAGGCCACGTTGCCGAGATGGTTCGCCTCGGTGAGCGGGCCGCTGTAGGCGAAATTGCAGGTCGTCGGCGCGCCGGTTTTGCACGCGTGCAGCCATTCTTTATGATGCCCGAGCGAGTCTGGAATCATCTGCGGCGGGCGCTGGAAATCGGCGAACTCTTTTTCCGGCAGCAGCACATGCCGGTCGTAGTCGGCGAGCAGCATCCCTTTGTCGCCGATGAACAGGACGCCGTCGTTCCATTGCGGGATCAGCTTCTCCGTCCACTGCGGCGGGCGCAGCGTGCCCTGGTGCCACGTCAGCTTCACCGCCGGCCTGTCGCCGCGGGGGCCGTAGTGATACGTCGCGCTCATCGTCGCCGGCGCGATCTCCGGGTGCGGCGGCGGGCCGCTCGCCTCCACGGTCAGCGGCGCGTCGAGCTTCAGCGCCCAAAACGCCAGGTCGTTCCGATGCGAGCCGAGGTCGCTCATCGTGCCGTTGCCAAAGTCCCACCAGCGGTACCATTTCGGCCCCGGAAAATAGACCTCGTGGTACGGCCGCATCGGCGCGGGCCCGATCCACAAGTCCCAGTCGAGTTCCGGCGGCACCGGCATTTCCTCGGTCGGGCGGTCGAGCACCGAGACGATGTCCCCGTTGGCCTTCGCGTCGGCCGGCGACTGCCAGCCCCACGCGCGGCTCACCCAAACGTGGCATTCGCGCACTGGGCCGATCGCGCCGCTTTGCACGAGCTCGACCACGCGCCGGTAGTTCGTGCCCGCATGGATCTGTGTGCCCATCTGCGTCGCCACGCCCGCCGCCTTCGCCGCTTCGGTGATGATCCGCGCCTCCCGCACATCGCGCGTCAGCGGCTTTTCGCAATACACATGCTTTTTCCTTTTCTACGCGGGCAGCGTCGCGAAGGCGTGCGTGTGCTCCGTCGTCGCCACCACCACGGCGTCAAACTCCGCATCCTTCAGCACATCATACATCTGGCGGAAATCGCGGAACGTCTTGGCCCCCGGCGCGCGCTGCGCCGCCGCGCGCAGGTTTCTCTCGTTCACATCGCACAGCGCCACGATGTTTTCGCCCATCACCTCCGCCATGTCGGCGGCGCCGCGCCCGCCGCAGCCGATGATTGCGACATTCAGTTTCTGCCCCGTATTTTGCCCGCGCAGAATCGCGGGAAAACCGAGCGCGCTGGCCGCGGCGGCGGTGCGGAGAAATTGACGGCGGGTGAATGGGAGGAGCGGGGAGTGCATGGCGGGAGGTTGATCCGCGGACGGGGAAAATCGAAGGCGCAATTTTCGGCGCGCCTGCGGCATTGCCCGCGCGCGCGTCGCGCCGCATGCTCGGCGGGACGTGCGTGCCGCCCTCGAAGACTTCATCCTCCACCTCGCCACCGAGCGCGGGCTGTCCGTGAACTACCAGCTCTCTACGCGGCTCTCGCTGGAGGGTTTCGCGCTCTGGCTGGAGCGGCGCCAGCTCGTCGCCGCGCTCGGCCAGGCCGCGCTGGATGCGCTGCTGCAAACGGGCGCGGAGCCGCCGCCCGTCGCGCTGGACTTGCGCGCGATCACGCTCGCCGACATCACCGCCTACCTCGGGCACAAAAAGCGGCTCGGCCTGTCCGCCGCGTCGATCAAACTGGTCGTCGTCGCCCTCAAAATTTTCTTCCGCTGGCTGCACGCGCGCCGCCGCATCCCGCAGGACATCGCGGAAAATCTCCCGCTGCCGCGCACCGAGCGCTACCTGCCCGAGACGATGAACGAACTCCAGACCGAGCAGCTCCTCGAAGGCGTCTCGGCGAACGCCCCGCGCGGCCTGCGCGATCGCGCCATCCTCGAATTGCTCTACGCCAGCGGCCTGCGCGTGTCCGAACTCGTCAACGCGCGGATGGAGTATCTCGACTTTGAAAACCGCATCATCCGCGTCATCGGCAAAGGCAGCAAAACGCGACTCGTGCCCGTCGGCCAGAAAGCGTGCGACGCCATCCGCGCCTATTTGGAAAAGGAGCGGCCGGACATGGTGCGGAAGCGCACCGGCGGCGAAATCTTTCTCTCCATCCGCGGCACCAAGCTCACGACCGTGCGCATCTGGCAGATCGTGAAATCCGCCGCGCGCCTCGCCGGGCTCGACCTCAATGTCTATCCGCACCTCCTCCGCCACAGCTTTGCTACGCACCTGCTGAGCAATGGCGCGGACCTCCGCATCATCCAGGAAATGCTCGGCCACGCCGACATCTCGACCACACAGATTTACACCCATGTCGATCAGCAGCGCCTCAAAGCCGTCCACCACCGCTTTCATCCCCGCGCCAAATAACCGCCGCGATTTGCGCGCTCGCCTTTCACCCGTCGCGCGCTAAACCACCACGGCCATGAAGAACATTACCCCGCCGGATTTCCACATGCCGGGCAATCCCAGCCGCCTCGCCGTGCCCGCGCTCCTCGCAGTGTTCGCGCTGTGGTTTGCGCTCTCCAGCTTCACCAGCGTGCCTACGGATTCCGCGGGCGTGCTCACGCGCTTCGGGCGGTTTATCGAGGTGGTGAAGCCGGGGCTGCGCTTCAAGCTCCCGCTCGGCATCGACGTCATCGCCGTGGTGCCCGTGGAGCGCCGGCTCACGCTCGACTTCGGCTTCAGCACGCCGGGCGGAACCAACCCGTACCAGCGCCCCGACGACCCGGAGGCCGAGCGCAACATCGTCACCGGCGACCTGAACATGGCGCTCATCGAATGGATCGTGCAGTACCGGATCGAGAACCCGAAGGAGTTCAAATTCCACGCCATCGACCCCGAGCGGACGCTGCGCGACGGCGGCGAAGCCGTCATGCGCGAAGTCGTCGGCGACCGCACCATCGACGAGGTGCTGACCATCGGCCGGCAGGAGATAGAAACCGAAGCGCTCACCCGCCTCCAGGCGCTGGTGAAACGCTACGGGCTCGGGCTGACGGTCATGAATGTGCAGCTCCAGAATGTGCATCCGCCCAAGGCCGTGCAGGCGTCCTTCAGCGAGGTGAACCAAGCGCAGCAGGAAAAGCAGCAGGCCATCAACCTCGCCAACGGCGAGTATAACAAGGTCATCCCGCGCGCCAAAGGCGAGGCGCTGCGCAAGGTCAGCGCCGCCGACGGCTACGCCGCCAAGCGCGTGAACGAGGCCAAAGGCGACGCCGGGCGCTTCAACGCCACGCTCGCCGAATATCTCAAGGCACCCGAGGTGACCAGCCAGCGTCTGTACCTCGAAATGATGCAGGAAGTGCTGCCGCAGCTTTCCCGCAAAATCGTCCTCGACGAAAAAGCCGGGCAGATTTTCCCGCTCCTCCAACTCGACCAGAAAACGAAATGAACCGCGCCTTTATCCTCTCGCTGCTCTGCGCCGCCGCGCTCCTGCTGACCAGCTCCCTCTACACCGTGCTCGAAACCGAGCAGGTCATCATCACCCAGTTTGGCCGGCAGATCGGCGCGCCCGTGACCGCCGCCGGGCTGCATCGGAAAACGCCGTTCATCCAGACCGTGAACCGCATCGAGAAGCGCATCCTCCGCTGGGACGGCCCGTCCGCCGACATGCCCACGGAGGACAAGCTCTACATCGACGTGGACACCTTTGCCCGCTGGCGCATCACCGACGCGCAGCAGTACTACATCCGCCTGCGCGACGAACGCACCGCGCAGTCGCGCATCACCAACATCCTCGGCAGCGAGACGCGCAACTCCGTGGCGCGGCATCAGCTCGTGGAAATCATCCGCACCCAGCGCGACCGCAAGCCGGTGGTGGATGCGAGCGCCGACGCCGGGGTGAGCAACGTGCTGCCCGACATTCGCTTTGGCCGCGCCGCGCTCGAGGCGGAGATTCTCGCCGCCGCCCGGCCTACGCTCGCCGAGGACGGCATCGAGCTGCTCGACGTGCGTTTCAAACGCATCAACTACAACCCCGGCGTCGCCGCCAAAATCTATTCGCGCATGACCAGCGAGCGTCAGCAGATCGCCGCGCGCTACCGCTCCGAGGGCGAGGGCGAGGCGGCGGAAATCCTCGGCAAACGCGAGCGCGACATGGCGCAGATCGAGTCCGAGGCGTATCGCAAAGTGCAGGAAATCCAAGGCAAGGCGGACGCCGAGGCCACCGGCATCTACGCCGCCGCCTACGGCCAGACGCCCGAGGCGCGGGAGTTCTACACCTTCACCCGCTCGCTCGAAACCTACCGCACCGTTTTCGCCCGCGAGACCACCCTGGTCCTCACCACCGACAGCACTCTGCTCCGCCTTTTCAAATACGGCCCGGTCGCGCCGGCGAAGTAGCACCCAGGTTCCACCTTTGCCGGCAAATGGTCGCGTAGCGACAAGGTGAACCTAGCCCGGCGCTTCAGCGCCGGGTTTCACATCAAGGAGCGTTCGTCGCGTAGCGACGTTTGAGCAGAGATATTCAACCGTCGCTGACGCGACGAACCCGTCGCCCTCCGAGATCCCAGCACTGAAGTGCCGGGCTACGGTCATGGCGTCGCGACGCGACGGAGCGAAGGCACTTCGGCGATTCTGAGCAAAGCCAGGCGAGGCGTTCACCACGGCAGCGGCAGCAGCTTCCCAGCGGCAATCGCCACTCGGTGCGTGAAGCGCGCGGCGCGCGTGAAGGCGCTCAAGCCTTCGCCCGCGCTGAGCCGGACACCCGCGGCCCAGCTTGAGAAAGCGGGCAGCACGATCAGCTCCGGTGCCACGAGAAAGCACGGGCAGCGCACGCTCGTCGCCACGCCGTCGCCGAGCGTGAGCGCGGGATGCTCGTGCCCGATGAACCAGCGCCCGCCCGCCGCACGCACCGCCGCGAATCGGCCCGCAGCCTCGTTCTCCGGGCAGTCGTCGCCGTGCGCCAGGCGGTGCGGGCCGAGCGCGAGTTCGCGTTCGACCGCCACTGCGCCGCCCATTTTTTCCAGCAGCCACGCCAGCCTCCGGTCGTGGTTGCCCGCCAGCCAGTGCAGCCGCACGCCCGCGCCGATTTCGTCGCGCAACCGCGCGAGCTGCGCCTCCAGCGGCGCGAGCGGCACAGCGGCGTGGACGATGTCGCCGAGCAGCGCCACGCGCGCCGGCGCGTAGTCCGCGATGAGCGCGGCGAGCCGGTCGAGCGTGTCGTCGCGCGCGCTGATCGGCAGCATCTGCCCGGCGGCGCGGTGCGCCCACACGTAGCCGAGATGCAGGTCGGCCACGGCGAGCGTGCGGCTTTCCGCCAGCCAGACCGCGCGCCGCGCGTCGAGCCACAGTCCCGGCGCGAGTTCAAGCCGGTGGCGTTCCATTTTCGATCTCCTGCCACCAGTGGTTGAACAGCCGCTCCTGCACCTCGTACGGATCCTCTACGAGGAGCGCCTCCTTGATCTTCGTGGCGTACATCGCAAAGGACAACGGCGGCACTTTCTCCACCTGCCGCAATCGCACCGGGCGGCTCCGCTGCGCGGCGAGAAAGGTGAGGGCGGTCTCCACGTCGAGGAAGGTGTGGTAGGTGTCGCGCCGCGCCTCGCGCAGCAGGACATGCGCGGGCTCGTGCTGCTGGAGCGCGCGGAAAATGACCTCCGCCGACCACGCCAGTTTGCGCACGGATTTCTGCTGGTCGAAAAAATTGCGGTACACCATGAGGCCGGTCTGCGCGGCGTTGCGGAAGTGGTATTGCAGCAGGTCGGACTGCGCGAGCGCGGTGTCGAGTTCCGTGTCAAAGCCTTCGATGCGCAGCAAGGCGGGCAGCTCTTCCGCGGTGAACTGCTGCTGCGGCGCCACGGTGAGCACGAAGCCGTAATCGTGCGGCGTGGCGATGGCGTTGCCCCCGTGCAGCTTGCTCAGGCGCAGGGTGAAAACGCGGGCGATGGCATCGTTCGCCGCGCGCCCGATAACGGAGTGGAAAAAATAATGCCGCGCCAGCGGCTTGCCGCGGACGGTCTCAGTGAACTCTTCCACGAGCAGCGCATCCGCCGTCGGGATTTCCGAAAGCGCGTGCTGCGCGCGATGCACGCGCGCGATGATTTCCGCGTTCGCTTTCCCGCAGTCCAGCCGCTCCGCGATCCACGCCGCGAGCGCGGGCTCGGCGGCATCGTCCACCCGCGCGCGCAGCCCGGCGCGAAAGGCGGTGATCTCCGTGCAGACGCGATTGGAAAGCGGCATCTTGCTCGCGTTCCAGCGCGGCACGGTCGGCGTCGCCCCGTCGGCGCGGGCCACCCACGCCTCCATCTGGT
>JANPHJ010000199.1:0-10576 GCA_031424395.1 Chthoniobacter sp.
CGACACCGCGCTGCCCGACCGCCAGCCGCTCGCCCGCCCTGATTTACGCCGCATGCTCCCACCGCTGGGGCCGGTCGTGGTCTTTGGTTCGAGCAACTTTCCCCTCGCCTTCTCCGTCGCCGGCGGCGACACGGCGAGCGCGCTGGCGGCGGGCAAGCCGGTGATCGTGAAGGCGCACCGCGCGCATCCCGGCACTTCGGAAATGGTCGCGGGCGCCGTCGCCCGCGCGGTCGCGGCGTGCGGATTGCCTGGCGGCGTTTTTTCGATGTTGCACGGCAGCGGCGCGGAAATCGGCATCGCGCTGGTGCGCCACCCGCTCACCCGCGCGGCAGGTTTCACCGGCTCGCGCACCGCGGGCCGCGCGCTCTTTGACGCGGCGAATGCGCGGCCCGACCCCATCCCCGTCTTCGCGGAAATGAGCAGTCTGAATCCCGTCTTTATCCTTCCCGGCGCGCTGCACGAGCGCGCGGCGCAGCTCATCGAGGGGTTGAAAACCTCGGTCACGATGGGCGTCGGGCAGTTCTGCACGAAGCCGGGTCTGGTCTTCGGTCTCGGCGGCGATTCGTTCGGGCAGTTCGCGGAAAACTTCGCCGCCGCCATGCGCACCGCCGCGCCGGGCACCATGCTCACCGCGGGCATCTGCCGCGCCTTTCACGAGGGGCTGGAAACCATGGAGCGCGTACCCGGCGTGGTGGCGCTGGCCATGAGCGACACTACGCCCGACGCCACGCAGACCCACGGCGAGCCGGTCGTCTTCGCTACCGATGCGGCAAATTTCCTCCGCCAGCCCGCGCTGCACGAGGAAGTCTTCGGCCCATACACGCTGCTCGTCGATGCGCCCGGGTTTCCCGAACTCGTCCACCTCGCGCGCCACCTCGAAGGCCAGCTCACCGCCACCATTCACGGCACTGCCGCAGACCTCGCCCACGCCGGCGAACTCCTCGCCGTCCTCCAGCGCAAGGCTGGCCGCGTCGTCGTGAACGGCTTCCCGACCGGCGTCGAAGTCTCGCCCGCCATGCACCACGGCGGCCCGTATCCGGCGACCACCGACGAGCGCTTCACCAGCGTGGGGACCGCCGCCATCCAGCGTTTCGCCCGCCCAGTCTGTCTGCAAAATCTCCCCGCTAGCGCGCTCCCGCCCGAGCTGCTCGACGCCAATCCGCGCGGCCTCATGCGCCTCGTCAACGGCCACCTCACCCGCGACGCCATCGCCTGAAATCCGCGCGGGAAATTTTCCGCTGACCGCCCCGCGCGCCTGTGTATGCTGCGCGCCCACTTTCTACCGCCATGGACCCACTCATCACGCTGCTCCGCCAGAACGCCCGCGCCTCCGTCGAGGATCTCGCGAAGGAACTCAGCCTCACGCCCGGCGTAGTCACAGAGCGCATCTCGCGGCTGGAAACGGAGGGCATCGTGCTCGGCTATCAGGCCATCGTGGATCAGCAGAAAGTGCAGTCCGGCATCGTCACCGCGGTCGTCGAAGTGCGGATCACGCCGGAACGCGGCGGCGGGTTTGACCGGCTCGCGGGGCGCATCGCGAAGTTTGCCGAGGTGCAAAGCTGCTACCTCATCAGCGGCGGCTACGATCTGCTCGTCGTCGTCGAGGGCAACACCCTTCAGGACATCGCCAGCTTCATTTCCGAAAAGCTCAGCACCATCAAAGGCGTGATCTCCACCGCCACGCGCTTCCGCCTCAAGAGCTACAAGGAAAACGGCGTCTCGCTCACGCGGGAACCAAAAGCGCAGCGCCTAGCCGTCACGCCATGATGAAGTGCCTGGTGAAAGTGATAGTGGAAAGTGCGCGAGCCGCCGTGCGGCTATAGCTCACCTCTCTCCGCGCGCCTCGGCGCAAAAAGCCGCTCTCACTTTTCACCCTTATTTTCACTTTCCAATGACTCTAAAAAAACACATCGCGAACCACATCCGCGATCTTCCCAAATCCGGCATCCGCGAATTCTTCGACATCGTGGCGCAGGAAAAGGAAGTCATCTCCCTCGGCGTCGGCGAGCCCGACTTCGACACGCCATGGCACATCCGCGAAGCCGCCATCTACTCGCTCGAAAACGGGCGCACCCATTACACGTCCAACCTCGGCCTGCCCGAACTGCGCACCTCGATTTGCAAATACGTCCACCAGCACTTCGGCGTCGCCTACGACCCGCGCACGGAAGTCATCATCACCGTCGGCGTCAGCGAAGCCATCGACCTCGCCCTGCGCGCCGTCATCAATCCCGGCGACGAAGTGCTTTATCACGAGCCGTGCTATGTCAGCTACTCGCCGAGCGTGACCATGGCGCATGGCATCGCCGTGCCCATCGCCACGCGGGCGGAGGAAAACTTCCGCCTCACCGCCGCCGCGCTCGCCGAGAAAATCACCCCGCGCTCGAAGGTGCTGATGCTCAACTTCCCCTGCAACCCCACCGGCGCCACCCAGTCCCGCGCCGAGCTGGAAAAGATCGCGCGCCTCTGCATCGACCACGACCTCATCGTCCTGACCGATGAAATCTACAGCGAGCTGACCTACGACGGCGCGGAGCACGTCAGCATCGCCAGCCTCCCCGGCATGCGCGAGCGCTGCGTTTTTCTGCACGGATTTTCAAAAGCGTTTGCCATGACCGGCTTCCGCATCGGCTACGCCTGCGCGCCCGCCGAACTGACCGACGCGATGATGAAGATCCATCAGTACGCCATCCTCTGTGCCAACACCATGGCCCAGGACGCCGCCATCGAGGCGCTCGAAAACGGTGCGCGCGCCATCGAGACCATGCGCCGCGAATACGAGACTCGCCGCAACTTCATTGTCACCGCCTTCAACGAACTCGGCCTCGAATGTTTCAAGCCCGTCGGCGCGTTCTACATCTTCCCGCGCATCGCCGGCACCGGCCTGACCAGCCGCGAGTTTTCGCTCGGCCTTTTGGAGAAAAAGAAAGTCGCCTGCGTCCCCGGCCCCGCCTTCGGCCCCAGTGGCGAAGGCTTCGTCCGCTGCTGCTACGCCACGAGCCTCGACCAGATCAAAGTCGCGATAGAACGCATCGCGGAGTTCTTGGGCGAAGTGCGGAATTGAATTTTTCTTAGCTATCCGTCCGCGCGGCTGAGTTGCAGGATTCTGACATGGCGGTCAGTCGCATCTTCCCAGAAAAAGATCGCAAAGCCCGCATGCGCATGAACGTCGAGTCGGCGCTGCGTGCTGTCGGTTTCGGAGTAATCTGCGAAGCGGTGCGGGGTGTCTGTCATCTCTCGGAAGCGCTTCCAGAGTGCCGTTTGTTCGCGCCGGGAAAGTGATTGGGAGAAGTCCAGCACCTCAATGGCAATGAGGAGCCGGTCCTTCATTCATCGTCTGCCGGCGGCAGGCCAAGCCGCTGTCCAAATTCTTCGAGCGTGACCCAGCGCCACGGTGTCCGGTCATCAATTTTGCGAGCCATTTTTTCGGCAAAATCCGGGTCGTCATTGCGCACGCGGAGAGTGACGACGAGCGCCTGCAGCTTGCGCAGTTTGGAGTCATCCCACGAGACGATTTCGTTTTCGATCGCTTCAAAGCTCATGTGCGAAGGGTAGCTTCAAACAGGGTTGCGGCAAGATTGCACAGCTTACGGACGGGCCAGCGCGGCGAGCAGGGCGGTGAGTTCCACGGTTACGATGGTGGCGGCGGTGTCGCTCAGGCCATAGGGGAGGATGAGCTGGCCGCGGTGCAGGAGCGCGCCGCAGGTATAGACGACGTTGGGCACGTAGCCTTCGCGCTCGCTGCCGTGGGCCTGGAGCAGCGGCTCGGTGAGTTCGCCGATGACCCGGGAGGGATCATGCAGGTCGAGCAGGATCGCGCCGATGCTATATTTGCGCATGGGGCCGACGCCGTGGGTGATGACCAGCCAGCCGGCGTCAGTCTCGATGGGTGAACCGCAGTTGCCGATCTTCACGGATTCCCACGAGTGGCTGGGCCGGCGCAGGAGCTGCGGGTCACTCCAGAAATGCGGATTTTCCGAGAACATGAGGAAGAGGTTTTCGTCGTCCTGACGCGAGAGCATGACATAGCGCCCGTCGATGCGGCGGGGAAAAAGGGCCATGCCTTTGTTTTGCACCGCGCGGCCATTGAGGGTGAGGGCGCGAAAGTTCAGGAAGTCCGTCGTTTCGAGTAACTGCGGGAGAATCGCGCGGCCATTGTACGCGGTGTAGGTGGCGTAGTAGAGGACGCTGCCATCGTCCTCGGTGAAGCGGACGAAGCGCGCGTCTTCCATGCCGTTGCTCTCATTCGCGGAGACGGGAAAAATGATGCGCTCGGAGACAGCCACGGAGGGGTCGAAGTGGACCTCGTAATTTGACTCTGCCAGACACCGCACGCACTCGAGGGTGCGCTGCGCCTCGCGCGGCAGCGGGCCGGAGCCCCGCGCGGCGCGGCGGATGGCGCTCTCGAGTTCGCTGAGGGTGAAGTTTTCGCCGAGCGACGACAGGACCGTGCCTGACCAATCGTTCTCGAAACCCATTTCCGTCAGCTTGTGGAGGAAGACCAGCTTCAGGTAGGTCGGGTTCGGATTCAGCTTTGGCGCGGTCACGAAGCGCGACGGCTCCTCCATGGTGATCGTGTGGTCGGCGTGGATGACGCCGGTGCGGAACTCGATGGACGAGATATGCCCTTCGCCGGTGGCGCGCAGGCTGAGGATGAAGCGCAGCTCCCCCGCGGCGAGGCCCTCCTGCTCGGGGTGGGGGACGATGGAGGGATTGAAAAGCGCGGCGCTTTCCAGCGCATACTCGCCGGAGAAAAGCGCGCCGATGTAGAGCTGGCGGGCCTCGGACAGGGGGCGGCCGCTGAAGACGTGGGCTTTGACCCGGTCGAAATGGCGGCGCCAAAAGGTGCGCAGGTTCAGGTGCCGGCTGCCAAAGTCCTCGGTGACGCTGACGAGCTGCTCCTCGATCTCGGCTTCGCTGAGCGCCAGCGCGCGCCCGATGATATTGACCACGCGCGCCGTATCGCCAGGGATGAACGGGCGGATGAGCACCCGCGCGTCGTTGGGCCGCAAAGTGACGCCGGTGGGCGACATGTTCAGGTTGCGCATATCGGCAGAATGGCGGCGGGCGCCCCCTCGGCGAGCGTCAATTCAGCGAGCGAGAGGTAAAAGGCGAGGCTCGATTCCGCGCCTTGGTTTTGGTTGAGGTGATCCTGCAGCAGCGCGTCACGGCAGCCGCCGGTGGTGGGATCGTAGAGCGGCTGGCCGAGATCGTTGCGGCCGAGGAACCACTCGAAGCAGCGCCGCGCCGCACGGTGCCAGTATTCATCGCGGGTGACGGCGAAGGCTTCGAGGCAGGCCGAGAGCATGGAGTGCGCTTCCAGCGGCTGCTGGTCGAAGCGCGCCCGCTCGCCGCCTTGCGTCCAGAAACCGTGGCAGCCGATGGGCGTGAAGTGGCCGCCCTCCGCGGTCTGCGCCTCCAGCAGCCAGCGCAGTGCGCCGAGGCCGATGGCGAGCATCTCGCCGTCGGACGTCCAGTGGCCGCTGAGGATCAGCGCGTGCGCGAGCTTCGCATTGTCATAGGTGGCGGTGCGCTCGAACCACAGCCAGCCGGGCGCGGCATGCGCGCGATACAAATCCACCAGCCGCCCGGCCAGCAGGTCGCGCATCTGGCTGACCACGCGGTCGCCGGAAAAGGTGCGCAGGTATTCGTGAATGGCGATGAGCGCAAAGGCCCACGCGCGCGGCGAACTGAACCGCGCGACCGGCGGCAGTCCGCGTTGGAAAAGCAGCGCGCAGAGATTGCGATGCCCCTCATTGTGCGACCGCCCCAGCGCCGTGCCCACAGCCCACAGCGCGCGCGCGTGGCTGTCTTCCGAGCCCGCGCGCTCGATCCATTGCCGGTGATGGTTCATGAAATTGCGGAACCGCGAAGTATTCGCATCGAACGCGTACCACAGGAACGCCAGATAGCTGCTCTCCAGCCGCTCGATCTCGGGCTGCGGTTCGGTCATTTTCTGGAGCAGCACGGTGAAGATGAAAGCGCGCGCGTTGTCGTCCGTGCAGTAGCCCTCGTGGTAGTTGGGCACGTTATAGATCGCGTGCTGAAAGATGCCCGTGTGGTCGCTCATTTTCAGCAGGTGATCCAGCTTCAGCGCCGGCACCGGGTAGTTCGCGTTGTCGATCTTCCGCTCGGCCACGGTCTCGACCGAAGGCACGCTCAGGCTGGCCCGCGCTTTTTCAAAGCTCTCCATGTAACGCCGCGCCACCACCGGCCAGATCATCTCCCGGCCAGCCTTCCAGGCCCGTTTGCGCATCGCCGTCATGAGCGTCGGATTCGAGAGAAAATGATTTACGCCTTCCGCGATCGCGCCGGAATCGCGGAACGGCACCAGCACCCCGCGCTCGCCCGCGAGCAACTCCTGCGCATGCCAGTAGGGCGTCGAGACGACCGCCTTGCCCGCGCCGAAAGTATAGGCCAGCGTGCCCGAGGTGATCTGGGCCTCATTCAGATACGGAGTAAGATAGATGTCCGCCGCGCCGATGAACTCCTTCAGTTCCTCGATGGTCACGAACTTGTTGTAAAAAATCACCTGCCCGGCCACGCCGCGTTCCACCGCCAGCCGCTCCAGCCTTTGCCGGTAGGCCTCGCCCTCCCGCGCGAGCAAGTGCGGATGCGTGGCCCCGAGCACCATATAGACGATGTTCGGATGCCGCTCCAAAATCGCCGGCAGCGCGTCGATGACATACTCGATGCCTTTGTTCGGCGACAGCAGCCCGAAGGTCAGCAGCACGGTTTTGCCCTCCACGCCGAACTCATCCTTGAAGAAATTTGAGTCGATGAACGGCATGTCGATCACGCCATGCGGGATGAGGTCGATCTTCGCCGGCTCCACGCCGTAGATCGTCTCCAGCATCTGCCGTCCGCGCTCGGCCATGACGATGAAGCGCGTCGAGAGCGCATCGAGTTCCATCATCACGGCGCGCTGTTCGGCATTGGGCTCGCGCAGCACCGTGTGCAGGGTGGTCACCACGGGCTTGCGCACGTCGCGCAGAAACTCGAGCAGATGGCTGCCCGCCGGCCCGCCGTAAATGCCGAACTCATGTTGCACCGAAACCACCTCGACATTGTTGATATTCAAAAACTCCGCCGCCCGCCGGTAGGAATCCAGCTCCTGCTCCGCGATTTCAAAGCGCACCCGCGACGAATAGTCGTAGCCCTCCGCGCGGTCATTCACCGAGCCCACGATGCACTCAGCCTCGGGAAACTCCGCCGCAATGGCTTCGCAAATGTCTGCGGTGAAAGTAGCGATGCCGCAGCGCCGGGGCACGTAGTCGCCGAGAAAGGCGATGTGCCTGGTGTTAGTCGAATGGGTCATGGACATGAATCGTGTTTCGCACGCCTCGCGGCTGGCAGCGGCCGGCAACTCGACCGGAAGCGGCGGATCAGCCTTGAACGAAACGACGCCGACCTTTGGGGCCGCGCTCCCGCCCGGTCAACCGCCATCGCTGCCGCCGTCCGCCCTGCAGGTCATGGACCCACGGCTTTCACCCGCCAGAAACGCCGGGGCGTGGCGGGTGGGCCGAGGCCCTCGGTGACGGTGACCGCGCCGCCGAGGTCCAGCACCGCCACGCCCGCCGCGGTGGTCCAGCCGGCGGCGTTCGTCCAGGTGGCGATGGTGCTCCAAGTAGTCGCGGCGAGGGTGGCCTTGGCTTCGACGCTCAGCGTCACGTCGGTCGCGGCGAGGTTGCGGAAAAAGGTGAGCGCCGTCTGCGCGGGCGCGGCGGCGAGCGCGGGGAGGTCGGCGGTGGCGGCGCGCAGCGGGTGGGTACTGAGGGCGTATTCGAGCAGGTTCGTTGCGCCGTGGGCGTCGGGATCGTCGGCGGGCAGCGAGCCGGGCTGGCCGGCGGTGGTGGTGAATTTGGCGAGCTGCCACGCGGGATAGCCCGCGGCGACAGGGAGGGTGTAGGCGATCTCGAGGGTGGGGCGTTTGGCGGTGGCGGTTGTGTACTCCGAGGAGCGCGCCCACCAGTTGTCGATGCCGCTCGGGAGCAGCGCCCAGCCGTTATTCGTCGCGCCGCCGAGCCAGGCGCTCACGTCGGCGGTGACGTCGAAGATTGCGGCCAGGTCATACACATTTGCCCGAAGGGTGAAGGTGGGCGTGACCGCCGCTTCCACGCCATCCGGCCGATGATCGTGTCCACGCCCGTCGTATCGCGGTCGCCGATGGCCGGGAGATCCTCGCTGTAGCCGGGCAAAGGTCGCGCCTGCCGCCACCAGGGCCGCGCCGAGATTTGGCGTACTCCACGGATACGTTGTGGGCCGGTTGTCATCGGTGATGCCCTGGTTGTCGCCCGAGAAGAGGTGCAGGTAGTTCGGCTGGCTCGGGTGCGTGACCGCGTAGAACTCGGTGAAATTCACCCCGCCGTCGGCCAGCTCATTGATGAACGGCGCATCCACCCGATTGCCGAGCACTTCGTTGTAGGAGGTGTTTTCCTCGATCACGATGACGACGTGGTCATAGCGGTAAGGCGGCGCGGCGAGCAGTCCGGCGGAGAAAGTCCCGATCCCGAGGAGCGCAGTCGCTGTGAGAAGCGCGCGGTTCATGGAGACAGCATTACACCGCTTCGCGGGAAACGGCGGATGAAAAAAATGGCCAGGCGGCGGCGCGCACCCGCCCTGCTGGTCGCCTCCGCCGGCGGGCTACACGATGAGCATGCAGTCGCCGTAGCTGTAAAACCGGTAGCGGTGGGCGATGGCTTCGGCGTAGGCGCGGAGGGTGAAGTCGCGTCCGGCCAGCGCGCTGACGAGCATGAGCAGGGTGCTTTTTGGCAGATGGAAATTCGTGAGCAGCGCGCCGACGGCGCGCGGCTGGTAGGGCGGGTGGATGAAGATGTCGGTGCTGCCCGTGCGCGCGGCGGCGGGCAGGCCGCAGGTTTCCAAGACGCGCGCGCTCGTGGTGCCGATGGCGATGAGGCGCTGCGCGGTGTTGATGGCGCGGGCGCTTTCCTCGGAGACGCGGAAACGCTCGGCGTGCATGCGGTGCTGGGTGAGGTCGTCGGTGAGCACGGAGCGGAAGGTGCCGATGCCGACGTGGAGGGTGAGAAAGGTGTGTGGGATTTGCGCGAGCAGTTCCGGCGTGAAATGGAGGCCGGCGGTGGGTGCGGCGACGGCCCCGCGTTCGCGCGCGAAGACGGTCTGGTAGCGCTCGGCGTCGGCGGGTTCGACGGGGCGGTCGAAGTAGGGCGGGATGGGGAGTTCGCCCGCGGCGTCGAGGTCGATGGGGCCAGCGAAGTCAATGATGCGCTCACCTTCCGGCTCGATGCCGATGACGGTGCCGGTGGTGCCGCGCACGATGACATGCGCGCCGAGGCGCATTTTGCGGCCGGGTTTGACGAGGCATTTCCAAACGTGGTCGTGAAGGTTTTCGAGGAAGAGGAATTCAATGCGGCCGGCATCGTCGGAGAAGACGCGGGCGGGGATGACGCGGGTGTCATTGAGCACCACGAGGTCGCCGGGCTGGAGGAACTGCGGGAAGTCGCGGAAGTGGCGGTGCTCGAGGCGCTGGTCGGCGCGGTGGAGGACCAGCATACGGGCGTCGTCGCGGCGCGGGAGCGGGTGGCGGGCGATGAGCTCGTCGGGGAGGGAGTAGTCGTAGTCGGCGGTGAGGAGGCTCAAGGGATTTTCGATTCTCGATTTTGGATTTTCGATTGGAGGAGCCAGGCGGCAAGCGGGGGGAGGATGACGAAGGATCGCGTGAGCAGGGTGGGTTGCCACGCCGTCCAGAGCGCGGTGCTTTCCCACAGCAGCAAAGCGGTGAGCGTACTGAGCGAGAGGATGGTCCAGGCGGTGCGGCCGCGCCAGACGGCGAGGGGGAGAATCCAAGTGACATACCACGGATGCAGCGTGGGACTGAGGATGAGCGCGGCACCGAGCACCCAGAGCGCGCTGCGCCGCCAGTCGGCGCGGAGTTTCCACACGATAACGGCGACGGCGACGGCGAGGGTGAGGGTGAAGGGCCAGTTGCGGCCGAACGGATTTTGGATGGTGACGGCTTCGATCCAGCCCCAGACGAGGTCGTTGAAGCGGGTGACATCGGCAAAAGCGAGGAGCGGTTTCAGCACGATGAGGGGGCCGCCGTACGGCAGCGTGAGCGCGGCGGGAATGGCGAGGCTGAGGACGAGGGCAGCGGCGCGTTTGCGCAGCGCGAAGAACCAGACGGGGAGGAGAAAAACGGGGATGAGTTTGAAGGCGATGGCGAGGCCGAGACACACGGCGCTGGCGAGCGACCACGGCCACGCGGGGCATTTGGCATCGGCGGTCGTTGCGCGATGCAGCGTGAAGACGGCGGCGGTAAGCGTGAGCAGCATGAGGCTGTCGAAATGGCCCGCGCCGGCGCACGCGTAGGCGACGGCGGGATTCCACGCGTACCACGCGGCGGTGCGATGGCGGCCGGCACCGCCGATGAGGCGGAGCAGGAGCGCGACCGTCGCAAGATCGGCGAGGACGAAAATGATTTTGAACGCGAGCACCGAAGCGCGCGACTGCGCCGTGGCGGGAACGAAATGAGCGAGCGCGGCGAAGACGAGTTCCGTCGCCGGCGGATAGATCGCCGCCGATTCGGGGTGGTTGATTT
>JANPHJ010000200.1:0-14951 GCA_031424395.1 Chthoniobacter sp.
GCCTCGGCGGTGAGGCCGTGCTTTTTGCGCAGGATGTCCACTGCGCCGTGCTCGACGAACTGGTCGGGCCAGCCGACGCGGACGACGGGCGTTTTGATGCCGGCGTCGTTGAGGTGCTCGATGACGGCGCAGCCGAAGCCGTTGTGCAGGACGTGGTCTTCGAACGTGCAGACGACATCGGCGCTGCGGGCGAAAAACTCGAGGGTGCCGGTGTCGAGCGGCTTGATCCAGCGCGGGTTGATGACCGCGGCGGAAATGCCCTGCGCTTCGAGCTGCGCGGCGGCTTGCTCGGCAACCTGACACATGCCGCCGAGGCCGAAAAAGGCGACGCGGGTGCCGTGCTTGATGACCTCGGCTTTGCCGATTTCCAAAAGTTTCGGCTGCTCTTTGGGCACGACGCCGGTGCCGACGCCGCGCGGGTAGCGAATGGCGATGGGGCCGCCGGTGTAGTGGGCCATGGTCCAGAGCATGTCCACGAATTCGTCCTCATCCTTGGGCTGCATGTGGACGATATTTGGGATGTGGCGGAGGTAGCCGATGTCGAAGAGGCCGTGGTGCGTGGGGCCGTCGTCGCCGCTGAGACCGCCACGGTCCATGCAGAGCGCGACGTTGAGTTTTTGCAGGGCCATGTCGTGCACGATCATGTCGTAGGCGCGCTGCATGAAGGTGCTGTAGATGGCGAGGAAGGGCTTGAAGCCTTGGGTGGCGAGACCGCAGGCGAAGAGCGCGGCGTGCTCCTCGGCGATGCCGACGTCGTAGTATTTGTCGGGATGTCTCGCAGCGAAATGGACGAGACCGGTGCCGGTGGGCATGGCGCCGGTGATGGCGCAGAGCTTGTTATTGGTGTCGGCGAATTTGGCGAGAGTCTTGCCGAACAGCTCGGAATAGGTGGGCGAGCCGGCGGCGGCGGTTGCGCCGGTCTTGGGCTCGAATTTGCCCAGGCCGTGGAATTTGTCCGGCTTCTCCAGCGCGGGGGCGTAGCCTTTGCCTTTTTGCGTGAGGATGTGGAGGAGCACGGGCTCGTTTTGCGTTTTGAGAAACTCGAAGGTTTTGATGAGCAGCGGGATGTCGTGGCCGTCGATGGGGCCGTAGTAGCGCAGGCCGAGATCCTCGAACATGACGCTCGGGAGCAGCACGTTTTTCACGCCTGCCTCGACTTTGTGCGCGAGTTCCTTGGCGAATTTCCCGCCCAGCATTTCCACAAAGTTCGCGGCCTTCTCGTGGAGATGCGCGTAGGTGGGGTGGGTGGCGATCTTGTTGAAGTAGCTGGCGATGGCGCCCACGTTTTTGGCGATGGACCACTCGTTGTCATTCAGCACGACGATGAATTTCTTCGTCGCCTCGGCCACGTTGTTGAGCGCCTCGTAGCTCACGCCGCAGGTGAAGGCGGCATCGCCCGCTACGCAGACGACGTGCTCATCCGAGCCGCGCCGGTCGCGGCCCACGGCCATGCCGAGCGCCGCGCTGAGCGCCGTCCCGGCGTGGCCCGCGCCGTAGCAGTCGTGCGGGCTTTCCGTGCGGAGGAGGAAGCCGTTCAGCCCCTCGTACTGGCGCATGGTGCCGAAGCGCTCACGGCGGCCGGTGAAGAGTTTGTGGACGTAGCCTTGGTGCGACACGTCGAAGACGAATTTGTCCTTCGGCGTTTCAAAGACGCGGTGCAGGGCGATGGTCAGTTCGACGACGCCGAGATTCGGCCCGAGGTGGCCGCCAACGGAGGTGGGGTTGTCGTCGGAGAGGACGCGGACGAGTTCGTCGCGCACTTCCTGGGCGAGTTGCGGGAGATCTTGCTCAGCGATGGCTTTGACATCGGCGGGCGAGTTGATGGTGGGCAGGAACGGCTTGGGCATTGGGAAAAAGTTGGGCGTGGAACGTCGGGCGGCGCGCGGCGGAATGCCAGCACGAATCGCTTTCAGAACAGACTAACGTCTGCGCGCGGTCCGTTGACCGGCTTTTTCTCGGGATCGAACGGCGCAAGCACGGGATCGCCGTCGGCTTTGCGCAGGAGCAACTCGACGCGCTTTTCGACGGACTGGAGTTTTTCCTCGCACACTTTCATGAGCTGGATGCCCTCCTCGTAGCGTTTGATGAGGTCTTCGAGCGGCAGTTTGTCCGAGCCCATTTCCTCCACCACCTGCTCCAGTCGCCCGACGGCGGTTTCAAAAGTATGGGCGGTTTCGGCGGCGTTTTTTGCGGGCATGCCGCTTTCTGCACGCTCGACGCGCAACGCTCAACTCCCAACTTTCCCCGCGTCAGTCCTCTCGCACCGTCCAGCGATCGCGGTCGGAGTAAAAGCTGCATTCATCGTCGTACGGCATTTTGGTGAAGACCTTGAGCGGGAAGTCCCGCGTGCTGACATTGCGGGTGATGAAGGGCGCCCATGCTTTGTACTCCCCTTTCACGATCTCGTTGATGAACCCCTTGTAGCTCGAAACCGGGGTGAGGTAGAGGCCCACGATGGCTCCATCGAGCTTCTTGTAGTCATTGAGCGTGACGAAGTCCTCGATGGTATCCGGCAGCCACAGGCTCTTGCGCTCGGCGTACCACGCCACCGCCCACGGCATATCGCTGGTGATGATTTCCTTTTCCGTGGTCCACGTCCCCATGATGGCGATGTAGGGGGCCACATACGGCGGCCACTGCACCTGGATGCGCGGTCCCGCCAGCATCTGAATGCTGTTTTGGATAAACGGCAGCGAGGACACGACAAAGAGCAGGCTCAAAAAGCCGAGGCGCACGAGCTTGATGTTGACTTCGAGGCGCGTCCACATCACGAGGACGAAGGCGAGGCCGTAGCAGAGCATCAGCGGGATGAAGAGCACATGCAGGTCATTGGCCGCCAGCGCGCCGGTCCCCTCCGGCAGCCCGAAGACCGCCATGCCGAACACCGCGCAAAGCCACATCGTCAGCAGGGCCCAGCGGAAGCTGGAAGTTTCGGGCCGCTTGAACAGGTGCAGCAGGGCCACGAAAAAGACCACCGCCATCATCGAAGCCCCGAGCGCGCTCGTGAGATTGAGCATTTGATCCAAGGTGTCGGCCTGCACTTTCTGCCGAAAGGTGAGCGGCGAAAGGCCCGCCAGCGATACCTCCATCGAGCGCATCAGCCCCGGTTCCGTCCCGCGGAGCCCGTGCAGTCCGGAGTACCACCCCAGCCCCACCGCCGACCCGCAGACCTGCTGGTTGCGCACCATCCACGGAGTGTAGAGCACCATGAAAATGACCGCCATGATGGCCGCGTCGCGCCCGAAAGGACGGAATGAAAACGCCACGTAGATGAGCGCTCCGGCGAACACCCAGATGGTCAGCCCATGGGTCAGCGCCAGCAGGCCAAAGAGCGCCGCCGTTGCGGAAAGCCAGGCCAGCGGCGGCTTGTTGAGATAGCGCGCCTCCACCGCGCGCAGCAGCGTGTGCAGGGCCGCGCTGAAAAGAAACAGCATTAGCATCTGCGGCAGACCACACATGGCGTAGTCCCAGAACCGCTGGCAGACCAGCATCATGCAGCCGGCAAAAGCCGCCAGCCGGTCGTCGAACAGCCGCCGCGCCGTGTAGTAATTGATCAGCACCGCGAGGAGAAAAAACAGCACCTGCACCCCGGCGATGATCCGGTCGTAGGCATAGACGAAGACCTTGGTGCTCATCGTCCTGTCGTAGGTCAGCCAGTTGAGAAACTCCTTCTTTTCCCCCGCGCTGCGCAGCATCCCGTTCACCGCATCGGCGACCAGGATCACGCCGGCGTTGAGATACGGATTAAGCGGCGCGTGGTAGATGTCCGGCTGCCGGTCGAGCGGAAACTTGCCCAGGTTTTTCTCAAAGAGCCACAGCGCTGCCGGCCGGATCATCAGCGTGGAAAAGCCGTGCCCGCGCGCGATCTCCCGCGCGATCACCGCCTGCTCCATGCCCTTTTCATGCGACAGTCCGCGGAAGCCTGCGTCGCGAAAAAACCACAGGTTGATGTTGAAAATGATCGCCGAGACGATGACGGCAAATTTCACCCGCTTCACCCAGCCGCCCTCCTCGAGTTTGTGGACAAAATGCTGGACTTTAGTTTCGGTCGCCATCGTTGGGGGTATTGGGTTGCGGGGGTTGGGTCGAGGTCGGTTCGACACCTTGACCGGCCTTTAGTTCGTTAATTTTCCGGTGCAGCGTGCGCCGGCTGATGCCGAGCTTTTTTGCGGCCTGGGTGATGTTCCCGCCGGTGTCATCGAGAGCTTGGAGGATGAGCCGGTGCTCAGTGTCGTGCAAATTGAAACGGCTCCCTTTAACCGGAATGTATTTCTCAGCGCCCCGCGCCCCGCCTGCCGCTGACGCACCCTCGCGGACAAAGGCCGGCAGATCGCGCAGCGTAATCTTCCCGCTCTTCGTCATCACCACGCCGTGCTCGATGGCCGTGCGCAGCTCCCGCACATTGCCCGGCCAGTCATAGCGCAAAACAGCCTGCATCGCGTCCGTCGTGATCTCGGGCACGGGCTTCGCATTTTCCTCGGCGAATGCTTTCAAAAACGCCGTAACCAGCAGCGGGATGTCCTCCTTCCGCTCGCGCAACAGCGGCATCGTGATCGGCACCACGCTGAGCCGGAAAAAAAGGTCGTCGCGGAATTTCCCCTCGCTCACCAGCTTCTCCAGGTTCTTGTTCGTCGCCGCCACCAGCCGCACATCCACCTTGATCGGCGTGTTCCCGCCGACGCGCTCAAAGCTCCGGTCCTCGCCCAGCACCCGCAGCAGCTTCACCTGCGTGGCCGCATCGATTTCGCCGATCTCATCGAGGAAAATCGTCCCCCCATTCGCCTGCTCAAAGCGCCCGATGCGACGCTCCACCGCGCCGGTGAAAGCCCCGCGCTCGTGCCCGAACAGCTCGCTCTCCAAAAGCTGCGCCGACAGCGCCGCGCAATGCACCGCCACGAACTTCTGCTTCGGCCGCCCGCTCAGCGCGTGGATGGCCTGCGCCACCAGCTCCTTGCCCGTGCCGCTCCCGCCCTGGATCAGCACCGTCGCCCGCGTCGGCGCCACCTGCTTGATCGTGTCGAAAACCTCCTCCATCACCAGCGACTCCCCGATCAGCCGCTCCAGCCCGAACTTCCGCTCCACCACCTGCTTCAGCTCCACCACTTCCTTCTCCACCCGCCGGCTCCGCAGCGCCCGCTGAATTAGCATCTCCAGCCGGTCGATGTTCAGCGGCTTGGTTACAAAATCGTAGGCTCCATGTTTCATCGCCTCCACCGCCGCGTCCACGCTCCCGTAAGCAGTCATCATGATCACGAGGGGCGGGTGCGGCAGCCCGAGCACCTTGTCCACCAGCGTCATCCCGTCCTCCCCGCCGATTCGCAGATCGGTGAGCACCAGGTCTACCGTCTCGCGCTCCAGCACCCCCAGCGCACCGCCAATGTCCGCAGCGATGTACACCTCGAAACTGTCCTCCAACGAGGCGCGCAGCCCTTCGCGGGTGTGCTTTTCGTCGTCAACAATGAGGATGGTCGGATTCACGGGAAATCGGGAGCCGGGAGATGTAGCGGCCCGCTCCCGCAGTGGCAAGCGCCGCACCGCAACGCAGCGCGGGATTGCTTCCGCGCGGCCGGCGCGCGATGACTTCGCCGCAACGTGAAAAAATCCCTTTCCCTCCTCACCTGGCTCGCCGTCGCGCTGCTCGGCGTGTTTGCCTACGTCACCATCGCCACGCACCGCGGCGAGCCGCTGAACTCGGCCTACATCCTCATCGCGGCGCTCTGCACCTACGCCATCGGCTACCGCTTTTACTCGAAATGGATCGCCGCCCGCGTGCTCGCGCTCGACGAGCGGCGAGCCACCCCGTGCGAGGTCCACGAGGACGGCCGGGACTACGTGAAGACCAATAAGTGGATTGTCTTCGGCCATCACTTCGCCGCGATCAGCGGGCCGGGGCCGCTCGTGGGGCCGGTGCTGGCCGCGCAGTTTGGCTATTTGCCGGGGACGCTGTGGATTCTCATCGGCGTGGTGCTGGGCGGCGCGGTGCAGGATTTCGTGATCCTTTTCGCCTCGATCCGGCGCGATGGGAAATCGCTCGGCCAAATGCTCAAGGAGGAGCTGAACTCCTTCGCGGGGGTCATCGGCACGATCGCCATTCTTTCGATCATGATCATCCTCCTCGCGGTGCTCGCGCTGGTGGTGGTAAACGTGCTCGCCGAAAGTCCGTGGGGCGTTTTCACCGTCGCCGCCACAATCCCGATTGCGTTGCTGATGGGCGGCTACCTGCGCTTTGTCCGCGTGGGGAGAGTGCTGGAGGCGTCCGTGGCCGGTGTCGCGCTGATGCTGCTGGCGGTGTGGGGCGGGCAGTGGGTGTCCGAGCACGAAACGCTGCGCGCGGTTTTCAAAAAGGACGCGGGCTTTCTCGCGTGGGCGATCATCGCCTACGGCTTCGCCGCGAGCGTGCTGCCGGTCTGGCTGCTGCTCGCGCCGCGCGATTACCTGAGCACGTTCATGAAGCTCGGCACCATCTTTGCCCTCGCGCTCGGCACGCTGCTGGTGCTGCCCGTTTTGAAAATGCCCGCGCTCACGCCGTTCATCGACGGCTCGGGGCCGGTGGTGCCGGGGAAGATGTTTCCGTTCTGCTTCATCACCATCGCCTGCGGGGCGATCAGCGGCTTTCACACGCTCATCGCCAGCGGGTGTACGCCGAAGATCATCACGCGCGAAAGCGCCGCGCGGCCCATCGGCTACGGCGCGATGTGCCTGGAATCGCTCGTCGCCATCATGGCCATGATCGCCGCTTGCACGCTCGATCCCGGCGTCTATCTGAGCATCAACATCAAGGGCGACGCCGCCGCGGTGGTGGCGAAAGTGAACGCGTTCGGGCCGGCCTTCGCCGTCACCGCCGACCACATGGCCGCGCTCGCGCAGTCGGTCCACGAGGAGTCGCTTTTCGGGCGCACCGGCGGCGGGGCCACGCTCGCCGTCGGCATGGCGGCGCTGTTCTCGCGGCTCATCGGCGGGAGTTGGATGGGCGTGTGGTACCACTTCGCGGTGATGTTCGAGGCGCTCTTCATCCTGACCACGCTCGACGCCGGCACCCGCGTCGGACGCTACCTGCTGCAAGACGCGCTGGGCCACATCTGGAAGCCGCTCGGCGACACCCGCAACCTCGCCGCCGGCATCGCCGCGAGCGCCGTCATCGCCGGGCTGTGGGGCTACTTTCTCATCGCCGCCGTGCATGACCCCGACGGCGGCATCAAGGCGCTCTGGCCCATCTTCGGCATCGCCAACCAGCTCCTCGCCAGCATCGCCCTCTGCCTCGCCACGACCATCATTTTGAAAACGCAGTTGCGCGACAAACGCCACCCCGCGCTCGTCCTCGTCACCCTGCTCCCGCTCGTCTGGCTGCTTGCCGTCACCGGCACTGCGAGCATGCAAAAACTCCATCACCACGACCCCGCCATCGGCTTTATCGCCAAAGCCGGACAGCTCAAAAAGGTCGCGATGCCTGCCGCCGAAAAAGCCGCCGACCTCGCCAGCGCCGCCAGCCTCGAAGCCACCCGCGCCGAAAACGAACTCATCAAATCCGGCGCCGGCGCCGCTACCCTCACCGCCGCCAAACAAGCCTCCGCCGTCGCGCAGGCCAAGAGCGACGCCGCCGTGAAAGTCGCCGTCGCCACCGGCAAGCAGATCCAAAACCAATATCTCGACGCCATGGTCACCGCCGTGTTCCTCACGCTCGTCATCTGCATCGTCGGCATCAGCGTGTGGGAATGGGCGCGTCTCATCCTCCGCGCGAAAGCCCCCGTGCTCCGTGAAACCGACCCCGTCTGGCTCCCCGCCGACGCCCTCGCACCATCGCGTCCGCTCCGCGTCGCCGGCATGATCGCGCTCGGTTTCACCCTGCTCAAAGAACTTTCCGGCGAAGCCGCCGTCGACCGCGAACGGGCTCAGGCAAATGCTTGCGAGTGCGCCGCCCAGTCGCCATTGATGAAGGCAAACGCGAGGAAAAATGTATTCCTCACGGCGACAGAGCACCGGTTCAAGGGCATCAACCGCTGTTGCTGAAATCCCCCGGCAGGTTTTCTCTACGCCGCTGCGAGCACGTCCCGCACTTTCTGCGCGACCGCAGCCACGGTGTAGGGCTTTTGCAAAAAGTACACCCCAGCTTCCAGCCCGCCGTTGTGGAAGATCGCATCCTCGGTGTAGCCCGAGCAGAAGATGACTTTGGTGTGAGGCGAAAGCGGACGCAGGTTTTCGACGAGTTCCTTGCCGCCCATCTGCGGCATGACCACGTCGGTGACGAGCAGGTCGATGTGCTCGCCGGGATTTTCCCGCAACACCCGCAGGGCTTCGCAGCCATTCTCCGCGGTGAAAACGCGGTAGCCGAGTTCGCCGAGCACGGTCAGCCCGAGTTCGCGGAGCATGGGTTCGTCCTCGACGAGCAGCACGGTCTCGCGGCCCTGCGGGACTTCGTTGCTTTCCGCTTCCTGCACAAACGGCTCGGCGGCTTCGTTCACGCGTGGGAGGAAAACCTTGAAGGTCGTTCCCCGCCCGACCTCGCTGTACACGGCGATGTGGCCGCCGCTTTGCTTGACGATGCCGTAGCACGTCGCGAGGCCGAGGCCGGTGCCTTTGCCCTGTTCCTTGGTAGTGAAAAAGGGCTCGAACAAACGGGCGAGCACCTCCGGCGGCATGCCGGTGCCGGAGTCGGAGATCGCGAGCATCACGTACTCGCCGGCGGTGACTTCGTCGCGCTGCCCGGCGTAGTTTTCGTCGAGGGTGACGTTGCCCGTCTCGATGGTCAGCGCGCCGCCGCCGGGCATGGCGTCGCGGGCATTGACCGAGAGATTGAGCAGCACCTGCTCGATCTGGCCGAGGTCGGCTTTCACGTTGCTCACCGCACCATTGGAGGTCGTGACGAGGGCGATGTGTTCGCCGAGCAGGCGACGCAGCATTTTGTCCATCTCGGCGATGACCGCGCCGAGCGCGAGCACGCGCGGCTGGAGCACCTGCTTGCGGCTGAAGGCGAGGAGTTGCCGCGTGAGGCCCGCGGCGCGCATGGCGGCCTTGCGCATTTCCTGCACGTTGCCGTGGGCCGCAGTGGTGGGGTCGAGCTGCGGGAGGGTGAGGTCGCTGTAGCCGATGATGGCGGTGAGGATGTTGTTGAAATCATGCGCCACGCCGCCGGTGAGCTGGCCGATGGCCTGGACTTTTTGCGACTGGAGGAGCTGCTCCTCGAGCCGCCGCTTTTCGGTGACGTCGCGCGAATTGAAAACGATGCCGCCCACGGCGGAGTCGGCGAGCAGGTTGTTCCCGCGGCCTTCGAGGATGCGGTAGGTGCCGTCCTTGTGCCGGAAGCGAAAACTCAGGACGGGCGTATTGCCGTGCTCTTGCAGCGCGGTGAGAAAGGACTGCATGACCCGCGGCGAGTCTTCGGGATGCACAAAATCGAAAGCGTTTTTGCCGATGTAGTCCGCCTCGGCCCAGCCGAGTTCGGCCGCGATGGAGCGGCTCTCAAAGCGGATCGTGCCGTCGGCATCAAGAATGGTGATGAGGTCGAGCGCGTGCTCCGTGAGGCGACGGAAATAACTCTCGCTCTGGCCAAGCGCCGCCAGGGAATGCCCGGCCTGCGCGAGCTGTGCCTCCGCGGCCTGCCGCGCGGCGCGCTCGCGGTCCAGCTCGGTGCGAAGCTGCTGCATGGCGGCACAGTCGTGGGTGGCTTCGGGGCTCATGCTGGGATCGGTGGCTGGGCAGTCACAGCGCTTTAGTTTAGCAGGAAGCGTTCTTCGCCGGACCAGTTCTCCAAAATGCCGGGATTTTTTTGCACCCGGAGCACTGGTGGTCTGCGTTTTGCTAATCCGAAACGCCCATGCCTGCCGTCCTCCGTGTTCTCGGTCTCTCCTGCCTGCTCGCCGTCCCCGCTTTTTCCGCCGGCCTCTATCGTGACGGCGTGGGCGCGCGCTCCATGAGCCTCGGCGGCAGCGCCACAGCCACCGCCAGCGATCCGCTCGACGCGCTCTTCGCCAATCCCGCCGCACTCAGCGAAATCCGCGGCCCCACGCTTTCCGTCGGCGCGGACGCCGGGTTTGCGCACGGCTCTTTCCGTGGCCGCGAAAACCGGCGCACGACAATGAATGCCGCCGGTTTCTTCGGCTCGCTCGCCGTGGCCGCGCCGGTCGGGCCGCTACGCTTCGCGCTCGGCGTGAACCCGGACATCGCCCTGCGCGATCGCTGGCGCTACCGCGACACGCCCGGCGGCGCGGACGGCCAGACGAGCTACGGCGTGCGGACGTATGAAAGCGAAATCGTGCTCCTGCGCACGAGCGCCGGCGTGAGCTGGGAGATCGTGCCGCAGCTCTCCGTCGGCGCGAGCGTGGGCCTGCTCTACAACCGCAACCAACTGCACGCGCCCTACATTTTCCAAAGCCAGCCCGTGCTCCGCACCGTGAAAACGCTGCTCGATCTCGAGACCGACGGCACCGGCTGGAACGGGCAGTTTGGCCTGTTCTGGAAACCGCTCGAAACGCTCCGCCTCGGCGTGACCTACACGACTCGCGCGCGCATCACGACCGACGGACGCGCGACGGGCAACGCCGGCGTGCAGCTCACGAATCTCGGCCTCGGCGCGGCGCGACCCGACTTCGCCTACGACGCGGAGGTGGCGAACCTTTTTCCCCAGCAGGTCAGCGCCGGCCTCGCCTGGAAGGCCGCGCCAAAGCTGCTGCTCACCGCGCAGTTCGACTGGATCAACTGGGCCGACGCCTTCGAGACACTCCCCGTGCGGCTGACCCACGGCAGCAACCGCGACATGAACGCCCTCGTCGGCGCGGACAAACTCAACGACGACGTGCCGCTCGGCTGGCGCGACCAGTATGTTGGGCGCTTCGGCGCGGAATACGCCATCGATGCCCGCTGGACCGTGTGCGCCGGCTACGCCTACGCGCGCAACCCCGTGCCTGCCGCCACGCTCACGCCGCTGACCGCGGCGATCAACAAGCACACGCTCACCGCGGGCGTCGGCTTTCGCGAGGGGCGCTTCGGCCTCGATCTCGCGTATCAATGGGAAATCCCCGCCAGCGAAACCGTCCGCACCAGCGCGCTCGCCGCCGGCGAATACTCCGGCAGCACCACCCGCATCGGCGTGCAGTGGATCGGGCTCACGGCGACGGTGGGATTTTAGCGCGAGCACGTTGCTGTAGGGGAATCTGCCATCTTCCCCTACAGCAACCCCGCGCGTTCTAACCGCCAAACCGCGCCGCAACCGCCTTTTCACGAAAAGCGAAGATCTTTTCCAACTGCGGCGCGACGATGAAGGGATGGACGATCTCGCCCAGCCAGCCGAAGGGCAGGACGTAATGCACGAGGTCGCGGATCTCGGTGCGTCCGCCATCGAGCGCGGTGAAAAAATGCTCGTGATGCCAGACCGCGTACGGCCCCACGCGCTGCTCATCCACGAAACGGTGCGGCGCGGCGACGTGGGTGATTTCCGTGAGCCACCTCACCGGGATGCCGAGCAGCGGACGCACGCGGTATTCGATGACCATGCCGGGATAAATCGCGGGCGGCAACTCGCTGAGCACTTGGAAATCGAGGCTGGGCGGCGTGATCTTCGCGAGGTTGCGGGGGTCGGAAAAGAAGGCCCAACACTCCCCGACTGAAGCCGGAATGACCTGCGTGAGGCGGAGAACATGAATGGGCATCGCTACGCTACGCATCCAGCGGGGGCGCGGATTCGCAGGCTTGCTGGGAGTTTCATTGACAGCCCTAACCCGCGCTCTATTTTCGCGCCCTAAACGGGACCGGGCAGGTGTTTTGCCCCGTTCAAAACCCGCATCTTTTCAGCGTCAACAGCCCAACGGTATGTCCCAAAAAATTCTCGTCATCGACGACAGCCTCGCCGCCTCGAAACTGGCCGAGTCCGTCATCGCACAGAATTTTCACAACATCGACGTGCTCGTCGCGCAGCGCGGGGCCGAGGCGTTCGAGCGTTTCCACCTCGCCCAACCCGAGCTGATCCTGCTCGACGAAACCATGCCGGACATGGACGCCGAGGCCATCTGCTACCGGCTGCTCAACGAGCCGGCGACCGCAAAAATCCCCGTCGTGCTCATGGCCACGAACGGCAACGGCGACAGCATCGCGGACCGCTACACCAACGTCGTGAAGGTGCTTGCCAAGCCCGTCACTGCGGACGCGCTGACCGAGGTGGTGGGCGCAACGCTCGCGAAAGTCCGGCCCGGCGGGAACCCCGCGCGACAGCTTCTTTTCCACGATCCGTCGCGCACCGTCTTCAGCGGCCACACCGCGTTTTTCTCGCTGCGCTCCGCGCTGCAAATGGCCTACGGCGACCGCCTCACCGGCGTGCTGCGCTTTTTCCTGAACCGCAATCCCATCGAGATTTTCATCAGCAAAGGCCGCTTCCTTTTCGCCACCACGCGCAACGTGCAGCTCTACTGCCGCGAGTCGCCCGCGATCCTTTCCTCGACCGGCCTCGGCCTCATCATGGAGGCGCAGGTAAACCAGGCGGCGACCGGCTGCCCGCTGTTCCTCTACCTCTCGGCGCGCAACAGCTTTCCGCACGAGGACGTGGTCCAGCTCGTCCGCGACCACGGGATGCGCGTCTTTTCAAACCTGTGGACGGCCGGCCGCGTAACCTTCGAGTTCGAGGAGCTGGCGCAGTTTCCCGACTACGCGAAAAACTTCCCGCCCGGCGCGGAAGACCCCGACAACTGGGTGCTCGGCAGCCTGCGCCATGTCCGCTACGAGAGCCTCATGGGCTCCCAGCGCCCCGACCCCAACGGCAGCCCGGCCTACACGCGCAAGGGCTACGAGCTGGTGCAAAAACTCAAGGTCAACGACGTCGAGGCGCGCTTCGCCACGGCGATCAACGGCGCGGAGTCGCTGCAATCCATCGCCAAGCGCATCGGCATCCCGCTCAATGACGCGCTGCTGATCGTCTTCCGTTTCGCCACGCTGGACATCATCGACTACTGGTCGTCAAACGTGCTCGCGCTGCCCGGCGGCGGGGCGGCAGCGTAGGCGGCTCGCGGAAACGGCGGGGTCTGCTTTGCCTCACGCAGCCCCGTTAAGCCTCGGCCGCGCGGCGGCGGTTGAGGAAAACCTTACAGGCGCTTTTGATCCGAGTGAGGATGTAATAGACGGTCTGCGAGCGGATGCGGACGAGATGGCCGCCGACGATCTTCGGGACAAAATCTGCGGGCAGTTCCATGATCGCGTCGAGCGTGGTGCCATCGAGCCCGCGGCACAGGATGGCGGTCATCGCCTTGGTCAGCGTCTGCACCTGCGGGCCGAGGGTCACGCGAAAGTGCGCCCGCTTTTCCGCATCCACGCGCAGGAAGACGCCGACGGTGTCCGTACATTCCTCGTCCTTGCGCACGTCTTCGAGGTCGAAAGTTTCGCCCGCCCTCGGCTCGTGCTTTTTCGCCTGTTCGGAATACGCGATCAGGTTCTCCCGCTTCTCCTCCTCGGGCAGCGACTCGAAGAGGCCGATGATAGCCTGGAGCTTTTCGGGGTAGGCGCTCACAGGTCAGTCCCGGGCAATCGGCGCGCGCACCCGGTTCCCCCACTCCGTCCACGAGCCGTCGTAGTTGCGCACCTTTTCGTAGCCGAGCAGATACGTGAGCACGAACCACGTATGGCTGGAGCGCTCGCCAATGCGGCAGTAGGCGATGATGTCTTCGCCCGATTTCAAATCGCAGCCGACGGTGTAAATCTCCGCGAGTTCCGCCGCCGGCTTGAAGGTCGCGTCCTCCTGCACCGCCGTCTTCCACGGCACACTCCGCGCGCCGGGGATGTGCCCGCCGCGCAGCACGCCCTCCTGCGGATACTCGGGCATGTGGGTGACATCGCCCTTGAACTCACCCGGCGAGCGCACGTCGATGAGCGGCCGCTCCTCCTGGCTCTGCGCCAGCGCATCCTCATAAAACGCGCGGATGTCCGCGTCGAAGCGCTTCGCCGGCACGGGGTATTCCGTCGGCGCTGGCTGCGGCTTGTCCTTCGTCAAAGCGCGGCCTTCCTTCACCCACTTGTCGCGTCCGCCATCGAGGATTTTCACCTTCGTGTGCCCGAAAAGGCGAAACGCCCACAGCGCGTAGCACGACCACCAGTTCGATTTGTCGCCGTAGAAAATGACCGTCGTCTCCGGGCCGATTCCGTTTTTCGCGCAGAGCGCGGCAAACCCTTCCGGCTGAATGTAGTCGCGCACCAGCGGGTCTTGGAGGTCTTCGCGCCAGTCGATATGCACCGCGCCGGGGAGGTGGCCGGTGGCGTAAAGGAGGACGTCCTCATTGCTCTCGACGATGCGGGTGTCCGGGTCATCCAGATGCGCAGCCAGCCACTCGGTCGTCACGAGCGCTTCGGGATGGGCGTAGGCGTAGGTTTTTTCGCTCATAGGGGCGTGGAGCCTAGCGCGCCTGCGGCACGCCGCTCAAGCGATGATTCACGCCGCCGCCGTCGGCGCGGGCTTCCGGCTTTCGCGCGGCGAGGCGAGGAGGAAGCAGCCCGTCGCCACGAAGATGCAACTGTCCGCGACGTTGAACGCGGGCCACGGATTCGCGAAACGCACGTGCAGATCGAAGAGCAGAAAATCCACGACATGCTGGAAGCGCAGCCGGTCGGTGAGATTGCCGAGGATGCCCGCGACCAGCAGCGCCACGCCGATGCGCGACAGCAAATCGCGAAACGTCCCGCGCAGGTAAAAGGCGAGCAGCCCGACGAGCGTGAGGGCGGAGAGCGCGACGAAGAACCAGTTCTTCCCCGTGCCGATGCTGAAGGCCGCGCCGGTGTTCTGCCAGTGGCAAAGGTAGAAGATGTTTTCGATGACCGGACGCGGATCGGCGTACGGCACGAGGTTCGCGACGACCCACCATTTCGTGAGTTGATCGAGGGCGAAAAGCGGGAGCGCGATGGCGAGGAGGAGTTTCATAGACGCGTGTCAACGCACTCCGGGTGGAGCACGCGACTCGCGTGCCGTTTGCGGCGACCCGCCG
>JANPHJ010000201.1:0-2263 GCA_031424395.1 Chthoniobacter sp.
GAACTCGCCGCCGCCCGCGAGGAGCGCGACCGCCTTTCCGCCCAGCTCCGCGAGGCCCAGGAAAATGCCGCCGCCGCCGCCTCGGCGCAGAGCGCCGCCGCCGCCGCGCAGCTGCACGCTGAAAAAGCCGCGGCGCAGCACACCGCCGCCGAAGCCGCGCGCCGCGAGAGCGAGCACGCCCTCGCCCATCTCCGCACCGCGCATGACCAACTCGCCAGCGAAAAAGCCGGGCTCGCCGCTGAACTCGCGTCCGCGCTCGCCGCCGGGCCCGCCGCCGAGGCCGATGGCCGCAGCGTCGCCGCCGAGCGCGCCAAGCTCGCCCGCGAACTCGACGCCGCCCGCGCCAGCAGCAACTCGACCATCACCAGCCTGCGCTCCGAAAACAAACGGCTCACCTACGAGCGCGACGCCGCGCAGAAGGAAGGCGAAACGCTGCTCGCGGAAATCGACACCCTCAGCACCGCCCGGCAGGAGGAGCGGGCGGCCCTCGACCGCGAGCTCGCCGCCATGCGCCAGGCCCGCGACGCCGAGGCCCAGGCGTACCGCGAACTCCGCGCCGCGCACGAAAACCTCACCGCCGAAAAAGCCGCGCTCGGCGTCCAGCTTGCTGCCGCCCAGGGCGCGCACGACACCCTCGCCGCCGAGGCTGCCGCCGCCCGCACCGCGCACGACCAAGCCCTCGCTGTCCTGACCGCCGAATACGATGGACTCCGCGCGAAAGCCGGCACCCTGGACGCGGAGATCGCGGGCCTTCAGCAGGCCCATGCCGCCGTGCTGGCGCAACTCCGTGAGGAGAATGCCACCGTGCTCACCGCCAAAGACGTGGTCAGCAAAGACCTCGCCGCCCTCACCGCAGCCCACGACGGACTGCTCGCCAAAACCGCCGCCCTGGCCGACGAACTCACCACCGCCCGCCAGCAGCACAGCGCGGCCCACGCCACGCTCGCAGACCGGCTCAGCCAGACCCAGGCCGCCCACGAGACCCTCACCGGCCAGCTCGACGCCGCGCGCCACGCCCATGAGCAGGCCCAGGCCGAGATCGCCCAGGAGCGCGACGTTTTGCAGACCAAGGAAAAGGCGCTCGCCGCCGAGATCGAGGATCTCCGCCAGGAGCACAGCGCCGTGCAGGCCAAAAAGGCCGCCCTCGAAAAATCCGCCGCGACCCTTACCGCCGAGCGCGACCGGCTGCGCGCCGCTGGCGAGACCCTCGCCGCCGACCTCGCCGCCGCGCGGCAGCAGCACGGGGCAGCCTTCGCCGCCAGCGAGCACGAGCGCGACACGCTGCGCGCCGCCCAAGACGCGCTGACGACCGAACTTAAGCAGGCTTGGGCCGCGTACGAAGCCCTCACCGCCGAGGCCGCCGCCGCCCAGGACGCCGGCGGACAAGCTCTCGCCGACCTCACCCGCGAGCGCGACCTCCTTGCCGGGAAACTCCAGGAAAAGCACGCGGAGGCGGACAGCGCCCGCCGGCAGCACGAGCGCGCGCTGGCCGAAAGCAGCGCGCAGCTCGCGCAACAGCACGCCGCCCGCGAGGCCCTCGGCATCGCCAGCACCGCCACCCAGGGCGCCCTGGAGCAAGCCCTCGCCGAGCGCACCGCCGGGCACGCCGCGCTGACGGAAAAACTCGATATGCTCAGTGCCGACTTCGACGCCGCCCGCGCGAGCCACACCGCCGCCCTCGACGCGCTGGAAAAAGAGCGTGCCGCCGCCGCCGCCAGCGCCCGCCAGCACGAGCAGACGCTCGCCGCCCTGCGGACCGAGATGGACGCCGCCCTCGCCCACGCCCACGCCCGCCACGCCGCCCACGCCGCCAGCAGTGACCAGGAGCAGGCCGCGCTCGCCGCCGCCCACGAGCGCGCGCAGGCCGCGCTCCACGAGGAGCACTCCTGCGCCGTCGCCACGCTCACCACCGGGCGCGCGGCCACCGTCGCCGCCCTGACCGCCGAGCGCGACCGCGTTCACGCCGCCGCAGCAGAGGAAGCGCACCGGTTCGCCGCCGCCCTCGCCCAGCTCACCGCCGCCCGCGACCAGGCCCAGGGCGAGAGCGCCGCCCTCGCCCAGCGCCTTGCCGCCACCGTGGTGGAGACCGATGGCAAACTCGACGCCACCCTCCGCGAGCGCGATGCCCTGCTCGCCGAGAAGCACCGCCGCGACGCCGAAGCCGCCGCCGAGCGCGAGGCCCTGCAAACTCAGTCCGCCGTCTTTGCCCGCCAGCTTCAGACCCTCACCCGTGAGCGCGACGACGCCCGCGCCGCCGCCGCCG
>JANPHJ010000202.1:0-16457 GCA_031424395.1 Chthoniobacter sp.
GCCGTGCGCCACCACACGCCCGCCGATACCGGGGCGATGCTCGCCGCCCTCTTCCTCATCAGCATCCCGAACTTCGTCATCGGCCCCGTGCTCGTGCTCGTCTTCGCCATCTGGCTGCGCGTGCTGCCCGTCGGCGGCTGGGCGAGCTGGACCAGCCTCATCCTCCCGGCCATCACCCTCGCCGGCCCGTATGTCGCCTACATCGCGCGGCTCATGCGCACCAGCATGCTGGAGGTGCTCGGCCAGGACTTCATCCGCACCGCCCGCGCGAAAGGGCTCACCGACACCCGCGTCGTCTGCAAACACGCCCTCAAAGTCGCCCTCCTCCCCGTGGTCAGCTACCTCGGCCCGCTCGCCGCCAATCTCCTGACCGGCTCCCTCGTCATCGAGACCATCTTCAACCTCCCCGGCGCCGGCCCCTTCTTCATCAACTCCATCCTCAACTCCGACGTCTTCCTCCTCGAAGGCGTCGTCATCATCTACTGCGCCCTCCTCGTCGCGCTGAACCTCGCCGTCGATATCGCCTACACCTTCCTCGACCGCCGCATCGCGCTGGGATGAAAGGCGAAAGGCGAAAGGCGAAAGGCGATGGCGCGGCGGTCAGCGTGGACTCACCGCGCCGACCGCACTCTTTTGCCCAGCCACCACGAAACAGCTCCCCGAATTTCCCAATGCCATTGCCTTTCGCCTTTCGCCGTTCGCCTTTCCCATGACCGCCGCCCCACCGCCCGGCGCCTGGCAGCGTCTTTTGAAAAACCCCGTCGCCCTCGCCTCGATGGCCCTCCTCGCGCTCGTCATCGCCGCCGCCTTTCTAGGCCCGCTCATTTTCCACGCCGACCCGCACGCCACCTCCCGCGACCAGTTCGTCCCCCCCGGCGCCGCTCATCCCTTCGGCACCGACAACAATGGCCGCGACACCCTCGCCCGCGTCCTCGAAGGCGCGCGCATTTCGCTCATCGTCGGCCTCGCCGGCGCGCTCATCAGCCTCGTCATCGGCACCAGCTACGGCCTCATCTCCGGCTACGCGGGCGGGCGCATCGACGGCGTGATGATGCGCCTCGTCGAAATCCTCTATTCCATCCCGCGCCTCATCATCATCATCCTCGCCACCGCCGCCTTCGACCACTCCTTCAAAGACTGGCTCAACTCCGGCGGCCACACCGTCCTCGTCGGCTACTCGAAAATCATCATCCTCATCCTCGCCCTCGGCCTCATCGAATGGCTCACCATGGCCCGCATCGTGCGCGGCCAGGTGCTCGCCTTGAAAAATCTCCAGTTCGTCGCCGCCGCGCGCGCCCTCGGACAGAGCCATGCGAAAATCATCGTGCGCCATTTGCTGCCGAATCTCACCGGCATCGTCGTCATCTACCTCACCCTCACCATCCCCGCCGTCATCCTCGACGAAAGTTTCCTCAGCTTCCTCGGCCTCGGCATCCAGGCCCCGCAGGCGAGCTGGGGCAGCCTCCTCACCGACGGCGCGCAAGTCATCAACCCGGTGAAAAGTTTCTGGTGGCTGCTCCTTTTCCCCGCCCTCGTCATGTCCCTCACCCTGCTCGCCCTCAACTTCCTCGGCGACGCCCTCCGCGACGCCCTCGACCCCCGCACCCGCCGCTAATTGCCCAGCGGCGTCTCGGCCCGGCTGCCCGGGCTGGCCGGCACTTGGAATTTCTCCACCGGGTCCGGCTTTGTCGGGTCAAAGCGCGGCCCGTCATCCGCCAGCGATTGCACCAGCGGCAGCTTCGTGGCGCGCAGCCCTTCGACCACGCAGCGGGCCACTTCATACGCGCCGTAATTGCTGTGGTGCGTGCCGTCGCCGGGCTTGAAAAGCGCGCCGGACTTTTCCGGGCCGAGCGCCTCGTAGAGCCGCGTGCTCAGCGCGTGCAGGTCGATGAGCGGCACCCTTTCCTCCGCCGCCGCCTGCCGCACCGCCTCGGGATAGTCTCCGTGGCTGTTGCGCATCTTCCCGTCCTTTTCAAACGTCCGCCGCTGCACCGGCGTGACCAGCACCGCCTGCGCGCCCTGCTTCCGCACCTCGGCCACATACTGTTTCAGCGACGCCTTGTACGTCGTGAACGCGCCCCCGCCCTCGCCCTTCTCCTTCTCATCATTGTGCCCAAACTGGATCAGCACCGTGTCGCCCGCCCGCAGCAGGCTCGCCACTTTGGCCAGCCGCTTCGCCCCCAGCGAGCTGCGCAGCGACTCGCCGGACTCCGCGTAATTTGCCACGGCGATGTCCGCTTTGAAAAACCGCGGCAGCATCTGCCCCCAGCTCGCATACGGCTCGCCCGGTTGGTCACACACCGTCGAGTCGCCCAGCAGATACACCGTCGGCACCTCCGCCTTCGCGATTTCCACCGCCGCCACCCGCGCCCCCGCTCCGCCGAACTCCAGCGTCAGCCGGTCATCCCAGTTCGTCATTTCCGTCAGCCGCTCCCGCTCCTTCAGCTTCACCTCCCCGCCCGGCGCGAAGTGCGGCGTGCGCACATTCACCACGAAACTCCGCGTCGCAAATTCCCCCGCCACCGTCCGCACATTCTCCAGCATCAGCCGCCGCAGCTCGGCCTTGAGCGTCGTCGTCGATTCGCCGTCCGCCGCGCCCAGCGTGACTGTCACGCGATAATTCCCCTCCGGCACCGCCACGGAAAAATACGCCGGCCCCGCCCCCGGCTCGAAGCCGTAGCCCGTCTCCGCCGAAAAAAGCGTCGTCCCCAAAACCGGCCGCACCCCCGGCGCGACCGGCCCCGCGCGGAAGTCGAACTTCGCCGGCAGCGCCAGCTCCCCCGCAGCCAGCGCGGAGGTTAGCGTGAGGAGGAAAAAAGCGGGGAGAGTTTTCATGGCGGCGTCCCCATGTGAGCCGTGAAACCCACGGAACGCACGAAATAAGGCCCCCAGTGGCCGGCTTCGGTGCATCCGGCGAAAAATGAGGATGCCGTCATTCTCGCAGCTCCGCGTGGCGCCCGCGGCCCGGCTGCGCTATGCGGCAGACGGCGCTTTTCTCCGCCAAAACCAAATACCAAACCAACACCATGAAATCCACCCGCCTCATTCCCACCCTCCTCGCGCTCGTCGTCACCGCCGCGCTCGGGCTCACCGCCGCCACCGCCAAGGAAAAGGA
Source organism: Chthoniobacter sp. (assembly GCA_031424395.1). GTDB lineage: Bacteria > Verrucomicrobiota > Verrucomicrobiia > Chthoniobacterales > Chthoniobacteraceae > Chthoniobacter. Next base: position 3,116 of record JANPHJ010000202.1, read on the forward strand.
CGACCCAAAGCTCCTCGCCAAGGCCAAGGTCACCAAGGCCGAAGCGGAAAAAACCGCGCTGACCAAAGCGCCCAACGGCACGGTGAAGGACGCCGAACTCGAGGAGGAGAACGGCAAGCTCGTCTGGTCGTTCGACATCGCGCGGCCCGGCACCAAGGACATCACCGAAGTGCAGGTCGATGCCATCACCGGCAAGATCGTCCTCGTGGAAGTCGAAACGCCGAAAGACCAGGCCAAAGAAGCCAAGGAAGACAAAGAGGACAGCGACAAAAAAACGGACAAGAAAAAGGGCGCGAGGGAATAGCCCCGCTCCCGCCTTTCGCCAGCCGCCGCCCGGCCCCGGTCGGCGGCGACTGGTCTGCGCGGGTGTCTTTCTTGCCAAAGCCCATCCTGCGCCCCACGCATGCACGTCCTGGTCGTCGAAGACGAAAAAAAAACCGCCGCCCTCATCCGCAAGGCCCTTGAGGCCGCGGGCATGACCGTGGAGGTCCTGCACCGCGGCGACGAAGTGGTGCCCCGCGCCACCACCACCGCCTTCGACGCCATCGTCCTCGACATCATGCTCCCCGGCCACGACGGCGTGACCGCCCTGCGCCTGCTGCGCGCGCGCCACGTCGCGACCCCGGTGCTGCTGCTCTCCGCGCGCGGCGAGGTGGATGAGCGTGTGAACGGCCTCGATGCCGGCGCCGACGACTACCTGCCCAAGCCCTTCGTCCTCGCCGAACTCATCGCCCGCCTCCGGGCGCTCGCCCGGCGCGGCGCGGGCCGGGCCCCGGCGAAGCTGAGCGTGGGCGACCTCACCCTCGACACCCTCACCCGCGTGGCCCACCGCGGCACCGCGGCCATCCCCCTCACCCCGCGCGAATTTCGCCTGCTCGAATACCTCATGCGCGCACCCGGCACCGTGCGCTCGCGCAGCGCTATTTTGGAAAACGTGTGGGACTACCACTTTGACCCCGGCACCAATATCGTGGACGTGTGCGTGAAGCGGCTGCGCGAAAAAATCGACGACGGCACCCGGCCGAAGCTGCTGCACAACGTGCGCGGCGAGGGCTTCGTCTTCCGCCCCGAGCCATGACCATCCGCACTCGCTTCACTCTCTGGTATGCCGGCGTGCTTTTCGCCTCGCTCCTGCTCTTCAGCGCGCTCCTTTACCACGAATGGCGGGCCGAGGCGCAGGCCGCACCCGCCACCGCTACGGACGAAGGCACCGTCGGCGACCTCGTGGAAGACCTTTCCATCAGCGCCATCCCGGCCGCGCTGCTCGGCCTCGCCGGCGGTTGGTGGCTCATGCGCCGCGCGCTCGCGCCCGTGGCCGCGCTCACCGCCGCCGCCGAACGCGTGCACGAAGGCAACCTGCGCACCCGAATTCCACGCACCGGCAGCGGCGACGAACTCGACCGCCTGACCGAAGTTTTCAACGGCATGACCGCGCGCCTCGCCGACTCCTTTCAGCGCATCCACGAGTTCACGCTGCGCGCCTCGCACGAGTTGAAAACCCCGCTCGCCGTGCTGCGCGGCGGCTGCGAAACGACCCTCCGCGAGCAGTCGCTGAGCACGGAGCAGCGCGACCATCTGCTCGGCGAAATCGACGAGATCGACCGCCTCGCGAAGATCGTCGATGGCCTCACGCTCCTGACCAAAGCCGACGCCAGCCTCATCGCGCTCAAAGACGAACCCGTGCCGCTCGACACCCTCGTCCGCGACGCCTGCGCCGACGGCGAAATCCTCGCCCAGCCCCACGGCATCAGCCTTTCCATCGCCCACTGCGATGCCGCCACTGTCCGCGGCGACCACCACCGCCTCCGCCAGGTGCTGCTCAATCTCACCGACAACGCCGTCAAGTACAACCACCCCGGCGGCACCGTCACCCTCGCCCTCCGCCGCAGCGGCGCCACCGCCGAACTGACCATCACCAATACCGGCCCCGGCATTCCGCCCGGCCAGCAGCCCCGGCTTTTCGAGCCCTTTTTCCGCGGCGACACCGCGCCCGCCCATGCGCTCGACGGCTGCGGCCTCGGCCTCGCCATCTGCCGCTGGCTCATCACCGCCCACCGCGGCACCATCGCCATCACCTCGGTTCCCGGCACCCTCACCACCGCCACCGTCCGGTTGCCCCTCGCAGCATAGCGCGCCGCCTGCATTTCCCGCCTAGGCGGCTGGCACGCCGCTGGCTAAACAGGGCGCGACAAACCATGTGTGGCATTGCCGGCCTTATCGACCCGTCCTCGTCCGCCGCGGATGCGCGCGCGCATTTGCAGCGGATGCTCGACCTCATCGCCCACCGCGGGCCGGACGGCGCGGGCCTGCACGCCGTGCCCGGCCTCGCGCTCGGCATGCGGCGGCTGAGCATCATTGATCTCGCCGGCGGCTGGCAGCCCGTTTGGAACGAGGACCAAACCGTCGCCGTCGTCTTCAACGGCGAAATCTACAACTACCTCGAACTCCGCCGCGACCTGCTCGCCGCCGGCCACGTTTTCGGTACGCAAAGCGACACCGAAGTCCTCGTGCATTTGTACGAGCAGCACGGCGACGCCATGTTCCCCAAACTGCGCGGCATGTTCGCGTTCGCCATTTTCGACACGCGAAAACACTGCCTGCTCCTCGCCCGCGACCACTTCGGCCAAAAGCCGCTCTACTACGCCCGCGACGGCGCGCGCCTCGCCTTTGCCTCCGAACTGAAATGCCTCCTCACGCTCCCGTGGGTAAGCCGCGAGCGCGACCCCACCGCCTTTCCCGACTACGTCTCCTGGCTCTCGCTCCCCTCCCCGCGCACGCATTTCCGGCACATCCGCAAACTCGCCGCCGGCCACTTCCTCGCGCTCCCGCTCGCCGACTTCCGCGCCGCCGAGCCGCATAAATACTGGCGCTACGACCTCACCGCCGAGCCCGACCTCACCGACCTCGACAGCGCCGTCGAGGCGCTCGACGCCACGCTTCGCGACTCCGTGCAAATGCACCTGCGCGCTGATGTACCCGTCGGCGTCCTGCTCAGCAGCGGCCTCGACAGCCGCACCGTCGTTGCCTACGCGCAGGAGCTTCAGGGCAGCATGCAAAGTTTCACCGTCGGCTTCGGCGGCCCCGATTCCGAAACGCAAGGCGCGGCGGAAACCGCGCGCGAAATCGGCTCGCAACATCACGCGCTCGAACTCACCGCCGACGACTTCCTGCAAAGCATCGAGCGCATCGCGTGGCACCTCGATGAACCGGTCGGCGACCCCGCCGCCTTCGCCGTGCTCAAGGTCTGCGAACTCGCCCGCCAGTATGTCAAAGTGCTGCTTTCCGGCGAAGGCTCCGACGAGCTTTTCGGCGGTTACGACGCCCGCTACCTCGGCATGCTCGCGACCCTCGGACGCTCGGACAAACTCCGCCGTTTCGCCTCGCTCTTTTCTGCTTCTGATTCCGCCACGCCCTCCCGCTGGCAGCGCCTCGCCACCCGCGCACACCAGACCCGCGCGAGCGAAGCCCTCTCGCTCCGCACCGAAGGTCTGCCCGGCGACGTGCGCGCACCACGCGGCCTCACGCCGGATCAGCTCCGCCGTTTGCGCGTGCGCACCGACGAACTTTCACCAACCGCCGTGCGCCCGCAGCGCGACACGCTCAGCGAACTCCTCACCCTCGACCTCGACTGGCAGCTCGCCGAATCGCTCCTGCAAAAAGCCGACAAAATGAGCATGGGTGCGTCTATTGAACTCCGCACCCCGATCCTCGATCTCCGCGTCGCCGAACTCGCCGCCCGCATCCCCTCCGCGCTCAAGCTCCCGCCCGGCGGCCCCGGAAAATTCGTCCTCCGCCACACCCTCGCGCGCAAGCTCCACGAGCCGCTTAACCGTCCGAAGCGCGGCTTCCCCGTGCCGCTCCGCGCATGGTTCACCGGCCCGCTGCGCGGCCCGCTCGAAGACGCGCTTTTTGCGCCCAACGCCGCGTGCCTCGACTATCTCGACCGCACACTTCTCCGCACCGCGTGGGATGATTTCCAAAGCGGCGCATGGGACGGCGCGCGCACCCTCTACGCCCTCTGGCTCTACGAAACGTGGGCGCGCAATCTGCCGCGATGACGCCCCTCGTCACGATCGCCATTCCCTGCTGCAACGCCGCCCGCTGGCTCCGCGCCGCGATCGACAGCGCCCTCGCGCAAACCCACGCCGCTGTGGAAATCATCGTCGTCGATGACGGCTCCACCGACGGCTCGCCGGAAATCGCGCGCGCCTTCGGCGACCGCGTCCGCCTTTTCATCACCGAGCGGCGCGGCGCACCGCACGCCCGCAATCTCGCGCTGCGCGCGGCGCGCGGCGCGTGGTTGCAATTCCTCGACGCCGACGACTATCTCGAACCCGAAAAGATCGCCCAGCAGTTCGCCGAGACCCGCGGCGGCGCGGACGCCGACATTATTTACAGCCCCGTGTGGTGGGAGACGTGGCGCGAAAATCAAGCCGTCGGGCGCACCGCGAGCGTCCTCGACCCGGGCCGCGATCTTTTTTCCCAATGGCTCTCGTGGGAACTCCCGCAGACCGGCGGCGCGCTCTGGCGCAAGTCCGCGCTCGACGCGCTCGGCGGCTGGAAGGACGGCCAGCCCTGCTGCCAGGAGCACGAGCTTTACGCCCGCGCGCTCGAGGCCGGACAGCGCTTCGGCTTTGCGCCCACGCCGCACGCCGTCTATCGCCTGTGGTCCGAGGAAACGCTCTGCCGCAAAAATCCGCGCCAGGTTATCGAGGTAAAAACCGCGCTCATCGAAACGCTCCGCGCGTGGATGCAGATGGGCGGCGTCTGGACCGCCGCGCATCAGCGCATCGCCGGCGCGGCGTGTTTTGAAATGTCGCGCACCCTCGCCAAAGACGACCTTGCCACCGCCGCACACTACCACGCCGCGCAGCGCGCCAGCGGCCTCATCTCGCTTGCCAGCCCCGCGGCGCCCGCGCCCTACCGGCTCATGTATCACCTGCTCGGCTTCGCCACGGCGGAGCGCGTCGCCCGCACCTTTCGCTGATGCCGGACACGCCGCCGCACCTGCTGCTCTCCACGCTCGACGCGCAACTCGCGCGCCGCTCCGGCTACCACCTGCTCGCGGAATATCTGCCCGCCGCCGAGCGCCTCACCGCCCCGCGCCGCGACGCCACAGGCTGGCGCTGGCTGGCCAGCGGCGCGGCGCGCAGACTCGCCTTCACCTCATGGTATCTCGCCGGCAGCGCCGCGCTGGAGTTCACCGCGTGGCGCCGCCACCGCCGCGGCTTCGACGGCATCGTCCATTACCTCTGGTGCGACCGCGACCTCGGCTTCCTCGACCTTGCGCTGAACCCGAAACGCCATCGCCTCGTCGCCACTTTTCACAACTGCGCCGACACCCTCCCCGCCATCATCCGCCACCCGCGCCGCCTGCGCGCCGCCGCCGCCATCATCCTGATGAGCGAAACGCAGCGCCCGTTTTTCCGCGCCGCCGGCGTGCCCGACGAGCGCATCCACTTTCTCCCGCACGGTGTGGACACGGAATTTTTCCGCCCGCCCCCCACGCCCGCGACCGGGGAGTTCATCGCCCTCTCCGTCGGCGGCTACCGGCGCAATTTCACGCTGCTGCGTGAACTCTGCGCCGCGCTCCCGGGCGTGCGTTTTGAGATCGTCGGCCCGCCCGCGGCCGCGGGAAAATTTCACGGCCTCGCGAACGTGCGCTTCCTCAGCGGCCTCGATGACGCCGCCCTGCTCGCGAAGTACCAAAGCGCCTCGTGCCTGCTCCACCTCGCCGAGGCGGCCACCGCCAACAACGTCGTCCTCGAAGCGCTCGCCTGCGGCCTGCCCGTCGTCGCCGAGCCCGTCGGCGGCATCCCCGAATATGTGGACGCGACCTGCGCCCTGCTCGGCGAGTCCGCCGCCGCCCTGCGCCGCCTCGCGGATTCGCCGTCGCTCCTCGCGGAAATGCGCGCCGCCGCCCGCCGCCGCGCCGAGGCGCTGGCGTGGCCGGAGATTGCCGCGCGCACGCTGGCGCTCTATCGCTCTCTCGCATGATCGTCCGACTTCTCGAAGGCCTCGCCTCGCGGCTGCGCGTGATTTTCTACCGCGCGCTCGGCGTGAAAATCCGCGGGCACGTCTCGCTACGCGCCATCGAAATCCGGCGGCGGCCCGGATGCGTCACGCTCGAAGACGGCGCGGCGCTCGACCGCGGCGTGGTGCTGCTCGCCACGAGCGACACCGCGCGCATCGTCATCGGCCCGCGGACTTACCTCAATCGCCACACGATGATCGACGCCGACGCGCTCGTGGAAATCGGCGCGCAAACCATGATCGGCCCGTTCTGCTACATCACCGACCACGACCACGCCGCGCGCTCCGGAGCCGCGCCCGCGGACGGCGCGCTCATCTCCACGGCGGTGCGCATCGGCGAGCGCTGCTGGATCGGCGCACACGTCAGCATTTTGAAAGGCGTGACCATCGGCGATGGCGCGGTCATCGGCGCGGGCAGCGTTGTCACCAAATCCGTGCCGCCCAGCGTCATCGCCGTGGGCAATCCCGCGCGGGTCTTGAAGCCGGTGCCCGCATGAGCCTCACCGTCGGCATCTGCATCGCCACGCACAACCGGCGCGATGACCTCGCCCGCACCCTCGCCGCCCTGGCGGGGCTCGCGCCCGCGCCGGACGAAATCATCGTCGCCGCCGACGGCTGCACCGATGGCACGCTGGAGCTGCTGCGCGGCGCGCATCCCGGCGTGCGGCTGATCGTGCATCAAAGCGCGCGCGGCTCGGTGCCTTCGCGCAACGAGATGGCCGCGGCCTGCGCGTGCGCTGTTTTCGTGAGCCTCGACGACGACAGCTATCCGCTCGAAAGCGATTTCATCGCCCGCGTCCGCGAACTTTTCGCCACGCACCCGCGGCTCGCCGTCGCCTCGTTTCCGCAACGCACTGACGAGTTTCCCGCGACGCTGACCGCCGCGGATTTCGGCCCGGCGGAATTCACCGGCAGCTTCGCCAATTCCGGCGCGGCGATCCGGCGCGCGGCATTCCAGGAACTCGGCGGCTATCCCGATTTTTTCTTTCACGCCTACGAGGAGCCCGACTTTGCGCTGCGCTGCGTGGCCGCGGGCTGGCAGGTGCGGCACGAGACGGCGCTCACGGTGCGGCATCATTTTTCCGGCGCGCAGCGCGACGAAATCCGCACCCACCAGCGGCACGCGCGCAACGAGCTGTGGAGCGTCCTGCTGCGCTGCCCCGCGCCGCAGCTTTTCGCCGTCGCCGTGTTTCGCGCGGCGCGGCAGTTCAGCTACGCGTGGCAGCGCGGGCTGGCGTGGGTGGTGCGCGAACCGCGCTGGTGGCTCGCCGCGCTCGCGGGCGTGCCCCGCTGCCTGGCCGCGCGCCGTCCGCTGCCGTGGCCGCGCTACCTCGCGTGGCTGCGGCTGGTGCGCGCACCGATCCGTGACGAGGCGGAGTGGACGGAAAAATTCGGAGGGACGGCGGCGTGAAAATTTCCCTCGCCGCGACCAACCCCTGCCACGTCTTCCCGCTCGCCGTGGAACTCGCGCACGCGGGCGCGCTCGGCACCTACTACTCCGGCTATCCTGCGTGGAAGCTCGGCGCAGACGCGCTACCACTCCGCGTCCGCGCGCACAGCCTGCGGACAAACATCGTCTATGGCCTGCTAAAATATGCGCCCGAGAAACTGCGCCCGAGTTCGCGCCGGCTTTTCGTTTGGCAGGACGCGGGCTTCGACCGCTGGACGGGCGCGCAACTGGAGCCGTGCGCTTTCATCCACGGCCTGCCCGGCCAATGCCTGCACACCTTTCGCGCCGCCCGGCGGCGCGGCATTCGCACCGTGCTCAATCACGCCACCGGCCCGGTGCGGATGTGGGTGAAAATCATGGAGCCGGAATACGCGCGCGTGGGTTTGAAACTCGAAGATGTGTGTCCGTACGACGCCGGCTATTTTGCCCGCGAAGACGAGGAATATGCGCTCGCGGATTTCCACTGCGCCGCCTCGACCGTGGTGCGCGATCAGCTCATCGCCACCGGCATCCCGCGCGACCGCATCTGGCTCGTGCCCTACGGCGCGGACGCCCGCGTCTTTCATCCTGAAAAAGAAACGCCACCCGCGGCCGGCCTGCGCATCGTCTTTGCGGGACAAGTCGGCTTGCGCAAAGGCGTGAAGACGTTGTTCGACGCGCTGACCCTCGCCGCGCGCGCGGACTGGCGCGTGGATTTCTACGGCGCGGTGCTCGGCGAGGCGCGGCACGATCTCGATGCGTATCGCGGCCCGTCGCCACTCACTTTTCACGGCGCGGTCTCGCAAGCCGCGCTGGCCGATGGTTTCCGGGCGGGCTCGGTGCTGGTGCTCCCGTCGCTGGAGGAAGGCTTCGGCCTCGTCGTGCCGCAGGGGCTGAACTGCGGGCTGCCGGCCATCGTGAGCGATGCGGTCGGCGGCAAAGACCTTGTCCGTCATCGCGGCAACGGCTCTGTCTTTCCCGCGCGCGACGCCGCCGCGCTGGCCGCGGAATTGGCGTGGTGGGCCGGGCATCCGCCGCGCGTCGCGGAAAACTTTGGCTGGAGCGCGCCCGCGCAAACCCTCATCACCCACAGCCAGTCCGCCCTCGCATGAACTTTTTTCCCCGTCCGAAAAATCCCCGGCCCGACCCGCGGCCCCCGCAGCGCGTCGTGCCCGCCGCCTTCACCCCCGGCGAGGGCGACCGGCCCAAACCCGATCCCAACGGCACCCTCGCCGCGCTCGCCGGCCTCGCCATTACCGGCCTGATGATGCACGGCGCGCTGCCTTCGGCCGTCGCCCGGCTGGCGGCCCTCGGCACGGCGGCGAGCCTGCTCGTCAGCGTGCTCATGGACTTCCGCGCCGGGCCGCGCAATCTCATCCGCGCGGACATGATGGCGATCCTGGCGTTCTACTTTCTGACGCTCTTCGAGTTCCTTTTTCCACAGCCGCTTTTCGACAACATGATCGACGTGCGGACGACGCATCAGGCGCTGCTCACCGTCCTGCTGGGCTTTGCCGGGCTGCTCGTCGGGCGGCATCTCATCCATGTGCGGCGGCAGCCCTTTTCCGAAACGCTGACCCGCGAGGTGCCGCACATCTGGATGATCACAATCTTCTGGGCCTGCTTCCTCATCGGCTATCTGCACATGCTCGTGGCTGTGGATTTCAATGTCAGCGACATGCTTTTCTACTTCATGGAGCCGCGCTTTTCGCAGCCGTGGCAGCGGGGCAAATTCGGTGACTGGAAGGCGCTGCTCGTCGAACTGGGGCTCTTCATCTACCTCATCCCGCCGCTGGCCGGGATCATGATCGCGCGCCGCCACCGCTACCCGGCGGCGCAGATTTTCTTCGTCTGCGTGGCGCTGCTTTTCACGGCGTTCTACGGCTTCACCAGCGGCACGCGCAATGTCTTCTGCTCGTATCTGGTGACGTTCCTCATCGGCTACGCCTTTGCCCTGACGGGCGCGCGGCAGAAGGAACTGGTGATGCTCTGCGCCGGCAGCGCGGTGGTAATGTTTTTTGCGACCTACGCCATGCTCCAGTTCCGCAATGTCGGCTTCTCGAACTACATCCACGACCGCTACGAACCGCCGCCCACCGCGGAGCGCACGCTCTTTGTGGACTACAATCTTTACGCCATCTGCAAGCTCGTGGAGGTCTTTCCGCACAAGAAGGCGTACCTCGGTTTCGAGATTCCGTACCAGGCGCTGATCCGCCCAATCCCGCGCGCCATGTGGAAGGGCAAGCCGGAGGGCCTGAGCATGTCGATCGAAGACGCACTCGGGGTCGAGGGGCTCACCATATCGGCCAGCTTTGTGGGCGAGGCGCACATGTCGGGCGGTCTGTTTGCGGTCCTCGCCATCGCCCTATTTTTCGGCGCGGTCACGGGCTGGTGGAACTACTTCGCCTCGTCGCGCAACTCGGAGCTGGGCATTTTGATTTACTCGTCGGGCTTTTTTGCGTCGGTCATTTCAATGCGCAGCCTGTTCGTTTTCACCACGGCGCTGCTGCCTACAGTGGCGGCGCTGGTCATCGGCTCTTTCGCGGTGAAAAGGCTCGCGGCCCAAGCGGCGCGGCTCCTCGCGAAGCCGGCGCCGTCCAAGCGCCCGCCGCCGCGTCCGCCGGGGAGGCCGCCGCGATGAGGGTGGCGTTTGTCTCGGTCGTGCCGTCGCCGTACCAGCGCGATCTTTTCCGCGCGCTCGCGGCGCGGCCGGAGGTGGAGCTGAGCGTCTTTTATCTCGAAGCCGCCGCGCCGGATTCGCCGTGGCCGGAAAAGGCGCTCGCACCCTACGAGCAAATCCTGCGCGGGACGTGGCTGGCGCTCGGCGCGGCGCGCTGCCATGTGAACTGGCCGCTGCCAAAGCTGCGCAACTACGATGCGGTGGTGATGAACACGCTCATGTCGCTGACCGGCCAATGGCTGATGCGGACCAGCCTGCGGGGCCGCGCGTGGCTTTTCTGGGGCGAGCGGCTGAGCCGCGGCGGCGCGCTGCACGCGGCGTTCGCCGCGCCGCTGCACCGGGCGGCGGGGATCGCGGCGATTGGCACATTTGCGGAGCAGGATTACCGCGACCGCTTTCCCGAGCCGCGGCATTTTTGCATCCCGTACTATTGCGACCTCACGGCGTTCTTCGCCGCACCGCGGCGGGCGCGGGACGACGGACGGGTGGTATTTCTTTTCTGCGGGCAGATGATCGCCCGCAAAGGTGTCGATGTGCTGCTGGCGGCGTTCGCGCGGCTCGGCGACCGCACGCGGCTGCTGCTCGTCGGGCGGGAGGCCGAGTTGCCCGCGCTGCTCGCGCCGCTGCCGCCGGAGGTCCGGGAACGCTGTGTCTATGCGGGTTTCCAACCACCGGAGGAACTGCCGCGCTTCTTCGCGCAGGCCGATGTTTTCGTGCTGCCGAGCCGCTACGACGGCTGGGGCGTGGTGGTGAATCAGGCGCTCGGCGCGGGGCTGCCGGTGATCTGTTCGGACATGGTCGGCGCGGGGCACGATCTCGTGGAAGTCGGCGTGAACGGGGTGAAATTCCGCGCGGGGGACGCGGACTCGCTGACGGAGCAAATGGAGCGATTTGTCCGCGAGCCCGAGGTCATCGGAAAATGGGGCGCAGCCTCGCGGGCGAAGGCGCAGGAGTGGACGCCCGAGGCGGGCGCGGCGAAATGGGTGGAAGCTTTGCAGACCGTCATCAAGAAATGAATATCCTCCTCGCCAGCAGCAGTTCGGGATCGCGCGGCGGCGGCGAGCTGTACCTCGTGTATCTCGGCCGGGCACTCGCGCAGCGCGGGCACGCCATCACGCTTTGGGCGTCGGCGCACCCGCGCATGGACGAACTGGCGAACACCTTCTCCGGCTTCGGCGAAGTGCTGCGCTCGGAATACGAAAACACCTACGACCAGCGCGGGCGCTCGCTGGCCAGCTACCTGAGTTTCGGCGCGTCGCGCAAAGTCGCCGCAGCCTGGCGTGCCGCGGAGCCGGATTTCATCCACCTGAACAAACAGAATCTCGAGGACGGGCTCGACCTCCTGCGCGCGGCCCGGCACTCGGGCGTGCCCAATCTCGCGACGATTCACCTCACGCAAACCGCGCGCTACCTGCGGGCGAAACTTGCCTGGCCGCGCGACTTCGTGGCGCGGCGGGCGCTGCGGCACTACCCCGGCCTCCTCGTCACGGTGCTGGAAAACCGGCAGCGCGACCTGGCGGATTTCCTCGGCGACTCGCCGCGCATCCGCATGATCCCGAATGGCGTGCCGCTTTTCGACCTGACCCGGCGCACCGCCGTACGCACGGCGAAGCGGGCAGAACTCGGCTTTGCGGAGGACGAGCAGCTTTTCATCGCGGTCGGACGGATGATGCCGCAAAAGCGCCCGCTGCTTTTTTTGGCAAAGGCGGAGCAGATACTGCGGACGCTGCCGGCGGCGAAATTCCTTTGGGTGGGCGACGGCGCGCTCAGCGGCGAGTGGGACGCATGGGTGGCCGCGAAGGGGCTCGGGCACAGCATTCGGCGGCTGCCGTGGCACAACGATGTGCAGTCGCTGCTGCTCGCGGCGGATGTGTTTCTGCATGTCGCCGAGTTCGAGGGGTTGCCGCTGGCGATCTTGGAGGCGATGTCGGCGGGCCTGCCGTGTGCGATCACGGAGAACCTGCTGGGCGAGATGCCGTTTCTAACCGCGGAGAATTCCCTCGCCATCGGCGCGGACGCAACGTGGATCGCGCAGCTCCGCGAGCACGGGTTGCTGCGGGCGCGCGGTGCGGCGGCGCGGCGGCTGGCGGAGGAAAAGTTTTCGTTCGGCAAAATGGCCGGGAGCTACGAGGCGCTTTACCACGAGACGCTCGCCGCCCGCGCATGAAGGTGCTGTTTTTCACCCCGCCCGCCGGGCAGCGCATCGGCGGACTCGACGCTGCGATCAACGGTCTGCGCGGCGCGTTGGAGCGGCGCGGGATCGAGGTCGGCGACGAGTTGCCCCCGACCGGCGGGGATTGCGTCGCCCATTTTCACGGGCTCTGGCAGCCGCCGCACGCCCGGCTCGCCCGCGAGTGCCGCGCGCGCGGAATTCCGTATGTGGTCTCGCCGCACGGCATGCTGGAACCGTGGGCGTGGCGGCACAAACGGTGGAAGAAGTGGCCCTATTTTTACCTCTTTGAAAAGCGCCACCTCACCGGCGCGTGCGCCGTGCTCGCGACCGCCGAGCAAGAGGCCGGGCGACTGCGCAGCTTCCTGCCGGGCCAGCGCCTCGAGACCCTGCCGCTCGGTCTCACGGGCGGTGCAAAGCCCGACTACCACAGGGCGCGCGGGCAACTGGGCTGGGCCGAAGGCGAGCGCGTGCTGCTCTTTCTCTCCCGCATCCATATGAAAAAGGGGCTCGACCTGCTACTGCGGGCACTGGCGACGATGGAGCTGCCCGCAGCGACCCGGCTCGTCATCGTGGGCGCTGGCGAGCCCGGCTACGTCGCCGAGTTGCAGCGCTTTGCCAAAGAGCACGCGGGCGCGCTGCCGCGCCTCGACTGGGTGGGCGCAGTGTGGGGCGAGGAGCGGTGGCCGTATTTCCAAGGCGCCGATCTTTTCTGCCTGCCCACGCACTCGGAAAATTTCGGCCTCGCCGTGCTCGAAGCCTGCCAGGTCGGCACGCCCGCGCTGACCACCGTGGAGACACCATGGGCCGCAGAGCTGGCGGACGGCCGCGGCTTCATCTGCCCGCCAAACGCGAAGGACGTGCGCCGGGAGCTGGCGCGCTTTTTTGCCAGCGAATGCTGGACGCAAGACGCGCGCGCGGCGCTGGCGGAGTGGGCCTGGGCGCGCTTCGATTGGGCTGGGCTAGCGGAGCGCTACGCGGCCTTTTATCGGACGCTGCTGGCGTAAATCTGCACCACGCGCCTATACCG
>JANPHJ010000203.1:0-7033 GCA_031424395.1 Chthoniobacter sp.
GTTCATTGGCAAGGACGAGACGCAGGCGGTGGCGGTGTGCGATGTGGATACGACGCGGCGCAATGACGGCAAGCGCATCGTCGAGGAAGGCTATGCGAAAAAGGCGGGCGTGGATTTCAAGGGGTGCGCGGCGTACACGGATTTCCGCGAGCTGCTGGCGCGGAAGGACATTGATGCGGTGGTCATCGCGACGCCGGATCATTGGCACGCGCCCATCGCCATCGCGGCGGCGGCGGCGGGGAAGGACATCTACTGCGAAAAGCCGCTGACCAATACGGTGCATGAGGCGCGGGCGCTGGTGGACGCGGTGCGCAAGAACGGGCGCGTGTTTCAGACGGGCTCGCAGCAGCGCTCGTCGCGGGAGTTTCGCGTGGCGTGCGAGCTGGTGCGGCAGGGGCGCATCGGGAAAGTGGAGCGGGTCACGGCGGGTTTCGGCGGGCCGGGGAAGGCGTGCGATCTGCCGGGGGAAGACGCGGAGCCGGGGCTCGACTGGGACTTGTGGCTCGGGCCGGCGCCGATGCGGGCGTACAATTCGGTGCTCAGCCCACGCGGCATCCATCAGAACTTTCCGATGTGGCGCGCGTATTGGGAATACGGCGGCGGCATGGTCACCGACTGGGGCGCGCATCATTTCGACATCACGCAATGGGGGCTCGGCGCGGATGACAGCGGCCCGGTGGAAATCCTCCCGCCCGCAGGCTGGCAGACGGCGCAGGCGGGCGGGCGGCTGCGCTATGCGAACGGCGTCGAGGTCACGCACATTGCGGAAAACGGCGTCACCTTTTTCGGCACCGATGGCGAGGTGCAGGTGAACCGCGGGAAATTCAAGCTGACGCTCGGCGGCGCGGTGAAAGGCGAGGCGATGACCAAGGAGCAAAACCTGAACGCGGTGCTCGACGCGGTGGAAAAGGAGTTCATCGACGCCAGCAAGCCGCGCCTTTACGCCAGCACCGACCACAAGGCGGACTGGCTCGCGGCGATCAAGAAACGCAGCCGCCCGATCTGCGATGTGGAAATCGGCGCGCGCTCCGTGACCGCGTGCCACCTGCTGAATTTCGCCTACCGCTACGGCCAGAAATTCCAGTGGGATCCCGCGCAGAACACCTTCGCCGCCGGCACCGGCGACGCAAAGTGGTTGACCCGCGAGTATCGCGGCGAGTGGAAGGTGGCGTAGCGCCGGTTCTGCACTGCTCGGCTGTGCTCCGCTGTAGCGGCGGCTCGGTCCGGCTTTGCGGAGGTGCCGCCGGGAGGGCGTCCAGGCGGCACGTCGCCAAAGCGCGAAAGAGCCGCCTCTACACACGCCCCATTCGGGCAAGAAAGTGTGTAACAGGCTTTAGCGCCGGCCTCCGAAACGCGAGCTGCGCGCTCGACAGCGGCGCGGGCCGTCCGCAGCATCCGCGAGCTTTTTTCCCCCAATGAAAACCGTCGGACCAGATCTCGATGACCCACCCGTGCCGCCGCATCCGCGCCGGATCGGTTGGGTCGGCACCACGGCGCTGGCGATGGGCGGGAGCAATCAAAGTCTGTTTCTGCTGGCGGCGCTTTTTGCCGGGCAGGGGAGCATCCCGGGGCAGGGGAGCGCGGCGGTGCCACTGCTCATCGCGGGGCTGATCCTGGGCTGGCTGGCGCTGCCGGGGTGGACGGAACTGGTGCTGATGTGGCCGAACCGCGTGGGCGGCATCGCGGCGACTTGCGCGGAGGCCTTTCGCCCGTACAGCCCGGTGCTCGCGAATCTGACGGGCGTTTGCTACTGGTGGGGCTGGGTGCCGACCTGCGGGCTGACGGCGCTGCTCTCGGCGTCGGCGCTGCGCGAATGGTATCTGCCGGGTGTTTCGGTGCCGCTGCTGGCGGCGGGCATCGTGGCGGTTTTCACGGTCGTGAATCTGTGCGGCATCCAGTGGGCCACGCGGCTGGCGACGGTGATCGCGGCGGGCGCTGGCGCGCTGGCTTTTTGCTCGGCGCTCATCCCGGTGCTCACCGGGCATGTGGACTGGCAGCAGGCGACGACGTTTCATCTCACGACGCCCTTTCCCGGAGTGTTCGGCCAAATCACGAGCGCCATGGCGGGCCTGTATTTGATCGGCTTTGCGGCGCCGGCGTTTGAGCAGGCGGCGTGTCATGTGGGTGAGACGATCGACCAGAACAAAAACGTGCCGCGCGCGATGTTTGCGAGCGCGGGGATGGCGACGCTTTATTTTGCGATCCTGCCGGTGGTGTGGCTCGGCGTGCTAGGCCCAGAGCCGCTCGGCAAGGATCTCGCGCTGGTGCTGGGACCGACGTTCGCGCCGCTTTTTGGCAGCGCGGCGAAAGGCGCGGCGATCTGGTTCATGACGCTGAACATGTTTCACGGCACGCTCGCGCCGCTGGCGGGCGCGGCCCGCACCATGGCGCAGCTCTCGGAGGACGGCCTGCTCCCGCGCTTTCTCGCGCAGCGCGACCGCGCCGATGCGCCGCTCGCCGCGACGCTGCTGACCGCGGGCATGGCCATCGTTTTCCTGCTGCTCGGCGATCCCATCTGGATCGTGGCGGCGGCGAATTTCACCTACCTCATCGGCATCGGCATGCCGAGCATCGCGGTCTGGCTGCTGCGGCGGGACGCGCCGGACATGCCGCGGCCGTACCGCGCTTCGCCCATGATGATCCGCCTCGGCGTGCTGGCGGCGGTGGTCTGGGGCATCTCGACGATTCTCGGCTTCCAGCAGTTCGGCCTGCCCACGGTCGTCGCGGGCATCGGACTGGCCTACTCGGGCTCGGCGCTCTACGCGTGGCGGAAATTTTCCGACCGCCGCCGCGCGGGGCTGCCGGGCATCGCGCGCACCATTCACCTCAAGCTCACCGGCGCAATGCTCGCGGTGCTGGTGCTCGACGGCGCGGGCTATCTCATCGCGGTGCAAAACATCAGCGGCCGGCATGTGCTGGTGGAAGTGCTCGCCGATATTTTCGTCCTCGTGGCGCTGCTCACGATCACCGTCGGCCTAGTGCTGCCGGGCATGATCGGCCACGCGACCGCGGAGACGGCCGCGGCGGCGAAACGGCTCGCCACCGGCCCGCTGGCGGACTTTTGCGAAGCGATGGATGCGCTCAACCGCGGCGACCTCGACGCCGCGCGGGTGAAGCTGGACGTGATTCCGCTGGCCATTCACTCGAAGGACGAGCTGGGGGAAATGGCCGCGAGCTTCAACCAGATGCAGGAGGAAGTGGTGCGCGCCGCCGCCGGGCTGGATGTGGCGCGCGAGGGGCTGCGCCGCTCGCGCGAGGAGCTGCACCTTGCCCATGCGAGTCTGCAGGAGCGCGAGGAGCGCTTTCGGCAGCTCGCGGAAAACATCAACCAGGTCTTCTGGATGACCGACCCCGGGAAGCAGCGGATGCTTTATGTCAGCCCTGCCTATGAAAGGGTGTGGGGTCGCACCGTCCATAGCCTCTACGACCAGCCGCGATCCTTTGTGGACGCCATTCATGCCGATGATCGCGCTGCGGCGATCGTCGCCTTTGGGCGCCAGACCGCCGGCACCTACGACGAGCAGTACCGGGTCGTGCAGCCCGACGGCGCGGTGCGCTGGATTCACGACCGCGCCTTTCCGGTGCGCGATGCGGCGGGCGCGGTGTACCGCGTGGTGGGCATCGCGGAGGACATCACCGAGCGCCGGCAGGCGCACGAGCAAGTGCATGCGGCGAAAGAGGAGGCCGAGCGGGCGAACAACGCGAAGAACGAATTCCTCTCGCGCGTCAGCCACGAACTGCGCACGCCGCTGAATGCGATCCTGGGCTTTGGCCAGATCCTCGAGGCCGACTGCACCGGCGACCAGCGGCAGTGCGCCGAGTACATTCTGAAAGCCGGCAGCCATCTGCTGGACTTGGTCAATGAGGTGCTGGACCTCGCCAGTATCGAGGCCGGGCGGCTCACTTTTTCATCCGAGTCCGTGTCCCTGCGCCGGCTGGTGCGCGAGAGCCTCCAGATCATCGGCCCGCTGGCCGAGCAAAGAAACATCCGCCTCGCCAGCCACTATCCCGGGGGCGCGGACCTGCACGTTCTCGCCGACCACCAGCGGCTGAAGCAGGTCGTGCTCAACCTGCTCTCCAACGCGGTGAAGTACAATCGCAGTGCCGGCAGCATCGACATCGACTGCACGCGCACCGCCGAGGGCCGCGCGCGCCTCGCGGTGCGCGATACCGGGCTTGGCTTGCCGCCGGAAAAGGTGGCGCTGCTGTTTACGCCCTTTCAGCGGCTCGGCGCGGAGCGCACGGCCATCCCGGGCGCCGGGCTCGGCCTGACCTTGAGCCGGCGGCTGGCGGAGCTGATGGACGGGAGCGTGGGCGTCCACAGCGAGGTCGGGGTGGGCAGCGTCTTTTGGGTCGAACTGCCCGCGGCGGAACGGCCCGCCGGCAGCGCGGAGCCCGTGGAGGCAGCGGGGGACGAGAACTGGCCCGCTGAGGGCAACCGGCGCACGATTTTGTACATCGAGGACAACCTGTCGAACCTGTGCCTGGTCGAAGCCATCCTCGCCCGCCGCCCCGGCTTGGAGCTCCTGCCGGCCATGCAAGGCACCATCGGCCTCGAACTCGCGCGCCAGCACCGGCCGGATCTCGTGCTCCTCGACATGGATCTGCCGGATGTCTCCGGTACCGAGGTGCTCCAGCGCCTGCGCGCGGACCCCGTGACCAGCGCCGTGCCCGTCATTATCGTCAGCGCCGACGCCACGCCCGACGCCATCGACCACATGCTCACCGCCGGCGCGTGCGCCTACGTGACCAAGCCGCTGGAGCTGAAACGCTTCCTCCGCGTGGTGGACGCCGCCCTGCTCGGCGCCGAGGCCGCGCTGCGCGCGGACTGACGAGGGCGGATGATGAGGTGCTGAGCGGCTGTGAGATAAGGCTGAATGGCGTCCACGAAAGACGGGAAAAAGCCCGAAAACCGCTTCGCAATTTCGCGCTTTTCGGGTCTTGCGTGGACTCAGTCGCGGGAGCGCTGGCTTGGCTCACAGCCTGGACGACCGCAGGCGCCTGCCGAAGGACCCCGCCGGCGGCACGGGCGCGGGCGGCGGAGCAAACTTTCCGGCGGGCGCTCAGTGCATTTCCGCGCACACGCTGAGCGGCATTTTTTTGCCGGTCTTGGCGTCTTTGCAGAGGAGCTTGGTGACGCTGGCTTTGCCGGCGGCGATGGGCAGGACCTCGAACGTGGTCTGGCAGGCACCGCACGTCGCCCCGTGCATGTGGCTCTTGGCCTTGTCAACGGTGGAGGTGGTCACCGCGCCGCAGGACGGGCAGGTCACGGCGATCTTCGTGCCGACTTTGAGGGCGTCGGCGTCCTGCGCGGACTTCACGAGCGTGTAGGTCTGGTGGGCGGTGGGTCCGCCGGCCTGGGCAGTGGTGGTGCTGAGGCCGAGCGCAAAGGCGCTGATGGCCGTGAGGATTTTAACGGTATTTTTCATGGTTTGTTGGATCTCCTGTTGGTTTGTTGGCGGCCGCGCTCCAGACGTTGCGTCCGAGAACGCTTCACCCGTCAGGATGCGTCCGGCCCCGGCAGACTTCGATCATTTTCTCGGGAAAATCCGCGAGTCGCTGAGCGCGTGGGAGGAGCGGACAAGCGCGGCCTTTTCCACGACCGCCGGGGGAGAAACGGGAGCCGCACCGGGCTCCCGCGAACTCCGCCGGACACAGTGGTCCGGCGGAGCCGCAAGAAATACCTCAGACTGCTTTTTTAGAACGCCAGGCCGACCGCGCCGGAAAAGACGAACTGATTGCGATCGCCATTGGTGACTGCGGGTGCGGACGCCGCGGCGGCATTCGAGCCCTGGTTCACGTAGGTGAAGCCGGTGGTGTAGGTCCAACTGCCGTAGCACGCCGGCACGAAGGCCAGCGGCACCGAGGCATTGAGGCCCGCGGAGAAGTAGCCGTAGTCGTCGCCGTTGTAGGTTTCCGAGCCGAGGCCCAGGGTCAGCGGGATGGTGATGGCAATAGGATAGGTGCCGCCTTTGCAAAGGGTAAAGCCGGGCGCGATGCCGACTTCATAGTACCAGCCATTGGCTCCGCCGGGGACGCCGACGTAGTTGCCGATCATGGACTTCAGGACCGCCACATGCGGGTGGAGCGCGAACGCACCGAGAAGGTCGGTGTCGTCATAGGCGAGGTTCACATTGACCGCGCCGCCACGGGTGCTGCTGCTGGGAAACTCTTCGTCGAACCAGCTCATGGTCAGGGTGAAGTTTTTCGCGAAGGTCAGGGCGACGCCCACGGTCCAGTCGAACTCATACCATGCGCCGAGCGAGGTGCCGGGGGAGGCGGCGGTCTTGTTCGAGTGGAGGCTCGACCAGAGGCCGGCGTTCAGCGAGACCTTGTTAAAGAAACCCGTGCCCTCGTAGAGCTTGAAGTAGAGGTCGAGGTAGGGCTGGGCGATGAAGCCCTGGTTTTCCTGCACAACACCCCGGGAGATGTACTCGCTGACCACGGCCACGCCGAGGTCGCCGGTGATGCAGGATTCCTTGATGGTTTCCTTGATTTCTTTGGCGGCGTTGGCCTCTTTCCCGCCGGTGCCAGCCAGGCTGGTGGAGGTGAAGCCGACGGCGGCCAAGGTGAGCGCGCAGGCCGCTGCAATGCTGGGTTTGGTCATGATGGGTCTTTCTTGGTTGGTTTGGGTTTTTTGCTGCCGAAAATTCAACAGCGCGGCGATTAGCAGAAACTTTCCTAGAAGGGTCAAGGCCTTTGTTGGTCGGGCCAAACCGTTAAGGGCACTCAAAATCACCACCTTCATGGGGCCTCCGCAGGCCCAGCGGGCGCGCTGGTAAGCCTGACCAGAGTGCCGTTTAGGCGGGCGCTACAGTTTCCGCGAGGCGCAGCGGAGCGGTGACAGGAACTCGGCAAGGAGGCTGCGTACGGCTCGCAGTTGAAGGGCCAGGGTGACACTGTCGGCGGCGAGGATCTTGATGGTGAACCCGCCCGCGACAAGTCGGCTCACGCCGATCAGCCCTGTCACGGAGCGGAGTCCGTGGATCGCGCGCCACACCTCATGCTCCGGTGAAATCCGCTCGGAGACGAC
>JANPHJ010000204.1:0-7238 GCA_031424395.1 Chthoniobacter sp.
CCGAGACCCCCGTCCGTCATGGCGTCGAGTAGGCCGTGGGAGGTGGTGGCGAGAAAGAGGTACAGCCAGACCGCCGGCCAGCGCGCGCGGTCGGCGGGTTTGTGAAACAGCGCGAGCAAGACGAACGCCGCAAAGACTGCGGCGAAAAAGAGCGAGTGGGTGAAGCCGCGGTGCCCGAATGGATCGCCATACGCTATCCCGAGCCCAAAGCCGAGGACATCGAGGTCAGGGATCATCGAACACACCCCGCCGTAGTAAATCGCGCGCCCCGGCAGCCGCGGCCCGCAAGCGAGGCCGAGCGCGCTAGCCGCGACGGCGTGGGACAGGATCGTGGCCAAGAAAAGCGCGGCCTATTTCCCCACGCAGTACAGCGCCTGCGTCGTCCGCAGGAAAAGCTGACCGCCACTCACCACCACGCTCGCGCGGGTGCCTTCCGAGTCGCCCATCGGGATGGTGGCGAGGAGTTTGAATTCATCGCCCGCCGCACAGACCATGACGGTGCCTTTTTCATTCACGATGTAGATTTTGCCGTCGGCCACGGTCGGGCTGCTGCGGATGACGGTGCGGTCGGGCAGCTCGCCGGCCCATTTTTTCTCGCCGGTCTTCGGGTCGTAAGCGGTGAGCGTGTGGCCGTCTCCGTCGACGACGTAGAGGCGCTGGCCGTCGAAGGCGGGCGTGCAGACGTCGGGCGTTTTGCGCTCCTCATTTTTCCAGGCGAGGCCGGTGGCGGTGATGTCCCCTTTCCCGTCGGTGCGAAAGGCGAGCATCGGTTCCTTTTTCGGCCCGCAGGCGATGGCGAGACCGGCAGCGCTGACGGGCGAGACGACGATACGCATCCATTCGCCGTCCTTCGGGTTCAAGCCGTAGCCGCGCCAGAGTTCCGCGCCAGTGGCGGGATCGTGGCCGGTGAGGCAGTTGCCGCCGACGACGAGGAGCTGCGCCTTGCCGTCCGCGGCGATGGCCGGGACGGGCGTGGCGTAGCTTTCGAGGGATTCCATTCTCGCCTCGCTCGGGCGGGCGGTTTTCCACAGCGTCTTGCCGGTCGCAGGGTCGAGCGCGAGGAGGTAGCTCTCGCGCGCGGAGTCGCCGCCGGCGAGGCCGGGGTAGTCGGCGGGCGCGGGGTTGCGCTGGAGGACCTGGACGTAAAGTTTGCCGTCGAAAAGCAGCGGGCTGGAACCGTAGAGCCACATGATGGCGAAGCGCCCGTAGTCCGCGCCGAGGTTGCGCTGCCATTTGATGTTGCCGTCGAAGTCGAGCGCCGCGAGGTCGCCGGTGCCGAAGAGTGCGAAGACGGTTTTGCCGTCGGTCACGGGCGAGGGCGAGGCCATGTTGCCGCGGCCTTTGGTGATGTCGCCGCTGGCGATTTGCTTTTGCCAGCGCACCTTGCCGTCTTTGCGGTCGAGCGCGAGGAGCAGGAGGTTTTTCTGCGCATCGGGGCTGGAGACGAAGATGTGATCGCCCCAGACCGCGGGCGTCGCGCCGCTCGGGCCGGGGAGCGGGGCGGCCCAGCGGACGGTTTCTTTCGTCCACGTTTCGGGGAGGTTTTTTTCCGGCGAGGAGCCGTTGAAAAGCGGGCCGCGCCATTGCGGCCAGTTGTCGGCGCGGGCGGTGAGGGTGAAAGCAGCGAGGATGAGAAAGATGAGGCGCATGGTCGTGGTTGGGTTTGGAGGTATGACCCGTTGGCGGGTGGTTTGATGGAGAATTCCGAGCCGTCCGCGGGTGCTACACGTCGCCTGCGAATTCGCCGACACGGCGGAATTTTTGGTAGCGTTGGGCGAGGAGTTCGTCGTGGGGCAGCTTGGTCAGCTCGTCGAGCTGGCGGCTGACCGCGGTGCGGAGGTTTGCGATGGCGGCGGCGTGGTTCTGGTGGGCGCCGCCCATGGGCTCGGGGATGATGCCGTCGATGAGCTTCATTTCCAGCAGGTCCCGCGCGGTGAGCTTCAGCGCGGCGGCGGCCTCGGGCGCGTGCTTGCGGTGCTTCCACAAAATGGCGGCGCAACCCTCCGGCGAGATCACCGAGTAGTAGGCGTTTTCCAACATGAGCACGCGGTCCGCGACGGCGATGCCGAGCGCGCCCCCGCTCCCGCCTTCGCCGATGATGACGGCGACGGTCGGCGTGCGCAGCACCATCATTTCCCGCAGGTTCACGGCGATGGCCTCGGAGATGTGCCGCTCCTCGGCGCCGAGGCCGGGATACGCGCCGGGCGTGTCGATGAGCGAGACAAAGGGCAGGCCGAATTTTTCCGCGAGCCGCATGAGCCGCAGCGCCTTGCGGTAGCCCTCAGGGTTGGCGCAGCCGAAGTTACGTTTGATGTTTTCCTTCAGCTCGCGGCCCTTTTGGTGGCCGATGACCACGCACTTTCGCCCCGCGATGGTGGCGAAGCCGCCGGGCATCGCGCGGTCTTCGGCAAAGAGCCGGTCGCCGTGGATTTCCACGAAGTTCGTGAACGAAAGCTGGAGGTAATCGAGCGTGAAGGGCCGCGCGTTGTGCCGCGCAATCTGCACGCGCTGCCAGGCGGTGAGGTTCTCGTAAATGGTGCGCTTGGTGTCCTCGATCTTGCCCTCCATGCGGCGCACTTCGGCGTCGAAGTTGATGTCGTTCGCGCGCGAATGACGTTTCAGATCGGCGAGCTTTTCCTCGAGCTCGATGATGGGTTTTTCAAATTCCAGCGGCTGAAGTTTCATGGGCAGTTTTATTCGAGGGTGACTTCGTCGCCCTTGCTTAGCAGCGCGCCGAGTTCGGTGAGCGCCTCAGGCGCGAGCGCGATGCCGCCGTTGATGGGCTTCGAGTTCGGCGTCTCGGGCGCGCCCTCGGGATCGGGGTAAAGGGTGCAGCCGGAGATGCTGATTTCGATCCAGAATTTCGCGGTCCAGTAGCCCTTGTCGGTAAAGATCACGCGCTGGCCGTCGAGCCACGCGATCTTGTCCTTCACCTTGCCGGTCTGCTTCGGGAGCGGCGGCGCTTTCGGCCCGCCGGGCAGCGTTTTTTTCACATGCTGCGGCGGCCAGGAGACGACGGCGTACTGTTTGAAAAATCGGCCCTTGTTCAGCAGCGTCACCCGGTCTTTTTTCCGGCTGATGACGACCGAGAAATCCGCCGGCGCGACGGTCAGCTTCTGGCCGATTTTGAGCATCGTGGCCTCAAGACTGTTCGAGCGCATCAGCAGTTCGGGCGTGACCTTGAGCTTGCTGGCCACGCGGTTGATGACATCGCCGCGCTGCACGACATAGACCTCCTTTTCCGGCGCGGGCCGGGTGGAGAGAAAGAGGTCGGTGTTGATTTTGCCGAGCAGGCTTTTGGCCTCGTCGATCTTGCCCGACTCCGGGTAGCGCTCGACGAACGCGGTCAGCGCCTCGCGCGCTTCCAGCAGCTTGCCCGGCTGGCGCGTCGCTTTCGCTTTCTCAAACTCCGGCACCGTGGGATCGGGCGGCGGCGGCGGCGGCGGCAGCGCTTTCTCCGCCTGCAGCGCCTGCTTCGGCACGATGAACATCTCGTAGGTGACGTAGGCCCCGGTGCCAAAAATGGCGACGGCGAGGACGATGAGGAAGAGGGCTTTCACGGGCGGTGGGGAGTGAAAGGGAAACTGGAAAGTGAGTCAACGCGCGCCCCACTTTCCTCGCCGGCGGGCACGTTCACCGTCACAGCAGGCCGCGCTTTTTGAAGTCGCCGAGGTTGCCGCCGGAGGATTCCTGGATCATGTCGGCGGCGAATTTCAGCAGGCAGATTTCCCAGCCCTCATCGACGCCTTGGATCACCGCGCTGAGCGGATCCTCCGAGCGCTCCACGTCCTCGCGCAGGCGGCTGAGCACCTCGTCGAGCGTGCCGTGCAGGACGTTGTCGGACACGTCGGACTTGCGAAACTGGAAGCCGTATTTCAGCGCGGCGAGCTGCGGCGCGTGCTCGCGCATCCAGTCCACAAAGGCCTCGGCGCGCTCGCCGAAGCCCTCGGCCAGCATGCGGTGGATCTGCCCCGGCGTGATGATCTGCGGGCGCTCGGCGTGCAGCCGGCCGTCGCGCACGCGCACCTGGCCCACGCTGTCCATCAGCTCGGTGACGAGAAAAAAACGGAAGCTGGTGTCGCCAAAGGTGGCGATGCGCCGCTGCGGGGCGACGATGACCTGGGTGTTTTCGATCGCATACTGGATCGTGTCCTCATTGAGCATATTGGGCGCGAAACTACGGGCGCGACCGGGGGGCGCAAACGAATCTTTTCCGGTGCGTTGCGCGCCGATTTGTGGCCTCTCTTCACCCGATGAATCTTTTTCCCGACGAAGCCCGCCGCCGCGCCCTTTTCCCCATCTGCCGCGACCAAATCTTCTTCGGCCACGCCGCCGTCACCGCGCTGCCCGGCTACGTGGCCGACGCCGTGTGCGCCTACACGCGGCAGTCGTCGGAGCACCATCAGGAATTCGGCGACGTGCTCCGCGACGTGAAGGAAACGCGCCGCACCTGCGCCCAGTTCATCGGCGCGCACGCGGATGAAATCGCCCTGCTCGGCCCGACCTCGCTCGGGCTCTCGCTTTTCGCCAACGGCCTCGACTGGCAGCCCGGCGACGAAGTCCTTTGCTACCACGGCGACTACCCAGCCAACGTCTATCCCTGGCTCGAGCTGCGCCGCCGCGGCGTCACCGTGCGCTACCTCGAGCCCGCCGCGACCGGCGAGATTACGCCTGCCCTCGTCGAGCAGGCGCTCTCGCCCAAGACCCGGCTCGTCGCCCTCGCCAGCGCCCACTTCTTCACCGGCTACCGCCTCGACGTGGACGCCATCGGCACCCTCCTCCACGACCGCGGCGTGCTCTTTTCCCTCGATGCCATCCAGACCCTCGGCGCCTTCCCACTCGATGTGGAAAAGGCGCACGTCGATTTCCTCAGCGCCGACGCCCACAAATGGATGCTCGGCCCCCTGGCCATCGGCATCGTCTATGTGCGCCGCGCGCATTTCGAGCGCCTCCGGCCCACCCTCCTCGGCGCCTGGAATGTCCAGTCGCCCAACTTCATCGCCCAGGACCGCGTCGAATTCGTCCCCACCGCCCAGCGCTACGAGCCCGGCGTGCTCAATATCCTCGGCATCGTCGGCCTGAAAGCCGCCCTCGACGCCTTCCTCACCCACGGCCTGGACACCGTCGCCGCGCGCTTGCTCGAGTTAAAAGCCCACCTCATCCGCCAGCTCGACCCCCTCGGCTTCCACATCCTCGGACCCCGCGCAGGCCCCACCGCCACCAGCATCACCACCTTTCGCCACCCCGCCGCCAGCAGCGCCGCGCTTTTCACCGCCCTGGAAAAAGCCCGCGTCATCGCCTCCCTCCGCCACGACCGCGCGGGCCGCGACTACCTCCGCTTCAGCCCCCACTTCTACAACACCGAAGCCGAGCTCGACCGCGCCGTGGAGGTGCTAAAGGCCGCGCTTTAATCCCCCCTCCTGCACCCTCCCTAGGCGGCGGAAGCAGGTGCCGTGACGCACGGAGCTATTCGCTGCAGCGCATGGCTAGGCGTTTTCACGGGAGACGTTTGATGCGGATGTCTTTGAAGTAAAAGACGCTTTTCGGGTCGTGACCTTGGAGGGCGATACCGCCTCCGCTCGGGTCGAGCAAACGCCCGGCACGCTCGACAGGGCGCTGAACGCCCTCCGGCTCGGTGTAGTCAATCACCGGCTTGTCGTTCAGATGAACCGTGATGTGCTTGTCTCGAACGGCAATGCGGACGCGAAACCACTGGCTCTCGTCCACGGGCGACTTGTCCAGGTCAACCACGGCGTACAGGCTGCCGGTCTTGCGCTTCTCGCGTGCGGAGCTGTTGAGTTGAATCTCGTAACCCTTGGCGAGATGAAGTGACTTGTCGCGGGTGTTCATGTCGGTGTGAATGAACACGCCAGAGTTGGAATCAGGCTCACTGCGGGCGGAAAGCTCCAACTCGAAGTTCTTGAACCGCACAAAGCCATCCTTGCTGTCGCCCACGTAAAAAAGGTGCGCGCTCTCCTTGGTTGCGTTGACCCGGATAACGCCGTCCACGACGGAAAAGGACTCTGGCATGACATTCGCACGCCAGCCGGTCAGGTCTTTGCCGTCGAAGAGCGGGAGCCAGTCATCGGCACCAAAGGCGTGACCAACGGAGAGAACTATCGAACAGAGGAGGAGAAAAATACGTGGCATAAAGATAAGGTGCGCAGCAACGCCTAACGACCCCAAGCTCAGCGACGGCGGAGTGCGGCGCGGCACCTGCATGGCGGGCGGAGGCGGCGGCGGAAGCAGGTGCCGTGACGCACGGAGCCGTTCGCTGCAGCGCATGGTTAGCCGTTGCGGACATTTAGAAATCTATGACCATGATGTGTTTAGCTTGTCGAGGTGTTCCTTCTGGGTGGGCTTTAGATGGGCGTTGATCCAGTCTAAGAATCGCGCGTGCATTGGACGGTAAGCATCGGCAAACGCCTCTTTCATATATTGCCCTGACACTCGGTTGGCTTCGATAGACATGTAAATCTCCTCGAAGAAATTGAACATCGTGATAACCGAGCGCTCCAGATTTTGATCTTTCGTGATTAGGTCGAGTTTCTGTGCCGGAGTGAGGTTTACGTCGATCTTGCCCAGTTCACGGGTGAAGTTACGAGCGTCTTTCAGTGACGGGGAATCCCAACGCTCGAAATAGAGAAACGCGTTCTCAACGCGATCAAAGTTTCGTTGCGCTTCCGCAAGATTCTGTTCGTGAGTGAAACGGTCGTCTGCAAGCTTCCGCTCACGAGCTGCTGTGTCCTCGCCCTTCTGAGTCGCTTCGAGCGTATTGAACGACGTGAGGAGGGCGGTAAACATGACGCCCAGCGCGGCGATGGACTCGAACATGAACTTCGGGATGCCATAAACCTTATTCATGTTCTGCGGCGGCTCGAAAAATACGAAGGCGTAAATCAACGTCGCTACGATCCACGCGGCTGCTATTCCGATCAGTAATGGCCACTTTCTTGTCTTCATAAAGGATGTGCGCGAGCAACGCCTAACGACCATTAGACGAAATCATTTCGCATAATAAGACGAAAGGCTTTCGCCTATTTCCCGCCGGTTTCTCTAGGAAGAGCGCGAAAAAGGCGAAAGGTTCGTTCGTTTTCAACGATGTGAACATTTCAGACCCGGGATATCCTCACAAGCCCAAATGGCCTGAGGAGGTGCGCCGGGCGTTGCCTCTGCGGCGGGGGTGGTAGGCTGGGATGGCTATGTTCCACAGTCTGGCGTTTTTTGCTCAGCGGGCG
>JANPHJ010000205.1:0-13293 GCA_031424395.1 Chthoniobacter sp.
CGCGAACGGGCTGGCGATGAGTGCGAGCGCGGCGACCGCATAAAACGTGTAGAGGGAGCGGATGCCGCCGATGCGATCCGCGAGCGCGCCGCCGACGGGTCGCAGGATCGCGCCGACAAAAGTGCAGAGCGCCGCGAAGTCGCCCGCCTGCACGGGCGTGAGGGCGTATTCGCTTTTGAAGTACAGCACGTAGCTGCTCGCGAGGCCGACGAAGCCGCCAAAGCTGACGGTGTAATAGAAACAGAACCAGTGGGCGTCCTTGTCCCGGAGCAGCGTGATGTAGTCGGCGAGGCGTTTCCTTTTCACCTCGACCTGGGCCTCGCGCGAAAACAGCACGTACACCACGAGCACCAGCACCGCGGGGATGAGCGCGAAACCGAAGACGCTTTTCCAGCCGTAGGCCGCGGCGATGCGCGGCGCGAGCAGGCTGTCGATGACCACGCCCACATTGCCCGCGCCAGCGAGGCCCATGACGACACCCTGCATATTCGGCGGATACCAGCGGCCCGCCTGCGGCAGCGCCACGGCGAAACTCGCGCCCGCGAAGCCGAGCACCAGGCCCATGAAAAGCGTGGCCTGATAATTCGGCAGACCGCACAGCCACGCGAACGCGAGCCCGGCGATGACCACGAACTGCGCGACGATGCCGGTGTTTTTCGCGCCGATGCGGTCCACGAGCAGGCCAAGGGCGATGCGGAGAATTGCGCCGGAAAGAATGGGCAGCGCGACCATGAAGCCCTTTTGCTCGGGCGAAAGGTGGAGCGATTCGCCGATCTGCGCGCCGAGCGGGCCGAGCACCGTCCAGACCATGAAGCTGAAGTCGAAATACAGAAACGCGGTGAGGAGAGTGGGCCAGTGGCCGGAGCTTTTGAGATCGGAGAGTTTCAAGGCGTGGTGGTGGATTGGATTGGTGCGGCACGGGGCGTCTTTCCGTGCACCGGGCTCTTTAGCGCGCGCTGTGCCACGCTCGCCACGACAGCCCGGCAAACAGCGCTCATTATTTTCAATGACGGCATGAATGGAGTTCATGGGATCGCGGGAGGCCCTGATTTTGCCCGCTTTAGGCCAGCCGCTCCGCGCGACAGACCGCGCTGCAGACCGCAGGTTATTTTTGAAAAAACCTGCCGCCGACGTCTGCAGGACGCCCGCCCCTGACGTGCTGGCTGGCGTCTTTTGTCCAAAGCGGACGCGGCGATTGCACAGGAATCCGCACCCGCCCGTCGTCGGCGCGTGCCCTTTTACCTCCGCTGAAAAAGGCGCGGCAGCAGGAAGCCGGTGCGTGCGACTGACTCCCGGTAGCCCGCATCCGCGGCGCACAGCATCTCCTCCTCGAGGCGCGCGCGGATGACGAGAAAGGCGGCGAAGCCCGCGCCGAGGAGCAGCATGGCGGGCGAAAAACTCGTGAGCAGCAGCCCGCCGAGGTCGATGGCGTAGCCGAGGTAAATGGGGTGCCGCACGTAAGCATACGGGCCGGTGGCCACGACCCGCCGCACCGATACGAGCATGGCAAAGGAGCGTCCGAGATGGACGAAAGCCCAGATGGCAACCGCGTAGCCGACCAAGCTCAGCGCCAGCCCGGCGATCGCGGCGGGCAACTGCCAGCCCGGCGGCAGCAGGCTCTCGCGCAGCGGCGCGGGCAGGCGGTCGGCCATGCCGTAGAGGAAGAAATAATAGCTCATGGCGAGCGGCACGATGAGGTGCTTTAGCCGGTCGGGCAGCCGGACCGGCGCGCGGCTGAAAAGCAGCGTCACGCCGGTGAAGACCATGAGCAGAAACAGCAGCAAATCCTTGGTCAGCGCCGCGGCCGCCACGCCTGCCATCATCGGCTCCGCCAGGTGCGCGCCCGCCTCCGTGAGCCTGCGGTAGGCGGCATAGCGCTCCAGCCCCGCGCCTGCCCGCTGCCAGGCAAAAAACCCATAGACCCACGGCAGCACATAGCGCTCAACCGCCAGCGCCGCTTTGGCGAAACCGGGCGAAATCGGCCGGTCTGAGGCAGCGGGCGCGGGCGTGGTCATGCGGTGGATAAAGCGCGTGCCGCCGCCGGTGGCAATGCCCATCGGCTCACGCGGGTAAGTCCGCCGCCCGGTGCGGCACCGGACGGCGGACGTTTCCCCAACCGAGAAATGCGCCGAGCTTAGAACTCGATCGTCGCCTGCACGTAGCCGAAGTCGGCGTCGTCGTGCGCGCCGGTGTCCTTGAGGTAGCGGCCCGCGAAGAAGTGGCTGTAACCGGCTTGCAGCGAGAGCTGCTTGAGCGGCTTGTAAGTCACGGTGAAGTCGAGCTCGCTGCCGGCGAATTTGTCGGCATTGGTGGCCTGCGGCGGGAGCGGCGCGGGCGGTGCGCCGAGCGGGACCGCCGGAGCGGGCGTGCGCAGCGGACGCACGGCGGTGACGCCGTTGGCGCGGTACCAGACGTCCTCATTCGTCGCCAGCCAGAAGAGGTGGTAGTCCACCTGCACGGTCAGCTTTTTCGTGGGCGCGACTTTGAGGCTGATGGCGGGGTTGTGCATGTTCTGCCAGGAGAAGGTGTCCATAAATCCGTAGAATTTGTGGTTCGTCGGGAAGAGGTTTTGGAACGTCTCGATATTCGTGTCCGCCGCGTTGTTGTCGCCCGTGGCGTAGTTGTACTCGAGGCCGATGCGCGGCGTCCACGGCACCTCGAAGGTGTAGCCCGCGCCGGCGTGGACGGCGAAGGCGGTGAGCTCGAGCCCGCGCACGCGGCCCGTCTGGTAGGCGCCCTCGGCGTCGTAGTCAAAGCTGAGGGGCTTCGGCGCGGGCGGCGGCGTGGGCGTGGATTTGCCGTCGGCCAGCGCTTTGGCATCGGGCATCGGGGCGGGCTCGTGATGGAAGGCGCCGGGCTTCGACTTCACGCGGAAACCGAGGGTCACGAAGTTCGTGTCGCCGCGCGCCAGGGGCAGGTATTTCGGCCCCGTCTCCTCATGGAGGTGGAAGGCATAGACATCCGTGGTCTGAAAGGGCAGCGCCGTGGTGCTGAAGTACAGGCCGCTGAAAACCTGCCCGCGGTCGGTCTCATTGCCGTTGACGAAATCCGACTGGTTGTATTTCCCGCGCGTCGGCACGGCGACGGCCGAGGCGAAACCCTCGACCCACCATTTCGGCCGCTCCCAGCGCAGCTTCACGGCGTCGAAAGTGCGGCCGATGTTATTCCAGTCGAAGGAGCCGACGAGGCGCTCATCACCGTACGCCAGAATCTGCCGGCCGAGCTTGAGCGTGAGCGGAAACTCCCTGGCGTTGCCGATCTCGACGTAGCCCTGGCGCAGGTCAAAGGCGTCGTCGCCCTCCGCGCCGAGCTGGCCGGGGAAGTCCGGGCGATCCGAGTCGATCTCCCGCGAGTCCTGGGTCTGCGCGTAGATTTTCAGCCACGAGGCCGGCTTGATTAGCAGGCCGATGCGGAAGCGCTGGAGCAGCCAGCCGTCATCGGTCAACGAGTCCACCGCGTCGTTGAAGTCGAAGTTGTTCTCGCGGACTTCGAGGCGCAGGCGCTCCTGCACGTCGAAAGTGAAAAGCCCGCCGGCCAAGCTCAGCGGACTGCTCTCCGGCGGTTTCTCCGTTACCGGTTTTGCGCCAGTGGATTTCGCTACTGTCTCTCCCGCCAGGGTGGACATGAGACTGCTGGTCAGGAGCGCTGCCGCAAGCAGCGCTCCGCTTTTTTCAGGGATGGTGTTTTTTCGTTTGGTCATTGGATGTCGTGCGTGTGGAGATGCTCCTCATTGGCTTGGTGGTTTGGTGGACGGACTCGCGAGCATGCGAGCCGGAGGGCCTGTCATTGGGGAAACGGAGTGGCTCACGCAAAGACGCAAAGGCGCAAAGGGGAAGCGTCGCTGCGGGAACTTTGCGTCTTGGCGTGAGTTGCATTTCAGGAGAGGGCGGCGGTGGTTTCCGCGGGCATGGCTGGGGGCGTAGGCGCGGGCGCGGGATGTTTGTGCGCCTTGACCTCGAGGAAGTGGATGAGCTGTTCGCGGAGCCGGTAGTAATCCGGATGATCCATCACCGCCCGGCGCTCGCGCGGGCGCGGAAAACCCACCTCGATGACCTCGCCGATGCCGGCCTCCGGGCCGTCGGTCATGCAGATGATTCGGTCGCTGAGAAAGAGCGCCTCATCCACATCGTGCGTGACCATCATGGCAGTGATTTTTTCGCGCCGCCAAAGCTGGATCAGCACCTCCTGCAGCTCGTAGCGGGTGAGCGAATCGAGCATGCCGAACGGCTCGTCGAGCAGCAGCATCTTCGGCGCGAGCGCAAAGGCGCGGGCGATGCCCACGCGCTGCCGCATGCCTTGCGAAAGCTCGGCGGGGCGCTTGTGCATGGCGTCGGCGAGGCCCACGAGCGTGAGGTAGTATTCCGCGATCTGCTCGCGCTCGATTTTCTCCGCGGTGAACAAAACCTGGTTCACGCCGAGCATCACGTTTTCGAACGCGGTCATCCACGGCAGCAGCGACGGGGACTGAAAGACCACGCCGCGATCCGGGCCGGGGCCGGTCAGTTCCTTGCCCGCGAGGATGATGCCGCCGCTGGTGATCGAGGTGAGCCCCGCGGCCATCATCAGCATCGTCGATTTTCCGCAGCCCGAGTGGCCGATGACGGTGACGAATTCGCCTTTGCGGAATTTGAAATTGAGATCCTTCACGATCACCGCCTCGCCCTGTGGCGAGGGATAGCTTTTCGTGAGCTGCGTGAGTTCGAGATAGGCGGTGTCGTTCACTGGATGACCTCCACTTTTTCGATCTTCTGCTCGGAACGCCGGCGCGGATGTCGTTTACCAACGAGGATGCGCGGGGCATCGAGGTCTTCGGGCAGGATGTCCGGCAGGACGAGTTTTTTTGTTACCGCCAGTTTGTTCCGGTCGGAGGACTTGAGCAGGTAGTCGATGATCTCGTTGCGCGCCTGTTTGAAGTCGGGGTTGTGATTGACGTCGGTGCGGCTGCGTGGGCGGGGGATCGTCACCGGGATCGACGGCCCGAGCGTGGCGCGCGGCGCGGCGGTCAGCGGGATGACGCGGTCGGCGAGCAGGATGGCCTCGTCCGGGTCGTTCGTGATGAGGACGATGGTGGTGTCGTCCTCGCGTTTGATGCGCATGATTTCGTCCTGCAAATTCGCTCGCGTGAGCGCATCGAGCGCGCTCAGCGGTTCGTCGAGCAGCAGCACCTGCGGCCCCATGGCCAGCATGCGCGCCACGGCCACCCGCTGGCGCATGCCGCCGGAAAGTTCGCGCGGCAGTTTGGCCCGCGCCGGCGTGAGATTCACCAGCTCAATGAATTTCTCGATCTGCCCGCGGCGCTTGTGCGCAGGCCAATCGGCAAAGACCTGATCCACCGCGAGCGCGATGTTTTCATAGACCGTGAGCCACGGCAGCAGGCTGTAGTTTTGAAACACCAGCCCGCGCTCCGGGCTCGTGCCCGTGATCAGCTTGCCGTCGAATCTCGCCGCGCCCTGGTCCGGCGTGGTGAGCCCGCTTAGCAAATTGATGAGCGTGGTTTTTCCCGCGCCCGAAAAACCCACGATGGCGACGAACTCGCCCTTCTCGACCTCGAGGTTGATGTCGGCCAGCACCTCCGTGCGATTTTCCTTCGGCCCATAGCCTTTGTAAGCGCGTTCGATTTCTAAGAAGGGCATAGTTGTTGTTGCCTCACGCAAAGGTCGCTAAGGACGCAAAGGTTTGGTTAGTTGCATTCTTTCCTTTGCGTCCTTCGCGCCCCTTGCGTGAGGAGATGATTGATGTGGATCGGCCAGCCGCGCACACTTCCGGCCTAGGAACGAAAACGAACTCTCCAAGGTCATTCCCGACACAGCGTTCAAGGTGCATACCAAGACCGGGCCGGGACTTCTCGAAACGGTTTACGAAGTCACGCTGGCGCATGAATTGCGGAAGCAAGGCATCAAAGTCGAGCGTCAGGTGCCGATTCCGATTCGTTACGACGAACTGGTCTTCGAGGAAGGTTTTCGCGCCGATCTGCTGGTCGATGACAAAGTCATCGTCGAATTGAAGTCCGTCGAAAAACTCATCCGCGTGCATGGCAAGCAAGTGCTGACCCAACTGCGGCTCAGTGATCCCAAACTCGGCGTGCTGATTAACTTCGGAGAGGTTCATTTGAAAAATGGCATCGAGCGTGTCGTGAATGGTCTGCCGGACGATGGGCACCCCGGTTTCCTCAAAACCCTTTGCGCCCTTTGCATCCTTTGCGTGAGGCCGTTGCTCATGCTGTTTTGAAACGCGACTCGACGAGTGACATGAGCCGGTCGAGCACCAGCCCGACGAGGCCGATGGTCAAGATGCAGAGGATGATGCGGGAGTAACTGCCCGCATTGTATTCCTGCCACAGAAAGCCGCCAACGCCGGACCGGCCGGTGAGCATTTCCACGGCGACGATGACCAGCCACGCGATGCCGAGCGACAGGCGGAAGCCCGTGAACATGTAGGGCAGCGTTGCGGGCAGCAGCACTTTGAAGAGCGTTTTTGTCTTCGAGAGTTTCAGCACTTTCGCCACGTTCAGGTAGTCCGTCGGCACGGCGCGCACGCCGACGGCGGTGTTCATCACCGTGGGCCACATCGCGCAGATGGCGATGGTAAAAAGGGCCGCGGCGTCCGATGCGCCGAAGGCTGTTTTGCCGGAGCCGTCGAGCAGTTTCACCGAGCTGAAAAGTACCAGCCCGAGCGGAAACCACGCGAGCGGCGAGACCGGCCGCAGGACTTGGATGATCGGGTCCACGGCTTTCGCAAAGGTCTTCGACAAACCGAGGCAAAAGCCCAGCGGTGTGCCGAGCAGAAGCGCGATGAGATAGCCCTGCGTGACGAGGCCGAGTGAGAGCTTGGTGAAGGCGAGGATGCCCTGGTCGAGTTCGCCGCGTTTGGCGAAGGGCTGCACGATGTAGGGCTTGCTCGCCGTCCACGCTTCCGTCGGCGAAGGGAGGTCGGGCGAGACGCCGACCTTCACGGTCTTAGTCACGGGATCACCGAAATCATCCACCGTTTGTGTCTTAACCACCCGCCCGGCGACCACCTGCCAGATGACGAGGAAGGCGACGAGGCCGATGAGCGGGAGTAACAGGCTGTCTAGTTTTAGGTGGTTCATGTTGTTTGCTTGGGCCGCACGCAAAGGTCGCTAAGGACGCAAAGGTTGGAGTTAGTAAGATTCATTCCTTTGCGCCCTTTGCGTCCTTTGCGTGAGGCATCGGGTTCAACCTTTGAGTGACTTAACCGCGAAGCTGGCGGCATAGGCTTCGAGGTTGGCTTTCGGATCAAATTTCACGCCGTCGAAGAAGGTCTCCGGCTGGTCGTCCGCACCGCCGTGCTGGTAGCCGATTTCTTTCATCGCTTCCTCGTACATGTCCGCCCGCATGACCTGTTTCGTCACCGCCTCGTAGTCGGGCGCGCCTTCGGTGAAGCCCCAGCGGCGGAGCTGCGTGAGCCACCATTTTCCGTATTTGGCCTGCGGGTAGTTGCAATTGCGGTCGCTGAAAATCATGTAGTTCGGGTCTTTGAGTTTGCGCCCGTCACCCATGATGTATTTGCCCTGCAACCGGCCCAGCAGCGTCTCCGGCGGGCAGTTGATGTAAGTGGGCGCGCTGACAATTCTCGCCTGCTCCTCGCGGTTCTCCATTTTGTCGAGCCACACGCTCGCCTCGTGCAGCGCTTTGAGCACGGCCTTCACGGTCTTCGGATTTTTCTCCGCAAATTCGGCAGTGAACGCGCAGACTTTTTCCGGGTGGTCCTTCCAAATGCCCTGCGTGGTGATGGCGGTGAAGCCGATCTCCTCGGCGACGGCACGCGCATTCCACGGCTCGCCGACGCAGTAGCCGTCCATCTTCCCGACCTTCATGTTCGCCACCATCTGCGGCGGCGGGATGGTGATGAGCGAAATATCCGCGCCCGCGCCCGCGGCATCGCCCGGATGCACGCCGCCGGCGGCGAGCCAGTAGCGCAGCCACATGGCGTGCGTGCCGGTCGGGAAAGTCATGGCGAAAGTCATCGGCGTGCCGCTCGCTTTCGCGGCATCGGCGAGCGCCTTCAGCGGTTTCGGGTCGTCCGCGACCTTGCCGGCGAGTCCCTTCTTCAACGTGATCGCCTGGCCGTTCCGGTTGAGCAGCCACGGCACGACCATCGGTTTTTTTGGCGCACCGCCGAGGCCCATGGTGCTGGCAATGGGCATGCCGAGCAGCATGTGCGTGGCCTGGATGTCGCCGTTGCCGAGCGAGTCGCGAATGGCCGCCCAGCTCGCGCCTTTCGAGACGGTCGAGTTGATGCCGTATTTTTTGAACAGCCCTTTTTCGTGCGCGATGACGATCGAGGAGCAATCGGTCAGCGCGATGATGCCAAGCTTGAGGTCGGCGGTTTCCGGCGCGTCGCTCGCGTAGGCCGAACCGATCCACCCTTTCGGCAGCCCGCCAAAGAGCGCGGCGAGGCCGGCGGCTTTCGCGGTGGTGTAGAGGAAGCGGCGGCGATCCAGGCTGGGAACGGGTTGGCGGGCGATGGGTGCGTTTGTTTTCATGGATGTGGTGGTGGTGATGAGGGCGTTGGCTTGCTGAAAAATGTTCGCGCGAAACCACTCGGCGCGGCGCTCCGCGGGGACGAGCGACGGGTCTTTCACGAGGCCGCTGGCGAGCAGATTGCCGATGACCCAATCGGCCTTGGCGGGCGTTGGCTCATTCACGTCGTCGCCGGAGAAAATGTGAAACGCCGGCTGCTGCTCGATGCGCCCGTGGCCGTAATCGAACGTGCCCGCCATCGACATGCGCAGCGTCTGGATCGGGACGCCGACGTAGTGCGGCAGTGCGAGCGTCGCCATCAGCCGCTCGCGATTTTCCGGCAGCGCGCAAAACTCTCCCGCCTCGATGAGCGCGGCGATGAGCGCCAGATGCTCGCGCTCCGCACGCTCCGCAAATTCGCGCCGTACCATGAGCACCTTCTCGGGATGCCGCGGTGCCAGTTCCTCGCTCGTCGCCACGCACCAGCCGGCCTTCGTGAGCACCGCGAGCGAGTTCCACGGCTCGCCGACGCAATAGCCGTCGAGGTGCCCGACGCGCAGATTGCCATGCACCTGCGCGGGCGGCACCACCACGATGCGCACGTCGTGCTCCGGTTCGATGCGGTGGGCGCGCAGCCAGTTGCGCAGCAGAAAGCTGTGCGCCGAGCAGGCGTGCACCACGCCGAAAGTCAGCGGCTCGCCGCCCCGCGCGACCTCGCGCCGCAACGTCTCACCGTCGCGCACACCGCGCTGCCACAGGCTTTGCGAGAGCGTGATGGCGTTGCCGTGCAGATTCAGCACGAGGCCCGTGAGACACTCGGTCTGCACCGAGCCGAGGCCGCAGCTCGCCGCCACCACCAAGCCCGCGGGCGCCTGCGCGGCGTCGAGTTCGCCGTAGATGATCTTGTCGCGCACCGTGGCCCAGCCCACTTCGCGGCGCAGCTCCACCTCGAGGCCGTACTTCG
The DNA here is from genome assembly GCA_031424395.1 of Chthoniobacter sp. Lineage (GTDB taxonomy): Bacteria > Verrucomicrobiota > Verrucomicrobiia > Chthoniobacterales > Chthoniobacteraceae > Chthoniobacter. The sequence continues at coordinate 9,448 of JANPHJ010000205.1, forward strand.
CAAACAGCCCCAGCTCCGCCGCCATGACGAGGGGTGCGCAGTCGGATAGCGCGACAAAGCCCAGCCTCAACGGACGGCGGTGTGGATGATTTTTTTCGCGCATGCGGATGTGTGGAAAAAGTGAACACCGCCGCCTTTAGCTCCCGCCGTGCCAGTGCGCAGCGGCGGGTGGCATAAATAGCTTTCGACTTTTCGATGCAGATGATGAATCTCCTTCATTCATGTCCCAACCGCTTGACAGCAGGCAGCTCCGCGCATTCTCCATCCTCGCCCACACCGCCAGCTTCACCTCCACGGCGAAGGAGCTGCACCTTTCCCAGTCCGCAATCAGCCATTCCATGAAGGCGCTGGAGCAGGAGATCGGCTGTCGCCTTTTGGACAGGATGGGCAAAACCGTGGTGCTGACGCAGGCCGGCGAACAGCTCCTGGTCCACGCGCAGAAGATCCTCACCGAGATGGAATCCGCGCGCTCGCACCTCAGCCACCTCGGCAAGTGGGGCAGCTCGCGGCTGCGTATCGGTGCAAGCACGACGGCCTGCCAGCATGTGCTGCCGGCGGTGCTGCGCGAGTTCAAGGAGAGCTTCCCCGCGTGCGCCATTTCCATCGAGCCGGGCGACACGCCGGAGATGATCGACGCCCTCCGCGCGCACCGCATCGACCTCGCGGTGAACCTCGAACCGCGCCGCGAAGAGCCGCTGGAATTCCGCCCGCTGTTCACCGACGAGCTGCTCTTTGTCCTCAGCCCGCTGCATCCGTGGGCGCGCGCGGGCCGGGTCACGCGCGCCGAAATAACGAGCCAGCACTACATCCTCTACGGCAAGGGCAGCTACACCTTCCAGATGATCGAGAGTTACTTCCGCGAGGAGCAGATCGTCCTGCACAGCCTGCTCGACCTCGGCGATATGGAGGCGATCAAGGAACTGGTGAAACTCGGGCTCGGCGTGAGCATCCTCGCGCCGTGGATTGCGCGGAAGGAGCTGGAGGAGAAAAGCCTGGTGGCGCTCCCGCTCGGCAAACGCAAGCTCAAGCGCCGCTGGGGCGTGCTGCACTGGCGCGGGCGGCGGCTGTCGCTGGCCGAGGAGACCTTCATCGGGCTGTGCGAAAGCGTGTGCGCGGAGATCAGGTGACGTCCGTCGCCCCAGCCGGAGGGCTCAGCCTTGCCTCAAGGCATTTGGATCAGGCCGATCGTATCCGCATCGGCCCCGGTCTTGCCATAGACCCCGATGATGAGCCGGCCATCGCCGCCGAGCTGTTTGGGCGCGCCTTTGTCGCGGGAGCCTGTCCACTTGCTCTTGTAGCTGTTCGCGGGACTCATATCGAGGCGTTCGGTGCGGGTATCGATCTTGGCAAAGATGACCTGGATGCCATGAATGCGGAAATCATTCTGATAGGTCTGCAACCCAGCCACGGCATAGCCGGCGCGGGCCATGATCTTATCGGTTACTTTGGGCAGTTCGCCGCGGTCTTTGCCGGCGGCAATGGCTTCACGGGTTAAAAGTAAGGCCGGATCGAGCGTACATCCGCCACGCCTTTGGAATGGTCGTTGAGGATTTCCAAGCCGACTAACAAGGCCCCGCCATTAGGTATGTCCTGACCGCCGCCGGGTTCCTCGGAGCTTTCGGTCAAAGTGTAAGTATGGGCTGTGACCGCCGCGGCTATCTTATCCGCGAGGGGCGCATCCAGCCGGGCTCCGGCACCCGTGGTGGGCGCGGTGGGTGGGATGAGGGGCAGCGCGGGTGTGCCGCCGGGCGGAGGCTCCGCCGCCAGAGTCGGGGGCGCGACGAGGGTCGTGAATAACAGAGCGAGGATTGCTTGGAGGGTTTTCATGGGGCCCAGACGGTACGGCGAGGATCGAAAGTCGAGGGGGAATCCGGGCGGGCCGGGGCGCACTGATTCCATCTGTAGTACCAGCAGTTTCCCCAGAGCGTTTCGTTCCCACAGTCCGTGCCCAAACGATGTAGGCAGGAAGATGGAATTTACAGCCCAGTCGGATGCGTCGATGGCGCGGGAGCGGACGTAGGGGTTGGATGAAACCATCCCAGCTCAAACAACTCAGCAGTCTTTGCTTCCTCCTCGGCTTCGCCTCCATCTTCGGGTCCATCGGCATCTGGTTTCTGACCGGCGGCACCAGCCCGGACACGCTGGCGCATGCCGAGCGCTTCGGCATCTTCGTTGGCCTCTGGGCGCCGACGTTCTTCATCCTCTCGAACCGCTTTGACCGCTACGCGGAAAAAGGCGCGGCTTAAGCCGGGATGGCGCGCCGAGGACCGGGAGACCCATCAATTCTTCGTGCGGAAATCCGGTTTGGGGACGATAGGCAACGCGTCTTAGAGAATGTGATTAGAGTGCTGGAAAGTCTCCTGCAGGCTAAAACTGAGTGAGGGCGCGAGCGGCTAAATCTCCGCCCGAGCCCGCTCGATTTTAGCGCTTTCGGCGGGCTAGGCTGAGCAAAAGACCACTGCCCACGAGCAAGAGGCTACAGCCCGGTTCCGGAACGGCCTGAGTATAATTGGTGCCAGAACTGGAAGTGAAGCTGTAGTCGGTCACCGGGTTGCCGCTCCCGTCGACCACCGGTCCGAAGCCGCCCCATGTGGCGGTGTGCTCGCCATCCGCAGTAAACTCATTGGTGAAGTATTCGGTGGGGCTGTTCTGCTGCCCTTGGGCGAAGACATTCGCTTTTATCCTCAACTCCACATTCTCGAGGAGCGTACCGTAGGTAAAAGGCAGGGTGATGGTCTGTTCAATCCCGAGAAAGGGCGTTCCTTCCCGAGTGCCATTGTAGCGAATGGTTTCTCGTGCGTTGTCACCGCTCCCAATGTCCGTGCCGAAGGTGTAGGCGATATGGCCATAGTAGTTGTCAAAGGAACCGAAAGGTTCCCGCGGTGTGCCGCTCGAGTGTACATTGAGATTGCCATCGACCGTGAAGTGCACGGTGACAAAACCCCGAGAGCCGTTCGGTACTGTGGGTGAAGCGAAGAGCCAGTCGTCGCGCCAACTTGCTGAATTGAAACTGTAGTAGGAATAATCCGACCGGTTGAAGGGGACAGTGGCGGCGTGTCCATAAGCGCGCAGCACGCCGAAGGAGGCGGAAGCGCGGCCGTCCGTCGAGCCGTTGACGGCAGTGGCGCCCTCGGCGTCCGAGACGCTGCCCGAGGTGGCGGTCTGCTCAGGGGTGGTCACCGTGAACATGTTGTCGTTGGAATTTGCGCGGACTAAAGGGGTGGCTTGGGAGACATAGGGGCCGCAAAGCAGGGTGGAGGCGGCTAGCAATGAGGGAAGCGCCCGAGTGATCGAGCGGAAGGAAGGGTGGTAGCGGCGGATGATTTCCATGGGTCTTGAGCGGAGTGGTCGGTGGGTTGGGTTAGGCGGTTTAGTGCCCTTCTTTGAGATGAGTGCGTGACGCGCCCTAATTTGCACAGGCGTCGTAATTCGAAATTCATCCGCAGCGAACAAAACCAGTCACACCACTTTCCCCACCAAATCATAGACCTGCGTGCCGGTGATCTCGACGTCGATGAACTGGCCGACGGGCGCGGGTGAGGTGAGGAGGATGCGGCCGTCGATGTCGGGGGCGTCGGCGGCGGCACGGGCGATGAGGGGCTGGTCGGTGAGGCAGCGGAGGGTGCGGCCGACTTGGGCGGCGCTGATTTCGCGGGCGATGCGCTGCTGGAGTTTCATGGCCTTTTTGTAGCGGGCGGCTTTGACCTTCTGCGGGAGCTGGCCCTCCATTTTGGCGGCACGCGAACCCTCTTCCTGCGAGTAGCAGAAGACGCCGAGGCGCTCGAAGCGGGTGCGGCGGATGAAGTCGAGGAGGTACTCGAATTCCTCCTCGGTCTCACCGGGGAA